>NZ_JBAPVS010000376.1:0-28246 GCF_049283275.1 Caulobacter sp. | reverse complement strand
CCCTCCGGCCCTCTGGGCCACCTCCCCCAGAGGGGGAGGATCTATTTCGGGAGTTTCCATGACCAAGACCTGGCTGATCACCGGCGTGTCCGGCGGGCTCGGGCGCGAGATCGCCCTGGCGGCCCTGGCGCGCGGCGACCTCGTGTTCGGCACGGTGCGCAAGACGGCCGACGCCGACGCCTTCGAACGGATGGGCGGCCACGCCCTGGTGCTGGACGTCACCGACGAAGCGGCGGTGAAGGAAGGCGTCTTCCAGGCCGAGGCGGTCGCCGGCCGGATCGATATCCTGGTCAACAACGCCGGCTATGGCCTGGTCGGGGCGGTGGAGGAAGCTTCGCTCGACGAGGTCCGCGCTCAGTTCGAGACCAATGTCATCGGCCCGCTGGCCATGCTCAAGGCGGTGTTGCCGGCCATGCGCGCCCGCCGCGACGGGCGGATCATCAACGTCACTTCAGTCTCGGGCCTGGCCGTCTGGGCCGGCACCGGCGTCTACTGCGCCAGCAAGTGGGCGCTGGAGGGGCTGACCCAGACCCTGGCCGCCGAGGTCGCCGAGCTGGGGATCAAGGTGATCAACATCGCCCCGGGCGGCCTGCGCACCAGTTTCTCCACAGGCTCCAAAGCCATCGTCGCCAGCAAGATCGCCGACTATGACGGCCTGGCCCGCGACGCCGAGCGGATCATGGCCGACCACGCCGGCCACGAGCCGGGCGATCCCACCAAGGCCGCCCAGGCCATCCTGACCATCGCCGACGCGGACGCCCCGCCCCTGCACCTGCTGCTGGGCGACGACGCGTTGAAATACGCCGGCTACGCCGCGGCCGGCTTGGCCGCCGACATCGACGCCTGGAAAGACCTCACCCTGTCGATCGGCTTCAAATGAGCTGTGAAATCCTCGTCCTTCGACAAGCTCAGGATGAGGATTTCAACTGAACAGCCCTCGCATTCGCCCTCATCCTGAGCCTGTCGAAGGACGAGGGCGGCCCCCCGAACGTTGCAAGGACACCCCCGTGACCAACACCCTGATCTTCGTCGACCTGGCCTCGGAAGACCCGGACGCCGCCGGCAATTTCTACGCCGAGGTCTTCGGTTGGGAGAACGACGCCCGGCCCAAGGGCGAGTACCACCGCATGGTGCCCGGCGGCTTCTTCAAGAAAAGCGACGGGACTGACAGCGAGATCGGCAACCTGCACCTGGGGATCTTCAAGGCCGCCAACGCCCGCCCTCATCCCGAGCCCGCCGGCGTCGAACCGCGCGGCCTGTCGACCGACGGCCGCAAGCCGCGCATCTGGGTGCTGATCAGCGACGACGACAGCGCCGACCGCATCCTGGGCACGGCCGTGAAGCTGGGCGCGGAACTGCTGTGGCGCGACCACTATTGGGCTGAGTTCAACGGCTACAACCACGCCTTCCGCGACCCGTGGGGGAATGAGATCGTGCTGTGGGGCAAGGCGGGGGCGAACCCGGAAGTGCCTGAGAGCTTCACGCGGGAATAGGGTCACACCCACTTGCCCCCACCTGGCGACTACGTCGCCTGTCCGCCCCCATAGGGGGCGGAGGACGCGCGATCTAGCCTCCGCCCCCTATGGGGGCGGACAGACCGCGAAGCGGTCAGGTGGGGGCAAGTCAGTGTGCTCCGCCCCTAAGACTTTCCCACGAAATCCTTGGCGCAGTACCAGCCGCCCTGGAACGGCGCGGCGACCGGATCTTCCGGCGGCCCCGCCAGCACCTCACCGGCCCAGTCCTCGGCATTGTCCTTCGGCGCATAGCCGAGAAACGCCACCGCTGAATTGTCCCAGAAACGCCGCGTGTTGGCCGAGACGCCGTACACGGTCGCATAGCCGAAATCCGCCGCCTCGATCCCGCATCTCACCAATTCGACCATGTCGCGCGGACTGATCCAGACCGACAACTGGCGAACGTCCGACGGCCTGTCGCGATAGGCGCCGATCCGCAAGCTGAGCACCTGCAGGCCGAACTTGTCGGCGTACATTCGGCCCATCGCCTCGCCGAACACCTTGCTGACCCCGTAGTAGCTGTCGGGGCGCGGGACCATCGTCTCCACCGTCGGCGTGTCGCGGCGATGGAAGCCGGCCGCGTGATGCGACGAGGCGAACAGCACGCGCTTCACGCCCGCCAGCCGCGCCGCCTCGAACAGGTTGTGGACCCCGACGATATTGGCCGGCAGCACCTGCTCCCAGGCGTTGGTCTCGGGCTCGACCGGCACGCCAGCCATGTGGACGACGGTGTCGATCCCGGCCATGGCCACGACCAGGGACGGGATGTCGAGAAGGTCTGCGTGGACAATCTCCTCGCCCTCGCCCGCCGGGGGCATCGGCGCGATATCGGCCAGACGCATCAAGCCGTGGCGGCCGGCAAGGCCCTGGCGGATAGCCGAGCCTATGCCCCCGGCCGCGCCGAGCAGCAGGACGCGGCGGTCGCTGGGCGACACGATCAGAACGGCTTGTCGCCCGCCACCGTCACCCGGTAGCCCGTGCGGGTATCCGGGAAATAGTCCCAGATCGCCTGGTGCCAGGTGCAGCGGTTGTCCCAGAAGGCCACCGAGTTCTTCCTCCAGCGAAAGCGCACCTGGAAGTCCGGGTTCTGGGCGTGCTGGTAGAGGAAGTTCAGGATCGCCGTGCTCTCGGCCTTCGACACGCCCATGATCCGGGTGGTGTAGGACGGATTGACGAACAGGCTCTTGCGGCCGCTGACCGGATGGGTGCGGACGATCGGGTGGACCGAGCAATTGTACTTGCGGTCGATGTCCGGGAAGATCGCCTTGTACACCGGATTGGCGTCGTGCTCGGCCGACAGCCCTTCCAGATAGGCTTTCATCTTGTCCGACAGGGTCTCATAGGCCGCGTACATGCTGGCGAAGCAGGTGTCGCCGCCGTCGTCAGGCAAGACCTTCATGTAGAGGATGCTGCCCAGAGGCGGCTCAGGATCGCAGGTCAGGTCCGAGTGCCAGTTCTCGCCGGCCACGAACTTGGAATTGGCGTCGGCGTGGATGGCCACGATCTCGGGATGCTCGGCCAGGCCTGGCACGCCCGAATGGATGGCCAGGTCGCCGAACTTGCGACCGAACGCCTTGTGGGCGTCGTGGGTCATCTCCTGGTCGCGGAAGAAGATCACCTGGTACTGGGTGAGGGCCTGATGGACCTCCTCGAACTGCCGATTGGTCAGCGGCTTGCCCAGGTCGACACCGAAGATCTCCGCGCCGATCCGGCGGGTCATCGGCTTCACGTCGAGTACGTCGTAGGTCATGTGAAACCGCTCCCCCTAAGCGTTCAGGAAGCCGCCGCGCACATAGACGAGCGGGGCCTTGGCTTCGTCGACCACGACGCGCAGGACGCGGCCGACCAGGATTTCGTGATCGCCGCCGTCGTGGGCGGCGTGCAGTTCGCATTCGACGGCCGCGGTGGTCCCGGCCAGCAGAGGCGCGCCGCAGACACCCGCCTCGACGGCGGTCAGGGCGAAGCGGTCGTCGGCCCCGCTCTTGGCGAAGCGGTAGGCCAGATCGCCCTGGTCGCTGGCCAGGATGTTGACGCAGAACGTCTTGGCCTGGCTGAGCGCCGCCAGGGTGCGGCTGTCGCGCTTGAGGCAGACCATGACCAGCGGCGGGTCCATCGACACCGAGCTGAAGGCGCTCACGGTCGTGCCCACCAGCCGGCCGTCGTGACAGACGGTGACCACGGTCACCCCGGCCGCGAAACTGCCCATGGCCTTGCGGAAGTCGTGCGGCTCGGGGGCCGGCTCTCTGACAGCCACCGCCATGTCACTCGTTCCCAAACGGGTTGTCGGGATAGACCGCCGAGGCCGGACGCTTGGCGCTTTCATCGGGGCTGGCCCGGCCGCAGACCGCCAGGGCGGTCAGGGCGTAGACCAGGGCGCTGTCGACCAGGTCCTGGGGTGTGGGCCGCCAGCGGCGGAAGCCGGTGGTGATGGCCGGGATGCGGTGCATGTTGAAGACGTTCTGGTCGCGCCACATGCTGGAATAGACCGGGTTGGCCAGGGCCACGGGATGGCCCAAGCTCAGCTTGGTGGCGTCGTCGACGGCGGCGACCAGCGGGGCCACCTCGCGGGCGTCGGCCTCGAAGCCGTGGCGCACCACCACCGGCTCGATGTCGATCCGGCCCAGGCCGTTGTCGCGGACCATGGCCTCCAGCGAGTGCTGGACCTCGGCCACCTTCTGCTTCGGGGTCAGCCCGACCTCGAGATACAGGTTCACCAACTCGGTGCCGGCCCCGAACGCGAACGGAATGCCGCCGCGGATCGAGGCGATCTGCGACTTGGGCTGGGCCACGCCGCCGGGGCTGTCGTAGCGATTGTTCTTCTCGTACGCGCCGCTCCAGGCGTGGATGGCGTCGGTCAGCTTGCCGATCTTGTAGATCGGGTTGGGGTGCTTGGACGCCGTTTCGGGTTGATCGAGCAGCGGGGTGAAGACCCCCTCCCCCCACACCTGGAACCGGAACACCGCATAGCCGCAGCCCACCCAGGTCAGGCCGAAGTCGCAGCCCTCGGCGGCGATGGCGTAGTCGGGCGCGACCCCACCGTGGTGGAACAGGTAGTGGGCCCCGATGTCCTTGCCCATATAGGCGACGCCGCGATGCTCCTCGATCGGCTCGGGGCCGATCTCGCCGGGACAGGCGGTCAGATACATCTTGCCCGCCAGCTCGTAGCCCGCCGTCTTCAGCGCCTTGGCGGCGATCAGGAAGCAGCTCATCGGGCCCCGATCGTTGGCGATCGGATAGCCGTACAGCTTGCCGTCCTCCAGCCAGCACTTTTCCCATTCGGGATTGGCCATGGTCTCGGGGCCGTACTTGTAGGCGTCCAGGTCGGGGTTCCAGGTCGGCGCCTCGGTGTCGAGGTGGGCGGTGAAAAGCAGGTTCTTGCCGATCCCCTTGCCGCCGTGCGTGCCGATGATGTTCGGACGTTCGGGCGTGGCCCCGACCTTGCGCGGCGAGAAGCCTTCGCGCGCCATCCAGTCGTAGACGTAGTTGGCGACCTCCAGCTCCTTGCCCGAGGGGGCGGGAATGTTGCCGAGCGTCAGGGCCAGTTCGACGATCTCGTCCTGGCTGATCGCGGCGGCGATCGCGGCGCGGTCCTCGTCGGTGACCTGATAGGGCGCGCTGGCGCCCATCGGGGGAAATCCATCGGCCATACTCAAGCAGCCCCTTTCCAAGCGCTGGCAATCGCCGCCGTATCGGTCAGGATGGCGCTGTTCAGCGCCATCACCTTCAGCGACGCCTCATGGATGTCCGCCTCGTAGGCGCCGCAGGCGTCGGCGGCGACGAACACGTGGTAGTCGAGGTTGAACGCGTCGCGGACGGTGCCGTCGACGCAGCATTCCGTGGTCAGGCCCGCCACCACCAGGGTGTCGACGCCCAGCTTGGTCAGCTGGATGTCGAGATCGGTGCCGACGAAACCGCTATAGCGGGTCTTGTGGACCACCAGTTCGCCCGACAGCGGCTTGGGACCGTAGAACTCAGATCCAACCTGCCCTGCCCGGCATAGGGCCGCATCGACGTCGGGATCGCCGCCGCGCCGCCGCATGCGCTCGTTCCAGGCCGGGGAGTCGGTCTCGGCCGTGGTCGACAGGCCGACGAACACCACCGGCACGCCGGCCGCGCGCGCGTCGGCGACCAGCTTTTCAGCCGCCGACAGCGCCGGCTCGACCACGCTCATGTCGATGAAGCCCCCCAGCGCACCGTTGGGCGAGGCGAAATCGACCTGCATGTCGATGATCAGCACCGCCGTGCGACCCGGCGCGATCCAGCCGGCCAGGTCGTCGGAGGCTTCCACGGTCGGGCTCATGGCGTTCACGAATAGACCGCGCGCAGGCCCGGCAGGATGTCGGCGCCGAACATGGTCAGGCCCGCGACATAGTCGGGGAAGATCAGCATCAGGCCGTCCAGCTCGGCGTAGTCGACGAACTCGCGAATCTTCTCGCCGCAGGTGGCCGGCGAGCCGATGGCTGTCTGGGTCATGAAGGCGCCGGTCGCCAGGGCCTTGGCGCGCAGGTCGCCGCCGCCCATGCCCCAGCTCTGCAGCATGGCGATGATCGCGTCGATGTCGGCGCCTTCGTCATAGCGCTTGGCGGTGGCCTCGGCCTCGGCGTCGGTCTCGCCGTGGACGATCGTGCACATGGCGTAGGTGCGGATCGTCGTGCCCAGGCGCTCGGCGGCGGCCTTGGCCCGCAGGCTGGCGTCGCGCCGCTCGTCGGGGGTGCGGCCGCCGACGAAGACCGCGTCGGCCTCGCGCACCGAGAACTGGAACCCGCGCTCGGACATGCCGGCGCAGATGATGCTGGGACGCGGCTGGCTCAGCGGCTTGGGGGCCGACTGGCAGTCCTTCATCGTGAAGAACTCGCCGGCGAAGTCGACGCTTTCTTCTTTCCACAGCCGCTTGACGACCGTGGTCCACTCCTCGGTCAGGCGGTAGCGGCCGTCGTGGTCGAGCGCGTCATCCCAGGCGCCCATCTGTTCGAATTCGTCCTTGTAGGCGCCGGCGACGATGTTGAGGCCCGCGCGTCCCCCGCTGATATGGTCGAGGGTGGCGATCATCTTGGCGGCCACGGCCGGGTTCTGCAGCAGCGGATGGATGGTGGCCCAGACGCGGATGTTCTGGGTCGCCTCGGCCAGGGCGGCCATCATGGTCACCGACTCCAGGGTGACGCCCCAATGGTTGGTTTCGCCGCCGAAGCCGCGGAACTTGCCCATGGCCATCAGGAAGTCGAGGCCAAGTTCGTCGGCCAACACGGCCGCTGCGCGGTTCTGCGGATACAGGCCGTCGAGCTTCGGGGCGTTCTTGGAGATGATCCAACCCCCGTTGGCCATCGGCATGAAGACCCCGAAGTCCTTGTGTTTGGATGGGCTGTGGAACATGGCGGCTCCTCCTTTACGCGGCGTCTTGAAGCATATCGGGAACCGGTTCGGCGACCGGTTCGACTTGGGTGGCCTTGCGCGGCGGCCGCATGAACAGCGCCGCCACGAAGATGACACCGATCACGGCGGAGAACAGCTGGAAGGTCGGGGCGAAGCCGCCGAGACGGTCGCGCATCAGGCCGCCAATCACCGGACCGAGCGCCGAGACCGCCCCCACCAGGCAAACCAGCGAGAAAATCTCCAGATTGTTCTTCCGGCCATAGTAGTTGAGCAAAAGGATGCTGACCGCCAGCACCGTCAGGCCGAACCCGACGCCGACGCCCACGGCGAACAGCATCATCACCGGCCAGCTGGTCGCGTGGGTCAAGGACAGCAGGCCTACGGCCATCATCCCCTGCGCGCCCGCCAGCAGCCAGCGCGGGTCCACCCGGTCGCCCAGCAAACCGCCGCCCATGCGGGCCGCCACCTGCATCAAGGATTCCAGGCTGATGGCGGTGACCGCCACGGCCGAGGCCACGCCGATTTCGGAAAAGTGGGTCGGGGCCAGGCTGACGGCGGTCACCCCGCCCAGCAGGTGGGCGAAATAGGCGGCCAGGATCACCCAGAACTGTGGGGTGGCGACAGCCTCCTTCACGGTCCAGTCGGTGGCGGTGCGATAGACCTGGGCGTTGACGGGAGCGGCTTGGATGTCCTCGGCCACGGCCTTGTCGGTCTCGACGGCGGCGGCTTCGAGCCAGGCTCGGCCGCCGACCAGGGCCGCGCAAAGCGCGCCGACCAGGACCGCGGCGATCGCCTGCGCCCACCAGTAAGGGCGCCACCCGCCATGGGCCATCTGCATGCCGCTGACGGCCATCCAGGGCCCGACCACCCCGCCCAGCGAGCCGATCGTGAAATAGATCCCAAACGGCAGGGCGCGCTTCTTGAACAGCATCGACAGCACGTGGGTGCCCGGAATGAGGGCCATCATCTGATAGCCCACGCCCAGCAGGGCCGTGCCGATCAGATAGACCGCCAGGCCCGGCGAAGCCGCCAGACACGCGAAGCCGGCCACCATCACCGCCGACCCGGCGATGATCGTGCCGCGCACCCCGATCTTGCGGATCAGCATGGCCGGGAGCTTGGAAGACCCGCCGCAGAACGCGCCCAGGAAGGTGAAGCCCAGGAACGCGGGCCCGAAGGCCCAGCCCTGCTCCTTGATCATCGCCGGCAGCACCACGCCCAGCGACGAGAAGGTCGAGGCGGTGATCAGGAACAGCAGCAGGCTCAGCGCGCCGAGCAGCAGCCAGGATCTCCACGGGATCGTCGTCGACATGGGCGTCGTGCCTCCGTCAAAGCTGATCCCACGCCCCGTCTCCGGGACGTGGGACGGGAACTAGAACTTGCGCGACAGGGTCACGCGCCACTCGCGGCCCTTGCTGGGCAGCGCGCCGAGGTTGGCGTAGCTGTCGGCGTCGGGCGTGAAGTAGAGCTTGTCGAACAGGTTATCGATGTTGGCCGTCACCGTGTACGGACCGTACTCGTAGTAGGCCGAGGCGTTGGCGACGTAGTAGGCCGGATAGGTCACGGCGTTCTGCACCGTGCCCGCGGTCTTGGTCACGTGGGTGACGCCCAGCGCGCCGCCGACCTTGCCCCAGTCGTGGTCGTCGCTGGTGTAGGCGCCGTAAAGGCTGACCACCGACTTGGGGATCAGGGTGTAGTCGTAGTCGCCCGCTCGGCCCGGCAGGGTGTTGAAGTTCCAGACCACATAGGTGCCGCCGAACGCCTGGGAGCCCGGGACGCCGGCGGTGTAGGCCGGGATGTACTGGAACGAGGTGTCGGGACCCTTGACCGTGGTGTGCTGGGTGTTGCCCGAGAAGGTGAAGCTGAAATTCTCGCTGGCCAGCCAGCGGACTTCCATCTCCACGCCCTTGGCGCGGGTGCCGGTCGGGGTGCCGGTGATGCCGGTCAGCTGAGTGCGGTTCTGGCGGTAGCCGGCCAGAGAGCCGACCAACGTGCCCTTCAGCCACTGGAACTTCACCCCGGCCTCGGCCAGGTCGCTGTCCGACAGCCAGGCGTCGCTGGCGTCGGCCACCAGGCTGGCGGCCACGTCGCCGGCCTGGCTCATCTCGAGCGCCGAGGCCTCGGCATAGGTGATGTAAGGCATCACCCCGCCTGGGGCCTTGTAGGTGAGGCTGGCGGTGTAGGTGAACTTGTCCTTGCCCGCCTTCTGCTCGCCCGAGACCTGGTAGCTGAGCACGCCGGTGTCGTGCGAGGTGACGTCGTAGTCGTCCCAGCGGCCGCCGACCATCAGGTTCAGCTTCTCGGCGATCATCACGTCGGTCATGAAGAACACGCCCTTCTGCTTCCAGTCGGACTTGTTGTCGTTCTCCCAGGCCAGGCCCAGGGCGCCGGTCTCGGTCGAGAACGGGCTGTCGATGATGTCGGTGGCCGTCGCGCCGAAGCTGATGTCGCGGCGGTCCAGGGCGATCACACCGCTGTTGTAGCTCTCGCGCCGACGGCCCGAGAAGTCGCGGTACGAGGCGCCGATGAACGACTTGGCCGTGACCGCGCCGTCCGCGAACGTGTTGGCGAAGTCGTACGTCACCCGGCCTTCCCACACCGAGCTGTCGAACCAGGCCGGGTAGCCGTACGAGACGAAGCGCTTGTTCTCCTGGTCGTCGTAGAAGAACTGGGCCTTGATGTTGCTGTCGGGCGACAGGCTCTTGGCCAGGTCGAAATAGAGGGTGTTGGTGTCGGTCTTCGAGAAGTCGGCCGAGCTGATATAGACCGTGCGCGGCGACAGCTTGGTCGTGCCCACGCCGGTGTCCAGGATGTGGGCGGCGTTGGTGTTGTAGAAGTTATAGTACGGGATGTAGAGCGGGTTGAACGCCGGGTCGTAATAGTACGGGTTGGCGCTGTTGCCGCTGATCTCGTTCAGGGTCATGCGGCCGTTGCTGTCGCTGTCGACCAGGGTGGTGTCGCGGCCGGTGGTGTAGGTCCTGTTGTCGATCAGGCCCTGGGTCAGGCGGTTCCAGCCCGGCGTCTGAACATCGCCGTCCGAGTGGTATTTCATGCCGCCGAACGCCGTGGTCCAGCCGTTGCCCAGGTCGAAGTCGGCCGAGATCTCGCCGGTCTGGCGACGCGGGTAAATGCCCTTGTAGAAGCTGTGGCTGTCCTCGACCTCGCCATAGGCGTAGACGCCGCCGGTCACTGGACCCAGGTTCACCGGCAGTCCGACCTGCGCGGTGGCGTTCTTCCTGTTGTAAGAGCCTAAGGTGGCGGTGATCTCGCCGGTCGGCTCGCTGAGATAGCCGCCCTCGTTCTTGCCCGACTTCGGAATGAAGTTGAGCATGCCGCCCACCTTGCCCGAGCCGTAGATCGGGGTCGGCGGACCGCGCACGATCTGGATCTGGTCGGCCGCGCCGATCGGCGTCGAATAGGTGCCGCGGTTCTCGATGCGCTTGAAGCCGCGGAAGTAGTTCTCGGCCAGGGTGCCACGAATGTTCAGCGCGCCGGGCACGCCGTAGAAGCTGGCGGTGTAGGTGCCGGGCGAAACCGCGGTCAGGCCGTCGATGGTCTCGATGCCGTAGCGCTGCAGGGTGGTGTCGCTGACGAAGCTGGCCGAGCGCGGCGTCTCCAGCAGCGGCTTGTCCAGGCCAAACACCGTGTTGTTGGGCCGGGTCTCCAGTAGACCTGCCTTGTCCCGCGCCTTGACCACGATCTCATCGACGGCGGTCGAGAGGTTGGCCGGGTCGGCCGTGATCTCGGCGGCCATCGCATGACCCGACGCGGCGACGGACAGAGCGAGCAGAACAGCGACGGAAGATCCCGCCATCAAAAGCCGTTGGTTCGACATGACGTCCTCGTTCGAGGCCGCCGCGCCCATCACCCGCGGTGATTATCCCCAGGGCGACGCCTCTTGAGAACCAGCATCACCCAGTCGCCGCCGCCGAGTGGGATCACTCCCTGACATTTTGAACGAAATGTCCCTGCCGCCCGCTTCTTGCTCAGTCAGCGGCGTCTTAAGCACGGCGAAGGTCAAGAAACTTGATCCATCGCGCACAAGGGGCCGCCAAAAGCGTTGCGCTTTGACTTGCCGCACCGGCGATCACCGTCGACAGATCAAGTCGCCGAGGCGGATTTCCCCGACATTCGGACCGTCAGAAACGCGGTCAGGGCTTGGAGGACGCTTGCCGAGGGTAGCTGCGTTCGGCGAGTGGTCGGGGCGTGTAGTCGACCTGGAAGTGGCAAGCCTCGCCATAGGTCGCGACCGCTTCCTGACAGCCGGCCGCCAGCGAGGCGGGCGAAGGTTTTTCGCCGCGTTCGATCCAGGCGTTCATCGCGCGCAGCAGCGCGGCGTATTCCGGCGTCGCCAGCTTGCTGTGCTCGTGTTCGTCGGTGAACGACTGGACCAGCAGATCGCCGGCCCCGGCCTTGGCGACGCGGTCGCGGAACACTCGCTCCAACTCGACGAAGACCGTGGGATCGTCGATCGCGTGCATCGTCAGGGTCGGGACCGTCAGCTTGCCGCCCAGGTCGGCGTCATAGGCCAGTCTGCGCACGCCTTCCGGATCGGCCGCGAACCGCGCCACGCCGCGATTGAGCGCGGTGTCGTCGTCGGAGCCGGAATAGATGACCCCGACATTGCTGAACGGGTTGTGGCCGTCCAGGCGCTTGTTGACGATGTCGGCGAAGGTGAAGGTCGCCCAGCCCAGGTGGCTGTCCAGCGTTCGCTCGGGGATCCGGATCACCGCCAGGATGTTGTCGAGATTGCGCTGCTGGGTCCGCGTGCGCTGGTCCTTGGGCTGGTTCACCCTGGTGCAGGCTTCCAGACGCTCGTCCAGCTGCTTGTTGGTCAGGGTCGAGCCGACCGGCTGGCCTTGCCACAGCGGATAGGCCGGTTCGTCGGGCCTGGGGTGGTTGTGGCAATAGTACTGATAGACGGCTCGAAGATCGGCGCGAAAATCGTAGGACCCGGTCCCGCCGGCCAGCACGGCGTTGGTCAGGATGACGCCGTCATAGACCGGCTTGCCGTTCGCCCCCCGCCCGTACAGTTCGGCGGTCTTGGCCGCGACGTTCCCGCCCCAGGACTGGCCGTGCAGGATCGTGCGCTTGGGGCGTCCGAACTGGTCCCAGAAGATCTTGCGCAGGTTGTCGCTGTCCTCGGCGGCGCTGCGCACGCCGTAGCCCGCGCGCCGATAATTGGACCCCGCCCAGGCGAAGCCCTCCTTCACGGTCACGGAGAACCGCTCCAGGTCCTCCAGGGCGTCGTCGGGCTTGGGCGCCTTCAGGCGCGGGCCGCCGTGGGTGTGCACCACCAGCGAGCCGTTCCAGGCCTTGGGGATGGCGATCCAGTAATAGGCGCCGTTGGCGTCCTGACCGGCTAGGCACCGGGTCTCGGCCGGCAGGTAGTCGGGGCAGTCCCTGGTCGTCTGGATTGACGCCTGAACTGGAGGTCGGGCCGTGGCTTGCGTCTGGATGTGGGCGCAGCCGCCCATCATCAGGCCAAGGGCCGCCAGGCCCATCCAATTTCGGTGAAGCGGCGAACCCATGACGGCGTCTCTTGAAAGCGGTCGAAACAAGGAAAGGGCCCCGGCGCGGGGAGGTGCGCCGGGACCCCCGGGCGCATCAGAACGACTTGCTGATGTTCAGGTACCAGTAGCGGGCATAGGGATTGTAGAGCGACCCGATATAGCCGCTCGACGACAGGGGCGGATCCTTGTCGAAGATGTTGCGCGCGCCCACCCGCAGACGGGTGTCGTCGAACGGGCCTAGCTTGTCCTCGATCCGGTACTGGACATAGAGGTTGGCCGTGGTCAGCGACTTGACGGTCCAGGGCGTGCCGTCGGTAGCCAGGAAGTCGGTGTCGAGCACCGACCCGGTGTAGATCACCGAGCCACCGATCTGGACGTTGTCCTTGCGCCAGGTGAGCGTGCCTGTGCCCTTCCATTCCGGCTTGCCGTTCTTGCGCAGCAGGTCGCCAGGATCGGTCAGCGGCGTGGCCGGGTTGATCGTGCCGGCGGCGCGGGCGTCGAACAGTTCCTGGATCGGCGGAGCCAGGTCCTGCGAGAACTTGTCCATGTAGGTCGCGTCGACATTGACCGTGAAGCGGCCGTAGTTCTCGGTGCGCAGCGCCCAGTTCACGCCGATGTCGACGCCGCTCACCGTCTGCGGCTGCAAGTTCTTGAACTGGTCGCGGATCTCGGTGATCTGGCCAACCGGCGCCAGGCCGGTGCCGGCGAAGAACGCCACGTCGTCGGCGTTCGGCGCGGCGCGGATCACGTTGGCGTTGGTCGAGCCGGTCAGGCGCGCCAGGTAGTCCTGGATGGCGATGTTAGTCGAGCCCAGGGTGCCGACGATCCCGTCCTGCTCGATCTGCCAGCGGTCCACGGTGAACGTGAAGTCGCCGAACTGTTCCGGGATGAAGCGCGGCTGCAGCACAAGGCCCACCGAATAGCTTTCGCTCTCCTCGGCCTTTAGGTCCGGATTGCCGGCGGTCGTGAACCGGATGCCGACGCCACGGTTGCAGGCCCCGAAGGTGGCGATGCGGCCGGCGCGCAGGTCGGCCTCGCAGCGATAATAGTCGGTGACGCTGTTGGTCCGCGAATAGCTGAACGGGTTGGTGGTCTCCAGGTTGGGCGCGCGGAAGCCCTGCTGCCAGGAGCCGCGCACCCGCACGCCGTCGACCAGATCCCAGGCGAAGGCGATCTTGGGTTTGGCCACCGATCCGAAGTCGCTGTAGTTCTCGAACCGGCCGGCCAGCTGCACGTCGATGGCGCGCACCAGCGGCACGTTCATCTCCGGTGAAACCAGCGGCACGGCCAGCTCGGCGAAGGCCGAGGCGACGTCGCGCGAACCCTTGGTGCTGGGGGTGTCGTTGACGCCGGTCACGTTGCTGTTGCTGACGGCGCCGGTCACCGGATCGGTGAAGGGCGTGCGGCCGTCCAGCTGCGGATCACGGCGATCCTCCTGGGTCTCGTGCCGGAATTCGACGCCGGCGGCCATGCCGACCGAACCCGACCAGATGGTCAGCAGGTCGGGCTTGGAGACCTTGAAGTCGGCCAGGGTCAGGGTGGTGGTCGAGTGGCGCTTCAGGCGGAAGCGGATGGCGTCGGTCGCCGCCTTGGAGCTGGGTGTGCAGTCACGCCCGCCCTCCCCGTCCAGGCAACCGCCGTTGAAGGGGTTGTAGGCGTCGGGGGTCGAGAGGGCCAGTTGGGCCGCCAGCTTGGCGCTGTCGATGCCGTCGGACTCGTCCTTGGCGTCGGCCTTCGAATACAGCAGCGCCGAGTCCCAGTCCCAGCCGAACTTCTCGCCCTTCAGGCCCGCCAGGAAGCGGGTCTGGTAGTTCTCGACCTCGACCTTGTTGGGGCCCAGGTCGTTGAAGCGGTAGTTGGTGAAGGTCACCGCGCGGCCTGCGGCCGGCACGTTGGTCAGGTTGGGCAGGCGGTTGGGATTGACCGCGCCGTTTGCGAACACGGCCATGCCGAACGGGTTGTAGTAGTTGCTGGCCGGCACGCCGATGGCCACCAGGCTGGTGCCCTGGGTCGTCAATCCCTCGGATTCGGCGTGATAGAGGCCCAGCTCGCCATAGGCGGTCAGGGTGTCGGTGATGTCGTAGTGGCCGTTCAGGAAGACGTTCTGGCGGCTGATCTTCGGCGCGATCGTCGTGGCGTCGTTCTGGGGCGCGTTGTAGCGCAGGAAATTGGCCGTACTGCCGGTCGCCAAGTTGCCGGTGCCCAAGCACAGGCCGTTGCCCAGTTGGGCCGCGCAGCCGGCGATGGTGTTGGGCTGGGCGTGGGTGGCGCCCGCCGCCGTGGTCAGGGCGGTCGCGCCCTGGCGCACGACGCCGCCGGCGTTCAACACCGTGATGTTGGAGAACGAGTTCTGGTTGCCGCGGTTGTCGGGCGCGGCGCTGTCGCCGTACAGCGGATCGTTGTCGAACAGCGGCCGCAGGTCCTGGGTCGCCGTGTAGGGCCGGTCGCTGGGCCGCTGAGCCGTGCGTTCGGTGAAGTTGGCGTTGATCGAGACGTTGCCGCGTCCGTCGGCGAAATTACGACCGGCGAAGATGTTGCTGGTGTACTCCTTGCGGTGCGTGCCCTCGGCCATGCCGTACTGGGCGTCCATGGTCAGGCCGTTGAAGTCGCTCTGCAGCACGGTGTTGACCACGCCGGCCACCGCGTCGGCGCCGTAGATGGCGGCCGCGCCGTCGCGCAGGATTTCCAGACGCTCCAGGTTGGCGGTCGGAATGGCGTTGGCGTTATAGCCCAGCAGCGGCACGGTGCCCGACGATTGGCTGGTCGGGTGCGAGACCAGGCGGCGGCCGTTCAGCAGCACCAGGGTGTTGCCGACGCCCAGGCTGCGCAGGTTGATCGAGTTGACGTCGCCGCGCGTGGAGTTGCTGGTCTGGGCCGCGTTGCTGGGATTGATGAACACGTCGCCCATGATCGGGATCGAGCGGAACAGGTCATCGCCCGAAACCGCGCCCGTGGCGGCGATCTGGTTGTTGTCCATCACCGTGACCGGCAGGGCCGCGGTGGTCTTGGCGCCCTTGATCTGGCTGCCGACCACGACGATTTCCTCGACATTGGTGCTGTCGTCAGCGGCCGGCGCCTGTTGGGCGTGGGCTGCGCCGGTCAACAGCAGGCCCGCGAACGCGGTCCCGCAGATGAGCCTTTGGCGAAGGTTGGCGGTGATCATGAGAGCTCCCCGATTTTCTTGTTTTGCAGGTGTTGGATTGAAGATCTGGCCCTAGGGCCGAGCCTCGCTGGCCGCGAGGATCTGGTCGGCGGCCGGGGCGGGATTGAGGGCGGCTTCCAGCTGGGCGGCGTCGAGCCCCTTTTCCCAGCGCGAGACGACGATGGTGGCGACGGCGTTGCCCGTGAAGTTGGTCAGCGCCCGGCACTCGGACATGAAGCGGTCGACGCCCAGGATCAGGGCCATGCCGGCCACCGGCACCGACGGCACCACCGACAGGGTGGCCGCCAGGGTGATGAAGCCCGCTCCGGTCACGCCCGCCGCGCCCTTGGAGCTGAGCATGGCCACGCCCAGCAGCAACGCCTGGTCGCCCCACGACAGGTGCACGCCACAAGCCTGGGCGATGAACAGCGCCGCCAGGGTCATGTAGATGTTGGTGCCGTCCAGATTGAACGAATAGCCAAGCGGCACAACAAGCCCAACGATGGACTTGGGGCAACCGGCCTTCTCCAGTTTCTCGATCAGGCTGGGCAGGGCCGCTTCTGACGAACTGGTGCCCAGCACCAGCAGCAGTTCGGCCTTCAGGTAACGGATCAGACGGAAGATCGAGAAGCCGTTGACCCTGGCCACGACGCCCAGGACCACCACCACGAAGAACAGCGAGGTGAGGTAGAAGGTCGCCACCAGGGCCGCGAGGTTGGCGATCGAACCGATGCCGTACTTGCCGATGGTGAAGGCGAAGGCCCCGAACGCGCCGATGGGCGCGGCCTTCATCAACATGTGCACCAGGCGGAAGAACGCCTCGGCCGTCGACTCCAGAAGGGTCAGAACCGGCTGGCCGCGATCGCCGACCATGGCCAGCGACAGGCCGAACAGGATCGAGAAGAACAGCACCTGCAGGATCTCGCCCTCGGCGAAGGCGCTGACGACCGTGTCGGGAATGATGTGCAGCAGGAAGCCGACGATCGTCTGATCGTGGGCCTTGGCTTCATAGGTCGCGATCTTCGACGTATTGAGCGTGGCGGGGTCGATGTTCATGCCCGCGCCCGGTCGGACGACATTGGCGACGATCAATCCGATGATCAGGGCCAGGGTCGAGAACACCAGGAAATAGGTAAAGGCCTTCAAGGCCACGCGGCCGACCTTGTCCAGGTCGCGCATGCCGGCGATGCCGGTCACCACGGTCAGGAAGATCACCGGCGCGATGATCATCTTGACCAGCTTGATGAAACCGTCGCCCAGCGGCTTGAGGCTTTCACCCACGCCGGGCCAGAAATGGCCTATGGCCGCTCCCAGCACGATCGCCGTCAGCACCTGGAAGTAGAGATGCCGATAGAACGGCTTGGGCCGCGCGGGGGCGGTCGGAGTGATCGTCTTCAACTGGCGCCTCTTGGCCGGCCGAGCGGCCGCGTTTCCATCCCGCGTCTCTTTGCGAAGACGCTTGGGTAGACGATCCTTGCTCCGGAGAAGCGGTGCAAGCACGCCAAGCTGAAGCTTTGATGGGCTGTTTTTATTGATGTTTTTGCAAATTCCCCTCATGTGGATCATCCGGCGAACGGCGAATTTCCGCTCGGGGTTTTGCGACTTGTGCGAATATCCGCACACCGTGCCGAGCGTCCGCCCATGAACAGACCCGCCATGCCGAATCCGGCCGATCCGATCGTCCGGCGCTGGGCGGTCTTCTTCGGCGTCTGCGCCGTCCTGCTCGCGGCGGCCCTGTGGATCGCCGGCGAGGTCGCCGAGCGTCGCGCGACCGCCGATCTCGCCCGTCAGGCTCAGGCCTCCGCCGCCCTGCACGCGGCGGTGTTGCGCAGCGAGCTGGCCAAGCACCGTTCCCTGCCCTTCGTCTTGGCCCAGGATCCCGACGTCGCCCAGGTCCTGCGGGCGGCCGACGCGCGCGGGATCGACGCGCTGAACCGCAAGCTGGAGACCCTCAGCGGCGGCACCCGCGCGGCCGTGATCTATGTCCTGAACGCCAGGGGCATGACCATCGCCGCCAGCAACTGGCGTGAGCCGACCAGCTTCGTCGGCTCAGACTACAGCTTCCGCCCCTATTTCCGCGACGCCTGGGCGGCCGGGGTCGCCGAACTGTTCGCTCTGGGCACGGTCAGCCGTCGCCCTGGTCTGTTCATGTCGCGTCGGATCGACGGCCCGGACGGCATGCTCGGCGTCGTCGTGGTCAAGGTCGAGTTCGAAGCGCTCGAAGCCGATTGGTCGGCGGCCGAACCGGCGTTCGCCGCTGATCCTCGTGGCGTGATCCTGGTCACCTCGGTTCCGGCCTGGCGCTTCTCGACCCTGACGCCCTTACCGCGATCCGAGCAGCAAAGGCTGAGGGCCGAACAACGGTTCGGCCAAGCGCCCTTCACACTGCTCGACGTGCGCCCCTCCATGGCCGTGGGGCGGCCGCCGCGCCTGACGACGACCGCCCTGCCCGGCCGCCCGCTCGCCCGCTACATGGCGGCCAGCGCCGACCTGGGGGCGGCCGGCTGGACGGTCTTCACCCTGACGCCCACAGGCTCGATCCTGAGCGGCGCGGTGGCCGGCGCGCGAGCCGTGGCCCTGCTGGTGGGCCTGGCGATCTGCGGCCTGGCCGGGGCGGTGCTGCGCTGGCGCAGCCAGGCCAGTCTCCGCGCCATCCGCCAGGAAGCCGCCCGCGCCGAGTTGGAGGCCCGGGTCGAGGAGCGCACCGTCGAGCTGCGAAAGTCCAACCGCCGTCTGACCGTCGAGATGGAGGAGCGGCGACGGGCCGAGGCCCACGTCCACCTGATGCGCGACGAACTGGTGCAGTCCAACAAGCTGGCGACCCTGGGTCAGATCGCCGCCGGGGTGGCGCACGAGATCAACCAGCCGGTCGCGGCCATCCGCGCCTATGCCGACAACGCGTCGATCTTCCTGGATCGGGCCGACACCGACACCGCCCGGAGCAATCTGGGCCTGATCTCGGGCCTGACGGACCGCATCGGCCTGATCACCGACGAACTGCGCGCCTTCGCCCGCAAGACCAGCGCGCCGGCCGCCCCGGTCGCCGTACGCGAAGCGGTCGACGGCGCCCTGCTGCTGGTCGGGCCTCGCCTGCGCCAGACCAATGTCCGCATCGTTCGCCGCGAGGTCGACGAGGAGGCCCTGGTCATGGCCGAACGGTTCCGGCTGGAGCAGGTGCTGGTCAATCTGCTGCAGAACGCCCTGGAAGCCCTGGAAGGGACGCCCGATCCGGAGATCGCCGTCCAGGTCACCGTCCGTCGGTCGCAGGTCCGGATCGTCATCGCCGACAACGGTCCGGGCCTGGCGCCGCAAGCCGCCACGACCCTGTTCACCCCCTTCGCCACCACCAAACCGCGGGGATTGGGCCTGGGCCTGGTGATCAGCCGCGACATCGTCGCCGAGTTCGGGGGCGAGCTGTCGCTGGACCCCGCCGCCTCAATCGGGGCGCGGTTCGTCATTTCATTGTCCAAGGCGCGCTAGATGCAGATTTCCGTCAACCAGGTCGCCTTCATCGACGACGACGAGGCTCTGCGCGGCGCCAACGTCCAGACCCTGCAATTGGCCGGTTTGGAGGTGCTGGAGTTCGCCTCGGCGGAAGCCGCCCTGGCGGCCTTGCCCCAGGGCTTCGCGGGCGTGGTGATCAGCGACATCCGCATGCCCAACCTGGACGGCCGCCAGCTGTTTCGCCGGCTGAAGGAGCTGGACCCCGACCTGCCGGTGATCCTGATCACCGGCCACGCCGACGTCGCCGAGGCGGTGGAGGCCATGCACGACGGCGTCTACGACTTCCTGCCCAAGCCCTACGCGCCCGAGCGGCTGGTCAGCAGCGTGCGGCGCGCCCTGGAGAAGCGCCGCCTGGTGCTGGAGAACCGCCAGCTGCGAGCCGTGGCCGACGCGGCGCAATCGGACTGGCCGCTGATCGGCCAGACCCAGGTGATGGAGCGGCTCAGATCGACCCTGCGCCAGTTGGCCAGCGCCGACGTCGACGTCCTGCTGGAGGGCGAGACGGGCGTTGGAAAGGAGTTGGCGGCGCGGGCCCTGCACAACTGGGGTCGGCGGCGCAACCGCGAGTTCGTCGCCGTCGACTGCGCGGCCTTGCCCGCCTCGACCCTGGAAAGCGAGCTGTTCGGCCACGAACTGGGCGCCTTCAACGGGGCGGTGCGCCAACGGATCGGCCGGATCCAGCAGGCCGATCGCGGCACGCTGTTTCTCGATGAGATCGAGACCCTCGCGCCCGACGCCCAGGGCAAGTTCCTTCGCGTGCTCGAGGAGCGCGAGATCGTGCCGCTCGGCTCCAACCGGGTCCACACGCTGGACATCCGCGTGGTGGCCGCGGCCAAGCCGGCCTTGATCGAAGCGGTGGCCAGCGGCGCGTTTCGCCAGGACCTGTTCCATCGCCTCGACGTGGTGCGGATCCGCATACCGCCGTTGCGGGAGCGCCGCGAGGACGTGCCGCTGCTGTTCGCCCATTTCCTGGCGCGGGCCTGCGAGCGGCTGGGCGGTTCGCCGCCGCCCATCGATGACGCCGTCCGGTGGCGACTGCTCCACCATGATTGGCCCGGCAATGTGCGCGAGTTGAACCACTACGCCCAGCGGGTCGCCCTAGGCCTGGCGGCGTCCCTCAGCGGTCCGTCGGACGAGCCGCCGCCGCTGCCCGAGCGCATCGCGGCCTATGAAGCTCACCTCATCGAGGAGACGCTCGCCACCTGCGCGGGCGACGTGCGCGCCGCTCTCGCAATCCTGAAGATCCCGCGCAAGACCTTCTATGACAAGGTCGAACGCCATGGTCTGAACCTGGCGCGTCACCGTCAAAAGTCAGTCTCCCAATGATCGCCAAGTGGACATGAGGGAGCGGAATGGCGGCCATCGCCCACATCTGGATGAGCCCGTTCAACGCCGGCCCTGGCGCCCCGATCTCGCTCCACCAGTACGCCAAGATGCCTTGGCGATCGGCTTTCGTGGAGATGGAGGCCGTGCTGCGCGACGGCGCGGGCCGCCCGCACTGGGCCAAGCGGCACGCCTGACAACGGACGACGTGCATCGGCTCCATCCGCGCGCCGGCGATTTTCTCAAGGTGCGTCAAACCTGGGATTCGACCGGCAAGTTCGCCAATACTCACCTGACGCAACTCTTCGGCCTCTGAACCGGCCTCAGACGGAAACGCCATGACCGACCAAGACCTGCATGCCGGCCTGATCGGGGCCCCCGGCTCTCGCCGCGAACTCAACACCCCGGTCCTGGTGATCGATCGCCCGGCTCTGGAGCGCAATATCGTCCGCATGGCCGAGTTCGCGGCGAGCAAGGGCGTCAAGCTGCGGCCCCACGCCAAGACTCACAAGAGCGTCGACATCGCCCGGCTGCAGATCGCCGCCGGCGCCGTGGGCCTGTGCTGCGCCAAGATCGGCGAGGCCGAAGCCCTCGCCGAGGGCGGGGTTTCAACCGGCCTGCTGATCACCTCGCCGGTGGTTTCGGCGTCGGCTGTCGCCCGCGTGATCGCGCTGAACGCCGTGTCGACGGACCTGATGGTGGTGGCCGACAACCCGGTGAATGTCGCCGCGCTGGGCCAGGCGGCCGGCGCCGCGGGCAAACCGCTGAAGGTGGTCATCGACCTGGATCCTGGCATCCACCGCACCGGCGTGGCCTCGCCCGAGGACGCCGTGACCCTTTTGCAGGCCATCCAGGCCGAGCGGGCCCTGATCTATGCGGGCCTGCAGTGCTATTGCGGCATGCAGCAGCACATCGAGAGTTTCGTCGACCGCAAGGCCAATCTGGAGGACCGCGCGGCCTATATCCGTTCGGTGATCGAGGCCCTGACCGCCGCGGGCGGGTCGCCGCCGATCGTGTCCGGTTCGGGCACCGGATCGCACCGGATCGACGCGGAGCTGGACGTGTTCACGGAATTCCAGGTCGGATCGTACGTGTTCATGGACGGCCAGTACCTGGTCTGCGACATCGCGGGGACCGGGGCGGACGAAAGTCCGTACGAGACCGCCCTGCTGATCGACGCGCGCGTGGTCAGCGCCAACACTCCGGGCATGGCCACGATCGACGCCGGCTTCAAGGCGCTGTCGACCGACGCCGAGCCGCCCGCCGTGCTGGGCGGGGCGCCGGATGGATCGCGTTACTTCTTCATGGGCGACGAGCACGGCGCGATCCTGCCGCCGCCCGGAACGGAGCCGCCGGGTCTGGATGAGCGGGTGATCCTGGGAGCGCCGCACTGCGATCCGACCGTGAACCTGTACGACACCTACCATGTGGTCGACGGCGACACCCTGGTGGCGCTGTGGCCGGTCTCGGCGCGGGGGCGCTCGCGATAGGCTCCTGGTCACGCGGCGGCGCCTGGCAAGCGCCAATCTAGGTTGGTCGGCGCATCTGGAACTTGTGAGCCTCGCTGATGCCGAAATAGTCGGCGGGGCCGCCGCCTCGCAGGATCGGCTCGGCGGCCGCGGTGTCATAGACGCCGTCGACCAGCAGCGCCTGGTCGATATGGACCCGCACCACCTCGCCCAGGGTCAGCCAGGCGTCGACCGGCGCGCCCTCTGCGTCGGTCAGCCTGATCAGTTGGGTCAGACGGCATTCGAACGCCACCGGGCTTTCGGCGACGCGCGGCGGCGCGACGTCTTGCGAAGGCGCCGCCGTTAGCCCGGCCAGCACGAACTCGTCGACGTGATCAGGAACCGTCGCCGAGGTGGCGTTGACCGCCTGGGCCAGGGATCGTGTCGCCAGGTTCCATACGAACTGGCCGGTCTCCTCGATGTTGCGCACCGAATCCTTCCAGCCCGTGCTGGAGAAGCCGATGATGGGCGGCCGGTAGTTGAAGGCGTTGAAGAAGCTGTACGGCGCCAGATTGCGGACGCCCGCGGCGCTGATCGTCGAGATCCAGCCGATCGGCCGGGGCGCTATGATGGCGTTCAGCGGATCATGCTTCAGGCCATGCCCGATCTTGGGGTCGTAGGAATGGATCGCGGACATGGGCGCCTCGTCTTGCCGACATCCGTCTTAGGGCGCGGCGCCGCGCGGCGCCAGCCGTCGCCGCCCTGGACGGCCGCTCCGTCGACTTTGCGATGGTGACCGTCCAGGCGCGGTGTTAGTCCGCCCGCGCCTCGGAAAGGTTGGATAACTCAACCATGATCAGGTGGGCCGCCAGCGACGCGGGAGCGCCGTCATGGCGCACGTCACCGTTATCGAGCAGGCTCGCCAGCTTGGCGCGCGCGCGGCAGACGCGGCTCTTCATCGTGCCCTCCGGCACGTCGCACATTTCCGCCGCCTGCCGATGGGAGAAGCCGCCCGCCCCGACCAGGATCGCCGCCTCGCGCTGCTCGTCGCTCAGGACGTTGAGGGCGTTGCGCAGGTCATTGAGCATCAGCGACTGCATCTGATCGGTTCCGGTGGCCGGGATCTTGGCGCTGGCGGCCAGGTCCAGGGGCGTCTCCCGCCACAGGCGACGGCGCTGGGAATAGAAATGGTTGCGCGCGATCTTCAGCAACCAGCCCTTGAAGTTCGTGCCGGCCTGAAATTGCGCCCGGTGCTGCCAGGCCTTGAGCAGTGCGTCCTGCGCCAGATCATCGCCCGTCGCCGCATCGCCGCAGAGGCCGCGGGCGAACGAGCGGAGAACCGGGATGCTGGCCACGACCTGCCGCTTGAAGTCGTCTTCCTCGAACGCCGCGGCGCGTTCGGATATGGCCGCGAAGCTGCGCTGTTCTCCCTTGATCGCGAGCTTGGCGCTCCGCCAGCGGGCTGAGGTTTCGAGAAGTTTCTCGGTCGGGCTGATGTCCGTCATAGGAAACTCCGAAACTCAGACGCCGTGTGGCGGGTGGAGATTTCTCTCCTGCGCCCATAAGGCGGTCGGCCTTCAGACGTATCGCTTCAACTTTGGGCGCTGGCCGGATCGGAACAATCAGGTGAAATCCTAGTCGTTCTCCGGAAGCGCCAGTATTTGGCTGGTGGATCGCCCTGAGCTTCAATCCATGGGGGATTTAGGAGGGTCGACTAAGGGTTTTACCGGGTAGATTACGACGTCGAGGCGTTGCAACCGTGCTTCCTGCGGAGGGAGAGCCGTGGAATGCGTCGGGTGGCCATAGCCCCCGCCGACACGACGTCTTCTGTCGGGGGAGTATTTGCCGAGATTGTCGGGGGGAAACCCTAGGCCTGCCAGACTTCCAGGCGATCGCCCTCCAGTATCCTGGAGGACGTGATCGCAGGAGGGGAAGACGTTCACCGGCCGAGTGAGCGAGGCGGTCGAGCCCCCAGGGCCAAGGCGCGGCGCTTTCGCCTCCCGCGGCAATTCAGCGCACGCCTCATCCAAAACCTGACAACTATGATGTGCATTGCCACCGGAGCGAGACTTGACGATGCCCTTGCCTAGCGCGCCAACCATTCTGCTCGCCGACGATCATTCGATCGTCCGGGCGGGACTGCGCGAGGCGCTTGAATCCCAGCCCGGGTGGACCATCTGCGGCGAGGCGTCGAACGGCCGCGACGCCATCCGCCTGGCCAAGGAACTGGTCCCGGACGTCATGATCCTCGACATCAGCATGCCCGATCTGAGCGGCGTGATCGTCGCCCGCGACGTACGCAAGCTGAAGACCCACACCGAGCTGCTGATCTTCACCATGCACGACAGCGAACAGTTGGTGCGCGAAGTCTTCAGCGCCGGCGCGCGCGGTTTCGTGCTCAAGTCGGCCTCCACCGACAACATCATCGCCGCGGTCGCCTCGCTGCTGAATCACAAGCCCTATTTCTGTCCGGGGATCACGGACGCCGTGCTGCGCGGTTATCTGTCGCCCGGCGGGCACGGACTGGGCGAGATTATAGAGGGCTCCGAAACCCTGACGACGCGCGAACTGCTGATCGTCCAGCTGCTGGCCGAATCGCGCAGCAACAAGGTGATCGCCTCGATGCTCGACATCAGCGTCAAGACCGTCGAGAGCCACCGCGGCAACATCATGCGCAAGCTCGGCGCCCATTCGCTGGCCGACATCGTGCGCTATGCGATCCGTAACAAGCTGATCGAGGCCTGACCCTCTCGACGATCCCACGGCTTTCTTATGCCACGGAGATTGCGCTCTGAATCCCACTCCGATCAGAGGATCGATCCTGTTTCGCCGGGATTGAAGGCGGGAGGGAGAGCCGACCCGACACATGCGTCGGGACATGTGGGCCGGCTCTCGACCCGCGACCTCGGCGGCGCTCTTGGGGGATGAGCGGGCCGCGGCTTGTCAAGGGAAATCGGGGGTGACGCCTTGACGAGCGAGCCTCTCCAGACTGCGGCGGCATCGGCTCCAGCGCCATCCGGTCAAACCCTCGGGCGGGACGAGAATTCCCTTATGCGCGCTGGGATTTGCTCAGACCAGGTGAACGGAACTCTTGATCGTGGTCGTGCCGGTCTGCTTCTGGCGGGCGCGGTCGATGGCGTCATCCAGCAGCTTCAGGAACTCGGTTTGCATCTGCATGGACTCCAGATCGGCCGCCCTCACCCCGTCCAAGGTCGATTGGCGAATTTCTTCAAGCTGTTCAAGCGACAGCGCCGCGCAAAGGCGGAGGCTGAGGAACTGCAGCGCGGCGACTCGTATCTCAAGGCTTGTCATCGGCATGTCGCTGGGGAGGACAGGGTGCGAGCAGATACGGACGGATACGGCCGTCGCATATCAACGACGGAACGACGATAACCATGGAGGTTTAGCGGCGCCATGGCTGACTCCCGGCAGGCGAATTCCGACTGAAACGGAAAAGACGCGGTTTCGATTTCGAACTCATGCGGCCAACGGCTCTGGGAAGAGCAAACAGAAGGCCGATCATTCGTGAAGTTGGCGGTCTAGATGAAACGGGCGCATGGACTCCAAAGGCATCAGCGCCAGTCAGGAGCGCGCGAGGTGCGACTGGACGTTCTTAAAGGCCGTCCCTTATCGAGGTCCCATGCGCGCTCTGAAATCAGGCGAACCCCGTCGTGGGACGGAGAAAACAACCCATTCGGCGAGAAGTGATCGGCGCCGCGACGACAAAGCCCTGGATCTCCTCAAGGGGATTCAAAAGCGCCGGAGCTATTGGAGCGTCAACGCGCTATACTGTGCGGAGCCCGTGATCGCCCCGCGCCATGCGGGATCGCGGGCCTGAAAGAGCCTCATGTCCGATCACCCGGACACGCATCAACCGACGCGTTGGACCGCCCTGCTGGACTCCATCGGCATACACCAGATCACCGCGCGGGAGATCCGGGCGGAGACGTTCTTCCTGGGCAATCGCCACAAGGGGCGGGTTGTGCCCGGCGCTCAATTGGAGCTTCGGGCGTCGGACCTGCCCGCGCGTCGCAAGGCCCTGCTGCGAGCCGTCATCCGCGCCGCGCCGGCCGTCTCCGAGGTCGGCCAATGAGCGACGAGGAAACCCAAGGGCTGCGCCGGGAAAACGACTATCTCAAGCGCCGCAACGCCCAGCTGCAGGACGACGTCACCAGCCTGGGCGGTCAGGTTCTGCGAATGCAGCAGGAACTGGAACGGGTGAGCGGCCGTCGGGCGATGATCTCGCCGGATCCCCTGTCGGGCGGCCAGTAGAATGGCGCTTTCGCCCAGCCAGTTCGTGGCGCTCAAGAACCTGGCCCGCAAGAAGGCCGGCGAAGCGGTCGACTGGATCAACATCGCCGACGCCCGGATTCTGACCGATCTGGGTCTGGCGGAACGCAACGGCGGCGGTTGGGTCATAACGTCCGACGGGGTCGCCACCTTGGCGGACCACGAGTCCGGACATCTCGACTAATCGCTCTCGAAGCGCATGCCGTCATAGCCTGGCTCGACGCCTGGAGGAAGTTTCGCCGACAAGGCATTGAAATCCAGGTCGATGTGCAGGTTGGTCAGGATGGCGCGGCGCGGCTTGGCGCGGGCGATCCATTCCAGGGCCAGACCGACATGGGCGTGGGTCGGATGCGGCGTCCAGCGCAGGGCGTCCACGATCCAGACGTCGAGGTCGCTCAGGGCCGCCCAGCTCTCTTGTGGAAAGCCGATGGCGTCGGGGGTGTAGGCGACGTTGCCGAACCGATAGCCGACGGCGCGGATCTCACCGTGATCGACGTCGAAGGTGGTGACCGGGATCGCGCCGCTGGGGCCGTCGACCTGCCAGTCCTGGCCGTGCGGTGGAATGGCGTGGGCGTCGCAGATGGCCGGATAGCCGCCCTGGCTCTTGAAGATGTAATCGAAGCGCCGACCCAGGCTCATCGTCGTATAGGCGTCCATATAGGTCGGCACGCGCTTGCGGGCGTTAAGGAAGAAGGGCCGCAGGTCGTCGATCCCGTGGGCCTGGTCGGCATGGTCGTGGGTGAACAGGCAGGCGTCCACGCGCCGAACCCCCGCCCTCACCGCCTGCAGCCGGAAGTCCGGAGCCGTATCGACGACGACCGTGGTGTCCGTCGCCGGATCACCGCCTGGCCGGCGCACCAGCAAGGAGCAGCGGGTGCGGGTGTTCTTCGGTTCGGCCGGATCGCAATCGCCCCAATTGCCGTCGGCGCGCGGCACGCCGCCCGACGAACCGGAGCCCAGGATCGTGAACTCCAACCGCTTCGTCATGGTCGCGGAATCCGGTCGAACAGGGCGAAGAAGGCGTCCTCGGTGCGGTGTTCGGCGTCGGCTCGGGTCCAGCCCCGGACCTCGGCCAGCTTGTCCAGCACGTGAGGCAGATAGGCCGGCTCGTTGCGGCGGCCCCGCATCGGCACGGGGGCCAGGTACGGACAGTCGGTTTCGAGGATGATCTTGTCGGCCGGCATGTCGGCGATGATATCGCGGACCTCCTGGGCCTGCTTGAAGGTGGCGATGCCCGAGACCGAGAACCACGCCCCCAGCGCCGCCATCCGTTTGGCCAGCTCAGGACCGCTGGTGTAGCAGTGCATCAACAGCTTGAACGGCCCCTTGCCGTGTTCCGCCTCCAGGATGTCGCCCATGACGTCGTCGGCCTCGCGGGTGTGGACCACCAGCGGCAGACCGGTCTGCCGGGCCGCCGCCACGTGGGCCCGGAAGACGTCGGCCTGCACGTCGCGCGGGCTGAGATCGTAGTGGAAGTCCAGGCCCGTCTCGCCGATGCCGATCACCTTGGGGCGATCGGCCAGGTCGACCAGGCGCTCGGTCGTCAGCTCGACGTGATCCTTGGCCTCATGCGGGTGAGCGCCGACCGTACACCAGATGTCGTCGTTGGCCATGGCGATGGCGTGGACGGCCTCGAATGACGGGATCTTGTCGCAGATGGTGACCATCAGTTCGACCCCGGCCTCGCGGGCGCGGTCGATCACCGCCTGGCGGTCCTCGTCGTACTGATGGGCGTGCAGGTTTACGTGGCTGTCGATAAGCATGCGGTCACATGGCCGCCCGGGCGGCGGCGCGCAAGTCCATGATCGCGGTCCAGAAGACGTCGGCGCGGTCGAGGTTGATGGCCTCGGCCTCGCCCGGAGCGCGGACGATCTTTTCCCAAGCCGCCACCCAGCGGTCCAGGCCCGCCGGCGTGCGTTCGCCGGCCATGCCGGTGGCCATGGCGTGGATCTGGTCGCCCAGCCGGTCGAACAGCAGCTCGAAGCGCTGGACGCCTTCGGCCCCCCGGAAGGTGTCGGCCATGGCCAGCAGGGCGCCCTCGTCCAGGTCAGGCAACTTGCGCAGGATCTCGCCGGCCGCGTCGTCGGCTTCCAGCGCCCCGGCGGCGGCCAGCTGCAGCGCGCGACCCGGCGCGCCCTTGGC
>NZ_JBAPVS010000375.1:0-2285 GCF_049283275.1 Caulobacter sp. | reverse complement strand
GGCCTTTGCGGCGGGTTTGGCCGCGACCGGCTTTGCGGTGGCCGGAGCCGTCGTCTTAGCGGTCGGGGCGGCCTTGGCGGGCGCTTTGGCTTTCGCAGCGGGTGCCTTCGCTGCCGGGGCCTTCACGGCCGGGGTCGGCGCGGCCGGGGGCGGCGCGGGTTTGACCGGGGCCGGCGCGGGCTCGGCGGCCTTCACGGGTTGGGGCGCGGGCGCCGGGGCGGGTTTGGGAGCCGGGGACGGAGCGGCTTTCGGTTTGCCCGTCAGCCAGGCGATCACGTCGTCGATAATGCTCATCGTGTTTGGCTCGTCTATTAGGTAATGGGCGTTGTTGGGATAGATCTTGAGATCGGCGGCCGGATATTTCCGGCCGACTCGCTGCACGTCCTCGAGGGGCGTGGTGCGATCCAGGGCTCCGGCCAGGACCAGCAGGGGGACGGTCACTTTCGCGGCGTCGACCTGGGCGGCTCTGTTCGGATCCTTGTGGGGCCAGGCGAGGTCGGCCAGCACCTGACCGCTGTCGTGGACCATGGTTGCGTAGAGTGCGTCATGGCGCGTGGCCGGCACGGCGTTCATGACGCCGAACTTGAAGCCCGTCTTCCACATCTTGCCCGCCCTGGTTTCGGGCTTGGACTGTAAGGCCAAGTTCAGGAACGTAAAGACCGGCGAGAGCTTGGGTTTGCCGCGGGCGTCGGCCGGCGAGGCGGGGGCGAACAGCACCAGGCGATCGGCGTGGCCGGCCTCGGCGACCTTCTGGGCGATCAGTCCGCCCATGGAGTGGCCGAAGACGATCGGCTTCCTGCCGTCCTCCTTGGCCAGGGCCTGGGCCAAGGCGCTCATCTCGGCGACGTAGTCGGCCAGGGTCAGGCCGGCCAGGCCCGCCCGGGGGCCATCGACCGTACGCACGGCCGAGCGGATGGTCGGCGCCACGACGCGGTAGCCCTCGGTCCGCAGCCGCGCGGCCATGGGATCCCAGACGTCCCCAGCGCAACCGTAGCCGTGGATCAGCAGGATCGTGTCCGCCATTCCATACCCCTCAAGCGCGGCAAGATTCAGCCGCCGCGCGCGAACCCACCAAACGCGGAAACGACCTGTTCGTACACCGCGCGTTTGAAAGGTACGATCAGTTCGGGCGTTTCGTCGAGAGCGCCCCACATCCAGGCGTCAAACTCGATGTGCGCGTCGGCCTCCAAATCGATCTCGGAGTCGTCGCCCAGAAAGCGGAAAGCGAACCAAACCTGCTTTTGTCCCTTGAATCCACGAGCTTTTTTCGACGACGCGAAGTCGGCGGGGAAGTCGTAGATCAACCAGTTCTCGGTGCGGCCCAGATATTCGATCGAGGTGACGCCGGTCTCCTCGGCCAGCTCGCGGCGCGCCGCGGCCAGCAAATCCTCGCCCTCGTCGACTCCGCCTTGCGGAAATTGCCAGTTGTAGGGGGGCGGCTGATTGTGTCGCTTGCCCAGCCAAACGCGCCCGTCCGGATGAAACAGCACGACGCCGACATTGGCGCGGTGATCGGGGTAGGAGGCGAGATCGCTGGGACTCATCGCTTGGCCATGGCGGAGGCGGGGGCCAGTTGCAAGCCCCGGCCGGACAGGCCGGCGGCCCAGAGTCGCACCTGGTTGATCGTCACCGGATAGGCGAAGCCCGAACCCAGGGCCTGGCCGCGGCCGGCCGCGCCGACCTCCAGCATCCTCAGCTGGCCGTCGATCGAACCGGCGGCCAGTTCGTCGTCGATGATCCGGTCGGCCGAGGCGCGGGGGATCGGGCCGCCGCGCAAGCTGGCCTGGCCGTCGTCGATGAACGCCAGGCCCCGAGCCTTCAGGGCCAGGGTGAAGGTGGTCATGGCCGTGTCGCTGGTGACGAAGCGCGAGCCCAGATAGTTGGTCAGGCCGAAATAGCCGGTGGCGCGCGACATCAGCCATTCCAGCTTGCGCAGGGTGTCTTCCGGGCGGTTGGCGGCGATCAGGGTGTAAGGGCCTGGATCGTTTTCGGGATAGTCGAGCGGCTCCATCGGCGCTTCCAGCAGCACTTCGTGCCCATGGCTGCGGGCCAGGTCGATCCAGCCCTGCAGGCCCTCGGCATAGGGCGCGAACGACAGGGTGATCTCGGGCGGCAGGGTCTCGATGGCGGCGCGGGTGATTTGGGGGTTCAGGCCCAGGCCGCCGATCACCAGCGCCACGCGCGGGCGGCCGTCGGCGGTGAAGGGGCGAGCATAGGCCTCGGCGGGGGTGCGGCCGTCGGCGGCGATCGTCGGCAGCATGCCGCCGCCCGGGCCGGGCTGGTGG
>NZ_JBAPVS010000374.1:0-2772 GCF_049283275.1 Caulobacter sp. | reverse complement strand
GGCCTGGCCCGCTCGCTGGCCCACGCGGCCGCCGACGGCAAGATCAGCCTGGCCGAGCTGGCGCGGGCGGTGATCGACGGGGTCTCGGCGGGGGCGGGCGGCGGCCTGGTCCAGGCCCTGGCCAAGGCGGTCGGCTCGAGCTTTTCCGGAGCCAGGGCCGACGGCGGCCCGGTGTCGGCCGGCGGCGCCTATCTGGTCGGCGAGCGCGGCCCCGAGCTGTTCCGCCCGACGGGCGGTGGTTCGGTAGAGCCGGCCGGAACGGCCGGCGTCAATGTCACGATCAACGTCCAGGGCGGCGACACGGCGGGCCTGGCCCGCTCGGATGCGCAACTGGCTCAGGCCTTGGCGCGGGCGGTGAGCCTGGGGGCGAGAAGGCTATAAATGGGTCGCGACGACTTGTGCGCTTCTCGCTCGCGTCGCTAGATGGTCATAAGCTTGGGCAGGGAGGCGACGTGACCGGCAGCGGAATGTTTTACACGGACGCGGCCCTAGTCTGCTTCATGGTCTATGTGTTCTGGGGCGGCTGGGCTGTGACCCTGGCCGGCGGCGTGATGTCGATCCAATTGGCGCGCCGGCCAGGACGCCGGGCCTTGGGCGTCGCCCTGCTTTTCGGCTGCTTGGCTCCCCTGGCCTATGAGTTGTTTTGGTACGCGCTGTCGCAGTCGGCTCTGCCCGAGCCGGACACATCCGGCCCGCTGACCATCGCCGTTACGGCCGGCCTAGCCATTTGCGTGTTCGCCGGGCCCCTGGCGGCCTGGTTCTGCCTAAGAGCACCACGCGCGCCGATCGCTCCGTCTTGATCCGGGCTCCGGCAGGGCGGTCAGGGAAACGGGCGAGGGTGTAATCCCTCACCCTCCCACCGCTGCGCGGCGGGTCCCTCCCTCTCCCGCTGGGAGAGGGTTTTCGATCCTAAACCATCGCCGGCGTCAGCGGCGGTTCGCCGTAGCGGTTCTCGCCGGGCTGGCCTTGGGTGATGCCCACCCAGAGGGTGAAGGCGATCACCGAGACGAAGGCGATGGCGATGCTGACGAACAGGCCGCCGACGCCCGCCAAGGCGGCCCAGCCGGCGTCGCCGTTGGTGACCTCGGCCAGGATCGCGCCGAAGCCGATCGAGATGGCCGAGCCGATGATCAGCACCGGCCCCAGCAGGATCGGCAGCACTTGCCACCAGCCGCTGCGGCCCATGTCGTGCAGGCGCTTGGCGCAGAGGCAGACCCAGGCGAAGATGGCCACCAGGCCGATCGCCTGGCCGAGCAGCGGGATCCAGCCGGCCACCACTTGGGCGCCCAGCAGCATCAGCCAACCGATCCAGAACGCCTGACGACCGATGCGGCCCTCGGCGGAGAAGAACAGTGATTTCCAGTCCATTTCCAGCTCCCAATCTTGAGGAAAGATTAGGGCCGGCGGGCTGGGGATTGAAGTGAATTGCAAGTCATGACGCGGGTTTAACCTGGAGCGGTCCCAGACCTGCGGCTCGGCGCATGGGCCAGCAAGATCAAGAAGGCCGCCCACAGGACCGACAAGCCCAGAACGTCCAACGCCAGTCCGACGAACGGCAGCACCTGGTCGAGGTCGTTGGGGCGCCAGGCGCCCGCCGCGACATGGACCAACAGCGTCACCACGACCATGACGACCAGCCCGTCCGACGTGCGTCCTTGGTCGCGCAAGCGCTTGATGCAGAGACAGACCAGGACGTAGGCGCGAACCACCAGGATCAGGCCGAACGCGATCATCGTCGGCGTGTCCAGCCCTTGCACGGGTCCATGGAGCAGCGCGGTGACGGCCAGTTCGCCGACGATCGGGACCAGCGCCAGCGCGAGCGTCGGCGCGCCCTTGAGCAGCGCCGCCGCGGCGATCGACAACCCCAGCATGCCGAGCAGGCCGAGGACGAAGGCCTGCCGGCCGACCCGGCCGGTCGGGTCGAAGAACAGTCTCAGCCAGCGCATCGGACGTTCTCTCTGGCGACCGTGAACACGACCGAGCGGGCGGGTCGGGCGCCGATCCAGACCACGAAGACGGCGCCGATCAGCGCGTTGGCCATCATGTCGACGACCATCGGCACGATCACCGCCATGCCTTCGGGATAGAGGTCGTAGGCCCAAAGTCCCATCAAGACGTGGACCAGCAGGACGGCCAGGCCGAACGCGACCACCATGCCCGACCCTCCGCCGGCGCCGCGCGAGCGCTTCAGCACCAGGCAGGCGGTGGCGTAGAGGCGCGCGGCGACCAGGAAGATCCCCGCCATCAGCGAAACGTCCGACAAGGCCGCGCCGTGGGCATGGCTCGCGATCACGACCGTTACGAAGGCCTCCCCGACGGCCGGAAGCGCCGCCCAGGCCACGTCCCCGTCGACAAGGGTCAGGCCGGCATAGACCGCCAGGCTGACGATCGTCAGCTGGATCAGGCCGCTCCAGAACGCGCGCCGATCGATTACGCCGCGGGGATCGAAAAGCAGGGGCAACAGACGCATCGGCGGGGCTCCTCCAGGTTCCCGATCCGTATAAGTGAATGCTCACTCACATTCAAGAGGCGAAATCATGACCGCGTTCCATGAGACGCGCCTGCCCGCGCGGCTGGCGTTCGGCTGCACCGGCGGGGTCGAGCGGCGGACCCAGGTGACCACCCTGGCCTCGGGCTTCGAGCGGCGGTCCAGCCCCTGGGCCCAGGGACGTCGGCGCTACCTGATCGGCACCGCGGTGCGGCCGCTGGACGACGCGGCCGCGCTGGTCGCCTTCTTCGAGGCGCGGCGCGGGCGGCTGCACGGCTTTCGCT
>NZ_JBAPVS010000373.1:0-1806 GCF_049283275.1 Caulobacter sp. | reverse complement strand
GGTCGGGACCGCCGCCCTGCGCAAGGCCGGGGCCTCATAGCGCTCGGCGGCGACCAGGCCCTGCAGGTCCAGGTCCGCCAGGTCGGGGCGGGCCAGGGTCACTCTTGGGTCCTTTGGGCGCGGATCGCTCATGCTTGCGCCTTCGGGAACCGCGACTTCAGCATGCCGTACAGCCCCCGGATCACCTGGACCTCGCCGCCGGACGCGAAGCCCGGCCGGGCCTTGGGGTTCCAGGCGAAGATGTCGAAATGCGCCCACGACCCCGTGGTCGGGGCGAAGCGTTGCAGGAACAGGGCCGCGGTGACCGAACCGGCCTGGGCCCAGCTGTCGGGATCGTTCTTCAGGTCGGCGATGTCGCTGTCGACCGCCTCGCGATAGCCGTCCCACAGCGGCATGCGCCAGACCGGATCGCAGGCCTCGCGCGCGCCCTCCTCGATCTCCAGGGCCAGGTCGTCGTCGGGCGTATAGAACGGGATCACCTGCGGCCCCAGGGCCACGCGGGCCGCGCCGGTCAGGGTGGCCAGGTCGATCGTCAGCACCGGCTCCAGCTCGCCGGCCCGGGTCAGGGCGTCGGCCAGGATCAGCCGACCCTCGGCGTCGGTGTTGCCGACCTCCACCGTCAGGCCCGAGCGGGTGGCCAGCACGTCGCCGGGCCGCATGGCGTCGCCGGAGATAGCGTTCTCGACCGCCGGAACCAGCACGCTCAACGCCACGGGCAGGCCGGCGGTCATCACCATCCGCCCCAGGGCCAGGGCGTGGGCGGCGCCGCCCATGTCCTTCTTCATCAGCCGCATGCCGCCGGACGGCTTGATGTCCAGGCCGCCGGTGTCGAACACCACGCCTTTTCCAATGAGCGCCACGCGCGGGTGGGACGGATCGCCCCAGGTCAATTCCAACATCCGCGGCGCGCGAGCCGGAACGGCGGCGCGGCCCACGGCGTGGACGGCCGGATAGTTTCGGTCCAGCAGGTCGTCGCCCGTGATCACGTCCAGGGTCGCGCCGTAGCGTTCGGCGATCTCGCGGGCGATGGTCTCGATCTGCAGCGGCCCCATGTCGTTGGCCGGGGTGTTGACCATGTCCCGGGCCAGGGCGCAGGCGTGGGCGAGCGCGTGGACCTCGTCCAGATCGAGGTTTTCGTCCGCGACCAGTCGTCGCGGGGCGTCGTCGCCCCCACTCCCCTTTGGGCGCGGCTTATAGCGGTCGAACCGGTAGCTTCCCAAGGCGAAGGCCAGGGCGATCTGGGCCGCGTCCAGGCCGTCCGGCGTGGCCGACAGTCGGTAGTCGCCGCCCGGCAGCTTGCCCGGCAGCACCCTGAACAGCATGGCGTCGGCCTTGCCCTTCTCGCCCAAGCCCAGCAGCACACGGTCCACGGACCCTTGCGGCGTGGGCAGGACCAGCACCTGGCCCGCCTTGGCCTTGAAGTCCTCCAGGGCCACGAAGCCCTTCACGAAGCTGGGGCGCGCCTCGAGGAAGGCGGCCAGTTCGGACTCGTACAGGCAGTGGATCGGCGTCGGCGCGCCGTCCTGCGCGGAGCGGGACGAGGAGGCGATGATCGGTTCCGACATGGACGCGCCCTGAACAGTGAAGAACGGCGGGTGAAAATTATGCTTAACGATTCCTTGAGGGCCGCGCGCGAGGATGCCGGACCGTCGGGAGATCCCTCTTCATGTGTCGCAAGCGCGCGCTCCTCGCAACCGTTCTCGCCCCCGTTCTCGCCATTGGCGTGATGATGGGCGCGTCGGCCCATGCCGCCGCCAAGCGCAAGCCGGCGCCGGTCGTGGCCGCGCCCGAGGCGCCGCCCAAGGC
>NZ_JBAPVS010000372.1:0-8441 GCF_049283275.1 Caulobacter sp. | reverse complement strand
GCCTGCCACTGGGCCTGGCGCGACCAGCTGGCCCTGTTCGGCGCGACGCCCGACCCGGGGCGGGTGGTGCGCGATGGAAACGTGTTCACCGGCGGCGGGGTGACGGCGGGCATCGACTTCGCCCTGACCGTCGTGGCCGAGATCGCCGGGGACGAGACGGCCCAGGCCATCCAGCTGGCGGTGGAGTACGCCCCGGCCCCGCCGTTCGACGCCGGCCGGCCCGAGACCGCTCCGCCCGCCGTGCTGGAACGGATCCAGGCGGTCTACGGCCGGGGCATGGACGAGCGCTGGGCCGCGGCCCGCGCGGCTGGAGCACGACTGTTGCAGAACGCCTGAGGCCTCCCTATCTGCGCTCTTCCCGGCCAAGGCCGGGAAGAGCGGATTCCCAAGGTTCGATCGGCGTCGCCAATCCTCCCGCTCCGGCTTGATCAGAAGGACAACCTGCCTCAAAAGGCAGGGGGTGGAGACATCGATGCGTCGGATCAAATTCCTTGCCGCACTGACCGCGGCCGCCGGCCTGGCGGCCAGCTTGGCGATCGTCTCGCCGGCGTCGGCGCAGGACACGTTCACCTATGGCGTCTGGCGCAATCCCAAGAACACCGTCCATGTCGAGATCAAGCCCTGCGGCGACGGTCGGGCCTGCGGCAACGTGGTCTGGGCCAATGAAGACGCCAAGGCCGACGCCAAGAAGGGCGGCACGCCCAACCTGATCGGCCTGCAGCTGCTGCGCGACTTCCAGCTGCAGAAGAACGGCAGCTGGAAGGGCAGGGTCTTCGTCCCCGATCTCAACATGACCCTGGCCGGCACGGCCGACTTCCCCGACGCCACCACCATGAAGGCCCGGGGCTGTCTTCTGCTGTTCTGCAAATCGCAGACCTGGCGACGGGTGGACGTGGCGGCCCGCGCTTCGCCGGCGAGCTGATCCCGCGCCGCCCATGAAGCTCCCCGACTTCGAGGCTTGGGCGGTGTTCGCCAAGGTGGCCGAGACGGGCTCGTTCGTCGGGGCCGCGGGGCAGTTGAACCTGTCCAAGGCCACGGTCTCCAAGGCCGTCACCCGGCTGGAGACGCGGCTGGGGTCCACGCTGTTCCACCGCACCTCGCGGCGATTGTCCCTGACCGAGGCCGGCCGGGCCTCGCTGGACCGCGCCGCGCGCATCCTGCAGGAGGGCGAGGCGCTGGAGGCCGAGGCCTCGGCCCAGTCGGCCACGCCGCGCGGCCTGGTGCGGGTGGCCGCGCCGATGTCGTTCGGGATCGCCCATCTGGGCCCGGCCCTGCCGGACTTCTTCGCCCAGTATCCCGAGGTGTCGGTCGAGCTGTCGCTGTCGGACCAGCTGGTCGACATCGTCGAGGAGGGCTTCGACCTGGCCCTGCGGATCTCGGCCCTGGAGGACTCCAGCCTGCTGGCCCGTCGTCTGTGTCCGGTGCGGGTGATGCTGGTGGGCTCGCCGGCCTATTTCGACAAGCACGGCCGACCCAGCCATCCCAAGGACCTGACCGCCCATCGCGGCCTGTTCTACACGGGCGGACGATCCAAGGACGTCTGGCGGTTCCAACACGCCGAGCACGGACAATATGCGGTCAGCGTGCCCTCCCCCCTGCGGGTCAACAACGCCGACATCCTGCGGCCGTCGCTGCTGGCGGGCCTGGGCCTGGCCCTGCAGCCGGACTTCCTGGCCTGGGGGGACGTCAAGGCCGGCCTGCTGGAAGAGGTCCTGGCCGACTGGGCCCCGCCGCCCATCGCCCTGCACCTGGTCACCCCGCCCAGCACGATCCGGCCGGCGCGGGTGGAGGCGCTGATCGCGTTCCTGGCCAAACGGATGGCCGCCGCGCCGTGGTCGGGGTGAATTTAGAGTTCAGGCTCGTTCACGAGAAAACGGTTGTCATCCCGGGCGTAGCGAAGCGAAGACCCGGGACCGCCGGAAGCGCTGAGTTCACGCGTCGGTCCCGGATCGGCGCGCTACGCGCTTGTCCGGGATGACAGCATTGGTGTGACTTAAAGCGGAAGAGGTCTTCCCCTAAGCCATCTCGTGCTTGTCGTTGAGGCACTCGCCGATGGCGCGGGCGCAGCCCGGCAGGCCCAAGGCGCCGATGAACGACATCGCCACCGCGCAGACCAGCATCACAGGTTGGAAAAAACGCATGCGAAATTCTCCACAGGCCACTTCGTTCGTAGACCGAGCTTCAAACCCAGATAAGGCCGAAGCTTGACGTTTGTTCCGGCCTAAACCGGAAAAGCTCAGGGTGCGGCAGATATGTCTCAGCCGCATGTCAGTCTCCCAACGCATAGGCCACACGAGCAGCCTCAATTCGGGCCAGTTTGGCCTCGAGCGGAGACCAGTCGTCGGCCTCCGCGATCGGCGCCCACAGGGCCTCGACCTCGTCGATCAGCAGTTCTTCGGGCTCGGAACGGTTGAAAACCGGGCTTTCCAGCCGCTCGGGACGGTCGGGTTCGAACGCGGCCAGCTGGCGCCGGAAATCCAGGAACGCCGCCTGGCCGTAGAGCGCGACGCGGGGGCCGGCCAGGGCCCGGGCCGCCGAGGCCTCGCCGCCGAACCAGTCGAAGAAGAACGGCTCCCAGCGCAGTGATTCGCCGCCCGAGGCCAGCGCCACGAACGCGGCCTGGACCAGGGCCACGTCCTCCTCCGCCCCGCGGCTCTTCAGGCCCAAGCGGTCCAGCATCGCCGCGCGCAGGGCGTCGCGGTAGAGGTCGGAAAAGCCGTTGAGGGCGCCGATCAGCCCGGCGTCGTCGGTGACCTGGGCCAGGCACCCGGCCAGTTGCTGCAGGTTCCAGAACACCGTCTCGGGCTGGCGGCCGAAGCTGTAGAGCCCCGAATGGTCGAAATAGGCGGCGGTGAAGTTCGGATCGTTGCGCGGCAGGAACCGCCAGGGGCCGTAGTCGAAGCTCTCGCCGGTGACGACCATGTTGTCGGTGTTGAGCACCCCGTGCACGAAGCCGGCCGCCATCCAGCGGGCGCACAGCCGGGCGCTGGCGGCCACGACCTGCTCCAGCAGCGCCTTGGGTCGGTCGGGCTGATCGGCGACGCCGGGGAAATAGGTTTCCGCCGCGTGGTCAACCAGGGCGGCGATGTTGTCGGGCCGCTGCAGGAAGGCCTGGCGCTGGAAGGTTCCGAACCGGATGTGGCTGTGCGACAGCCGGGTCAGCACGGCCGAGCGGGTCGGGCTGGGCTCGTCGCCCCGCACCAGGTCCTCGCCGGTCTCGACCAGGGAGAAGGCCCGCGAGGTGGGAACGCCCAGGGCCTCCAGCATGGCGGCGGCCAGGATCTCGCGCACCCCGCCTTTCAGGGTCAGCCGCCCGTCGCCGGCCCGCGACCACGGCGTCTGGCCCGACCCCTTGGTGGCCAGGTCCAGCAACCGGCCCGTCTTGCCCGAAGGGGAGCCCGTCTCGCGCAGTTGGGCGAACAGGAAGCCGCGCCCGTCGCCCAGGTCGGGGTTGTAGCTGCGGAACTGATGGCCGTGATAGCGCATGGCCAAGGGGCCGGGCTGGTTGTCCGGCAGCGGCGAGAAGCGCGCGAAATGTTCCAGCCATTCGGCGTCGGTCAGGCCGTCCAGCCCCACGTCGGCGGCGGCGCGGTCGTTGCGGAACCGCAGGATGGTCCGCGGGAAGTCGGCGGGCGCCACCGGATCGGCGAACTCCGGGCCAAGGCGCATGAAGACCGGATCGGGGCGATAGGCGGTGGAGATCGGCATGTCCCCGACATGAGCCGCCGGGCCGACCGGCGCAAGCCCGAGGCCCCCGTTTGCGCCCGTCGGAAGGTTTGGGATGGTCGGCGACGGCTGTCGCATCCGCGCAACAGGCGTGCTCGAACCGTTAGATCATAAGGTTTTTCCTTGCCGAGCCCCCAATGGGCGCCGTAACGCTTGGAGGTCCATTCGAACAAATGTTCGGCTGCAGACCAAATCAAAAGGCGGGGGCGATGCAAGCGCTCACGTCATAAAACGAACCGAGGTAGGAAATGCGCTTTACCAAGCTGCTTTGCGGCACGGCGTCCGCCGTCGTGCTCGCCGGTCTGGCCCCCATCGCGGCGCAGGCCCAGGATACCGAAATCCAAACCGTCGACAGCATCGTCGTCACCGCCCAGAAGCGCGAGCAGAACCTGCAGGACGTGCCGGTCGTGGTCACCGCGGTCGGCGCCAAGCTGCTGCAGGACACGGGCGTCAAGGACATCAAGGATCTGACGATCCTGACCCCCGGCCTGACGGTGACCTCGACCACGTCGGAAGCCTCGACCACCGCCCGCATCCGCGGCGTCGGCACGGTCGGCGACAACCCCGGCCTGGAAAGCTCGGTCGGCGTCGTCATCGACGGCGTCTATCGCCCCCGCAACGGCGTCGGCTTCGGCGACCTGGGTGAAATGGAACGCATCGAGGTCCTGAAGGGCCCGCAAGGCACCCTGTTCGGCAAGAACACCTCGGCCGGCGTCATCAACATCGTCACCAAGGAGCCCGAGTTCGGCTTCGGCGCCAACGCCGAGGCGACCATCGGCAACTTCAACGCCCATGGCGTCTCCGCGTCGGTGACCGGTCCGCTGTTCGGCTCCGAGACCCTGGCCGGCCGCCTGTACGTCGCCGCCCGCGAGCGCGACGGCTACAACGACGTGGTCACCGGCAAGGGCCCGAGCGACCGCGACCAGGACGCCGACCAAGGCTTCTACACGGTGCGCGGCCAGCTGCTGTTCATTCCGAACGACACGTCCAGCTTCAAGCTGATCGGCGACTACAGCAAGCGCGACGAGAACTGCTGCGGCGCCGTGCAGATCCGCACCGGCCCGACCGGCGGCCTCATCAACGCCTTCGCCGGCGGCACCGGCCTGGCCAACCCGGCCAAGCCCTACGACCGCGTCGCCTATTCCAACCGCGGCGCGCCGTCGTCGATCGAGGACAAGGGCGTTTCGCTGGAAGCCAAGCTCGACCTGCCCATCGGCGAGCTGACCTCGGTCTCGGCGATCCGCCAATGGCGCACCGACAACGGCCAGGACTCCGATTTCACCACGGCCGACATCGCCTACCGCAACAAGGACGGCACCAATTACAGCGAGTTCACCACCTTCAGCCAGGAACTGCGCCTGGCGGGCCAGACCGAAAAGTTCGACTGGCTGGTGGGCACGTTCCTGGCCGACGAGAAGCTGGATAACAAGGCCAACTTCCTCTACGGCAACGACTACGAAGGCTATCTGTCGACGGTGATCCTGTCAGGCCTGGCCTCGGCCCTGGCCCCGCAGGGCATCACCCTGAACACCACCAACTCGGCGCTGTTCGCCTCGCAGGTGACCGGCCTGCCTTACAGCACCTCGTTCCAGGGCGGCCAAGGCCTGCGCGACCAGTACAAGCAGCGCGCCACCACCGTGGCCCTGTTCACCAACGACACCTGGCACGTCACCGACGCCTTCGACCTGACGGTCGGCCTGCGTTACAGCATCGACGAAAAGACCCTCAACAGCTACCAGACCACGACCGACGGCGGCGTTGGCTGCGGTTCGCTGTTGACGCCGACCGGTCAGGCCCGAGTCGCCGGCGCCCTGGTCGCCCGCGGCGTCCCGTCGGCCCTCTACAACCCGGCCAGCCCGGCCGCGGTCCGCGCCGTCGGCACGACCCTGGTCAGCCAGGTCATCGGCAACTACTGCCTGCCCTGGGCCAACCCGCTGTTCAACGGCCGCGGCACCACCCAGAAGCGTTCGGACAAGGAATGGTCGGGCACGGTGAAGGCCTCGTACCGCTTCTCGCCCGAGGTGTTCACCTACGCCTCGGCCGCGCGCGGCTACAAGGGCGGCGGCTACAACCTGGACCGCACCCAGTCGTCGGACGGCACCCAGTCGGGCGGCAACGGCGTCATCCCGATCCTGGACACCTCGTTCCCGGGCGAGTTCGTCGACAGCTACGAAATCGGCATGAAGAACACCCTCTTCAACCGCACCGTGCTGCTCAACGTGACGGGCTTCTACCAGAAGTTCACCGACTTCCAGCTCAACACCTTCCTGGGCACCTCGTTCGCTGTGCGCTCGGTGCCGGAAGTGAAGTCCAAGGGCGTCGACGTCGACTTCATGTGGTTCACCCCGGTTCGCGGCCTGTCGCTTCAGAGCGGCCTGAGCTACGCCGACACCAAGTACGGCGACCAGAAGGTGCCGAACGACCCGAACAACGCGCTGGCCCTGCTTCCGGGCAGCCGTCTGTCGCTGGCGCCGAAATATTCGGCCACGGGCTCGCTCACCTATGAGCATCCGCTCGGCGAGGCCCTGAAAGGCCGCTTCAACATCGGCGCCAAGTACTCGTCGTCCTACAACACCGGCTCGGACCTGTTCCCGTTCAAGGAGCAAAAGGCCTACACCGTGGTCAACGCCCGCATCGGCATCGGCGCCGAGGACGATCGCTGGACCGCCGAACTGTGGGCCCAGAACCTGCTGGACGAGGAATACACCCAGGTCGGCTTCAACGCCTTCCTGCAAGGCGGATCGGGCCTGAGCACCACCAACGCCGTCTACGACCGCTCCAAGGACACCTACACCTACGACGCGTTCCTGGGCGCGCCGCGCACCTACGGCTTGACCCTGCGGGCCAAGTACTAGGCTCAAGACCAAGACGGGCGACGGCTTCACCGCCGTCGTCCGCCAGACACTTGAAGGGCGATCCGGGCGACCGGATCGCCCTTTTCGTTTTGGCCCCTTTCCGCCTCCAGCCAAGCTTTCAACGAATCCCGAACCGTCCCACCCTGCCGCCAAGTCCCCTTGGATTGGGGATTCGCTGCGGAGGCGCATCATGAAGACCGTCCGGCTGCTCGGCGTCTGGGTCTGCCTTTTGATCGGCCTGGCGATCGCCAACCTGGCCCTGCGCACGCCCCCGCCCCTGCCGGCCGACGCGCCCGTCGACCGGTTCTCGGCCACGCGCGCCATGGTCGACGTCCGCGCCATCGGCCAGAAGCCCCATCCGATCGGCTCGGCCGAGATCGTGCGGGTCCGCGACCACCTGCTCTCCCGGGTCAACGACCTGGGGCTGGAGGTGCTGGTGCGGCCCGGCGAGGGCGTGCGCGACGCGGCCAAGTGGTCGCCGCAATCCGTGGCGGTCGGCGCGGTGCAGAACATCGTCGCCACCCTGCCCGGCGCGTTCCGCGACGCCCCGGCCGTGCTGGTGATGAGCCACTACGACACCGTCCACAACTCGCCCGGCGCGGCCGATGACTCCGCGGGCGTCGCCGCGGCCCTGGAGATCGCCCGCGCCCTGCAGGCCGGCCCCCAGCCCGCCCGCGACGTGATCTTCCTGTTCACCGACGGCGAGGAGCCGGGCCTGCTGGGCGCCGAGGCCTTCTTCGCCCGCGACCCATTGCGCGACCACGTCGGGGTGGTGATCAACATGGAGGCGCGGGGCGACGCCGGCCGCGCGGCCATGTTCCAGACCGGGTCCGACAGCGGCGGGCTGATCCGCCTCTATGGCGGCGCGGCCCATCAGCCGACCGCCAACTCGCTGGCCGCCGCCGTCTACCAGCGCATGCCCAACGACACCGACTTCACCCACGCCCTGCGCAAGGGCCTGCCGGGGCTGAACTTCGCCTTCATCGACGACCAGCTGGCCTATCACACGCCGTTGGCCACGCCCGAGCATCTGAACCAGGGCAGCCTGCAGAACCTGGGCGACCAGGCCCTGCCGACGGTGCGGGCCCTGGCCATGGGCGCGACCCTGCCCGCCCGCTCGCCCGACCTGATCTATTCCGACGTCCTGGCCCTGGGCCTGGTGGCCTATCCGGTCAGTGTCGGCTGGGCGATCCTGGCGGCGGCGGGCCTGCTGATCGTCTTCACCGGCTATCGCGCCCTGCGCGGCAGGGCCGTGACCGCCGTCGAGATCCTGCGCGGGATCGCCGGTTTCCTGCTGCTGGCCGCCGGCGCGACCCTGGCCCTGCACCTGGCCGGACGGTTGATCGGCATCGCCGACATGCAGCGCTATTATGCGGTGCTGGGCCAGTTCAACATCCTGCTGCCGGGGGCCGGGATCCTGCTGATCGGCGTGTGCCTGGCCGTCCTGATCCTGCAGGCGCGGGGGGTGGCTGGAATCTGGGGCCGGATCTGGATCAGCGTGGTCGGCCTGGCCGCCGCCGGTCTCTGCTGCCTGGTCGGCGGTTTCGATCCCGTGGGCCTGGGCCTGGGCGCGGCGGTGATCGTCCTGGCCTGGCTGAGCCTGGGCAAGGGCGTGGGGGTGTTCGGCGCCTGGCTGGGCGCGCTGCTGGTGGTGCTGGGCCTGGCCGTCACGGTCCAGATCCTGCTGCCCGGCGGTTCGGTGATGCTGGCCTGGCCCCTGCTGGCCGCCAGCCTGGCCGCCGCCCTGGTCATGGCCGTGGGCGGAACCCGCGACCGGCGCGTGGCCTGGGCCCTGACCCTGGTCGTCTGCCTGGTCGCCGTCGCCGTCGTCGCCCAGCTGGGCGCCTGGGGAGCCTGGAC
>NZ_JBAPVS010000371.1:0-4386 GCF_049283275.1 Caulobacter sp. | reverse complement strand
TCGGCCACGACGATCGCCGCCTCGCGGCAGCCGTCGACCACGTGGCGGGCGGTCAGCCACGAGCCGCCGTCATCGACCGAAAAGGCCGTGCCGCTGCCGGGTTGGCCCTTGTCGGGCACCTGGACGACGATGGACGGATCGAACGGCGAGGCGGGGCCCAGCGGCAGGCCGACGTCGCCCGGCACCGGCGGCGGCGGCGGCGGCGCATCGGAGCGTTCCTGCCGGCCGACGGCGACGACCAGCAGGGCGCTGACCACCGCCCCGTAGATCAGCCAGTCCGGAAGTTTGGGGAAATGCACTGGACCCGTCCCGCTCGCCCGCTCTTAGCCCGCCACGGCGGCGGCCAGGATCAGGGCGGTGGCGATCTTGGCGCCGACCAGCAGGGCCGCGGCGGCGACCTCGCCCTCGTTGATCCGTTCGGGAAGGCCCTTGAGCAGCATGTCGGTGATGCGGAAGACCAGCAGTTGGACGACGATGGTCGATACGCCCCACAGCACGATCTCCAGCGGCGACACCGAGGCCGACAGCGACGTGGCCAGCGGAATGGCCAGGCCGACCATCACCCCGCCCAGCGACAGGGCGGCGGCGGCGTTGCCCTCGCGGATCAGCTTGATCTCCTTGTGCGGGGTCAGCAGGGCGTAGAGCGCCGTGCCGACCACCAGCATCACCAAGGTGATGGCGGCGTGCATCAGGGTCAGCGGCAAGCCGCTGGCGAAGGCTTGAATCTCGGGCGACTGAAGCTGTGGCGGCATGAAAATGGTGATCCCCGAACCTAAGGGACGCATAGCTAGCACGGGATCAAGCGCCGTGCGTAGGGGGCTCGTCCGGCGAAACGCCGCACGGGGCCGGACGCCTGGCGGCCCTACTGAACAAAGCGGGTGACCGACCAGCCGTATGACCGGATCCGCCAGCGCTCGTCGTCCAAGTGCAGCACGAACGACCAGCCGCCATGCTCGTCGAACGGTTTGCCGTCGCGGAGGCCTGTCCACTGGGTGGGCAGGGAGAAATAGACGGTGTCGCCCGTGCGGACGAAGTCCTGGGCGGGTCCGAAGACGTGCCGGAGCTCGACCATGGCGCCCACATGCCGCGCCATCAGGCCGCGCCAATGGGCAAGGCCGTCCTGGCCGGTGAACACGTGCGGCGGGAAGTTCTCGAGGATGACCAGATCGCCTGTCGAGAACACGCCGTCCAGGACGCTTTCATCGGCCGTCTCGAGGAACCTCGCGAGCGTCTCGGGGCCGGCCATCATCGCCGCGTCCGGTTCGGAACCGATCGCCGGCTCCGACATCAGGCCGCCGCCTCGTCATCGTCATCGTCCAGCACGCCGGCCATGGCCGCCATCGACAGCTTGCGCATCGCCGAGGCGCGGACCTTCTCGCTCTCGCTCTTCAGCTGGCCGCAGGCGGCCAGGATGTCGCGGCCTCGCGGCGTGCGGATCGGCGAGGAATAGCCGGCGCGGTTGAGGATGGCGGCGAAGGCTTCGATCGCCGCCCAGTCCGAGCACTGATAGTCGCTGCCCGGCCAGGGGTTGAACGGGATCAGATTGACCTTGGCCGGTATGCCCTTGATCAGCTTGATCAGCGCCCGGGCCTCGTCGGGGCTGTCGTTGACGCCCTTCAGCATCACATATTCGAACGTCACCCGGCGGGCGTTGCTGAGACCCGGATAGGCGCGGATGCCGGCCATCAGCTGCTCGAGCGGGTATTTCTTGTTCAGCGGCACCAGAACGTCGCGCAGGGCGTCGTTGGTGGCGTGCAGGCTGATGGCCAGCATGGCCTGGGTCTTCTGGCCCAGGGCTTCCAGCTGCGGGACCACGCCCGAGGTCGACACCGTGATCCGGCGACGCGAGATGGCGATGCCTTCGTTGTCGCTGATGATCTCGATGGCGTCGGCCACCTGGCCTAGATTGTAGAGCGGCTCGCCCATGCCCATGAACACGATGTTGCTCAACAGGCGATCGTCCTTGTCGGACGGCCATTCGGCCAGGTCATCCTTGGCGACCTGCACCTGGGCGACGATCTCGGCGGCGGTCAGGTTGCGGACCAGGGCCTGGGTGCCGGTGTGGCAGAAGCTGCAGTTCAGGGTGCAGCCGACCTGGCTGGAGACGCAAAGCGCGCCGCTGCGGCCGACCGACGGGATGTAGACGGTCTCGACCTCGATGCCCGGCCCCATGCGGATCAGCCACTTGCGCGTGCCGTCCTTGGAAACCTGCCGTTCGACGATCTCGGGACGGGCGACGGTGAACTGCTCGGCCAGCCGGGCGCGGGTCTCCTTGGCCACGTCGCTCATCTGGGCGAAATCGGTCACGCCGCGATGATGCACCCAGCGGAAGATCTGGGTGGCGCGCATCTTGGCCTTGCCGTGCTCGACCACGCCGCTCTCGGTCAGGGCGACGACCATTTGCGAGCGGGTCAAGCCCGACAGATTGATCGGGGCTTTCGGAGCATCGGCTTTAGGGGCAATGCGCGACAGGTCGAGGGTGACGCTCAAGGGGCGGTCCGGAGGCAAGACATTTCAGGGATCGAGGCGAGGATATAGCAGACCACGGCCGCTTTTCCAAAAAGGTGCGGCGTCGCGCCCCCTCGGCCGGCGGCCGACGCGCCCGGAACCTGGAATGCGGGGATTCACCATCGTCGTTTGCGGCCCCTTCACCGTCCCTGACGACAATGCCCGTTCTCTGGAGAGTTGGGCCTTGCTCATGATCATGTGGAAACGCCTTGCGGCGCGGCTTCGCGACGACGAGCGCGGCGCGATCGCCGTGCAGTTCGCGTTCCTGCTGATCCCCCTCGCCATCCTGACGTTCGGCCTGATCGATCTGAGCCGAGTCAGCGTCCAGAAGCGCCAGCTCCAGGACGCCCTGGACGCCGCGACCCTGATGGCCGCCCGTTCGACGGCCACCACCAACGACGCCTTGGACGCGATCGGCGACGCGGCCCTGGTCGCCGAGATGGACGGTCTGGGCGTGACCCTGACCCGCAGCAACTCGACCTTCGCCCTGGGCGTCAACAACACCGTTGTCGGCTCGGTCCAGGACGTCGCGATCAAGCCGATCATCTCCAACCTCTGGAAAAACGGCGACACGAACGTCTCGGCCGGCGCCACGGTGATGCGCTCGGTGAACAAGCTGGAGGTGGCCCTGGTGCTGGACAACACCGGCTCGATGGGCAGCACCCTCGGCTCCGGGACCAAGAAGATCGACGCCCTGATCGACGCCTCCAAATCGCTGGTCGACGTTCTGGCCGGCGCCGCGGCCCGCGCCACCGAGACCGACGCGGTGAAGATCAGCGTCGTGCCGTTCTCGATGACGGTGAACATCGGTTCGGTCCATCAGAACCAGACCTCGTGGCTGACCGGCACGATGCCGGCCACGGGCTACGGCCCGGACGTGTTCGCGACCAACCAGAACCGCTTCACCCTGCTGTCGAACCTCGGCCTGACCTGGGCCGGCTGTGTCGAAAGCCGCCCAGCGCCCTACGACGTCACCGACGCCGCCCCCGCCGCCTCGGTTCCCGCCTCGATGTTCGTGCCCTATTTCGCGCCGGACGAGCCCGACGACAACACCGTCGGCGTCAACCAGTCCAGCACGACGCGCTATCGCGACGCCCGGACCGTGAACAATCCCAACTATCCGATCAAGAACAACTGGCTGCCGGACGGCGTCTCGCCCAGCGGCACATCCTCCACCGCCTGGAGCACGCGTTCGACGCCGACCGCCAAGTACGGCTCCGGCAACAAGGGCAACGTCATCAACGCCGCCAAGACCGGCACGGCCTACGGTCCTAACGCCGGCTGCGGTTTGACCAGCCTGATGCGCCTGACCAATGTCCGCACCACCACCCAGCGGGACCTGGTGAAGACCAAGCTTGGTCAGATGATCGCCGACGGCAACACCAATGTCGCCATGGGCCTGGTCTGGGGCTGGCACACCTTGTCGAAGAACGCGCCCTTCGCCGACGGCGTGGATCCGCTCAGCACCGACGGCAAGAAGACCACCAAGGTGATCGTGCTGCTGACCGACGGCGACAACACCAACGACACCTATAACAACCCCAACAACTCGTTCTACACCGGCTATGGCTACATCGCCCAAGGCCGCCTGAAGAACGCCAGCGGGACGTCCCTGACCGCCAGCTCCACGGCGACCAACCGCCGCGATGCGATCGACCACCGCGAGAAGCTGCTGTGCGACAACGCCAAGGCCGAGGGGGTGGTGATCTACGCCATCGGCGTGGGGGTCTCCAACCACTCCAGGACCATACTTCAGGACTGCGCGACCAAGCCGGACATGTATTACGACGTCAACGACGCCGACCAGCTGACTCCGGTGTTCAACACCATCGCCGGCTCGATCCAGAACCTGCGGATCACGAAATAGAGAAGGGCCGG
>NZ_JBAPVS010000370.1:0-3918 GCF_049283275.1 Caulobacter sp. | reverse complement strand
GCCAGGTCAACGAAGCCTGGTCCCGGACCGCGAGCCTGTCACCGCTCGCCTGCCGCCAAGCCGGCCCTCACGCCACGTCGTTTTTGTGTTCCAGGCCCGACCGGCTCCAGAGACGTGAGGTTTGACGCTGTCCCTACACACGCGGACAACACCGCCGACAGAGCTTCCCGCTCGATCGCCCCCCGCCGCCGCATCGGTCGCTGGCCATGCGCCCTTTCCCTGCAACGAGGTGGGACCAGGATACGGGTGGTTTGGAGGGTGGGGATCAAATCGGGTCGAGAAAGTTCAGGGCGTTGAACTCTAAGGACTTTGTTCGCTATGCGCTGAGCGTCAACCGCGCGAAACTCTCTCCCAAAGGGAGAGGTGCAAGAGCACGGCCGCCTAAACCTGGCTTCAACCTTCACCGCGAACCGGTGTACACACCCTGCGTCCGCGTGACTGGCGATCGCAGGGAGCACCCTGGGGGAGCGCGGACGTCACGAGCCGTTCGCCTGGGCGCCCCATCTTTCGCAAGCGGAGCTCGCCCATGCCCCCGACTCTTTTGCCCGAAGCCAAGACCTGGATCGCCTTCTGTCTCGTCTGTCTGGGCATGGCCCTGACCCCCGGCCCCAACATGCTCTACCTGGTCAGCCGCTCGATCTGCCAAGGCCGCTGGGCCGGGATCGTGTCGCTGGTCGGCACCGCCGCCGGCTTCGTGGTCTATCTGGTCTGCGCGGCCTTGGGCATCACCGCCCTGCTGATGGCCGCCCCGATCGCCTATGATGTCCTGCGGTTCGGCGGGGCGCTCTACCTGCTGTGGCTGGCCTGGCAGGCGATCAGGCCGGGCGGCGCCTCGCCGTTCCAGGTGCGCCAGCTGCCCAAGGACAGCCCGGCCCGGCTGATCAGCATGGGCTTCCTGACCAACCTGCTGAACCCCAAGGCGGCGATGCTCTATCTGTCGCTGCTGCCGCAGTTCATCGACCCGCATCGCGGCGCGATCTTCGGCCAGTCCCTGGCCCTGGGCGGCAGCCAGATCCTGATCAGCCTGACAGTCAACGGCTGCATCTGCCTGGCGGCCGGCACGATCGCCGGCTTCCTGGCCACGCGCCCCAGCTTCGCCCTGATCCAGCGCTGGCTGATGGCCTCGGTGCTGGGCGGGCTGGCGGTGCGCATGGCGACCGAGGCGCGGCGGTAACGCCCTCTCTTAAATCCCTTCATCCCGGCGAACGCCGGGACCCAAGCGGGGTTGGCCGGTCCGGGCTCAGCGCGTAATCACAGACTCGGCTTGGGTCCCGGCGTTCGCCGGGATGAGCGGAAGTGAGGGTTGCGCATGACGTCTTCGAAGTTCGTCCAGTTCGCCATGGCCGCCGTCGCCACTCTCGCCCTGGCCGGCGCGGCCCAGGCCTCCAGCCTGAAATCCTGCGCGATCCCGCCCAGCGTGATCCCGGCCCCGTCCGAGGTTCCGCCCGCCGGCGAGATCCACACCGACATCCCGACCGCCGCCTATCTGCTGGCCCTGTTCTGGTCGCCCGAGGCCTGCCGCGCGGGCATTCCGGAGTCGAACAAGGTCATCCAGTGCCAGACCAACAGCTTCGGCTTCACGGTGCACGGCCTGTGGCCCAACGGGCCGGACAAGGTCCATCCCCGATACTGCAAGCCCAGCCCGCCGATCAGCGCCGCGACGGTGATGGCCAATCTGTGCATGACCCCCTCGCCCTGGCTGCTGCAGCACGAGTGGCAGGCGCACGGCACCTGCCAGTGGGACACGCCCGAGGCCTATTACAAGAAGACCCGCGAGGTGCGCGACGGCCTGAAGGTTCCGGACCTTGTCCCCGGCGCGAGCGGAACCCTGACGGCGGGCGAGATCCGCCAGACCTTCCTCAAGCGCAATCGCGGCATGACCGCCCAGGGCCTGAACGTCCGGGTCAAGGAAGGCCGCCTGACCGAGGTGTGGGTCTGCCTGGACCTGAAGTTCAAGCCGGCGGCGTGTCGCGGCGGGAACGGGGCGGCGGATACGGCGGTGGTGACGGTGACGCCGAAGGGGTAGGGGCGGCTAAGGTTTACCCGACCCCGGATGCGAAAACCTCGTCCTTCGACAAGCTCAGGATGAGGGTTTCTACTGCCACGGCCTGCACATGGTCCGCATCCTGTGCGTGTCGAAGGACGAGGACCACGCACCACGCTGGTGGAAAGGGGCATGAACGGAAGTGCGCAGACCGGAAAGCGCGCGTGCGCCCTGGCCCGCCCTCGGCGGACAGGCCCCGCCTTAGATCCATGGCGGCGAGCTTGCTCTGGGGTCAGGCCGTCTCAAGGACGGCGCGAAGCGCCGCCGCGACGCGGCCGCCAGAGGCGGTCCTTGACACGGCCTGACCCCAGAGCTCCGATCCACCAAGGATTTAAGGTGGGGTCGCACCCGCGAGCGGATGCTGTTTGCGCAGGTCGGCGGCAAGCTCGGTGGCGATATCCAGCCACCTCCCGGCGCCACGAAGTCCGTGACCAAGTTCATCACACGCTCTCAGTGCCGCAAGGACTTCGAAGACCGCCATACGAAGCTCCTCAGATCGGAACTTACTCGCATGCCTTGCGAGGTCCGTGATGGCTCTCGAAGTCGATGAAAAGTTCGCCTTGGCAGCCAAGTGAGACCCCTACGGATACCGATGGGATCAACGGGTGCGATCGAAGTGTTACCTCGTCAAATCCGGGTCAAGCGCACCCCCAAACGCAAAACGGGCGGCTCCTTTCGGAACCGCCCGCTCGCTAGCCTAGGCCGTGAAAGACGTCCTCACCCTCAGGTGTTGACGGCTTCCTCCGGGCTCACGCCTTCCTTCTTGGACAGGTCTTCGCCGGTTTCCTGGTCGACGACCTTCATCGACAGCTTGGTCTTACCGCGATCGTCGAAGCCCAGGAGCTTGACCTTCACGATCTGGCCTTCCTTCAGCACGTCGGCGGGCTTGGCCACGCGTTCGTTGCTGATCTGGCTGACGTGGACCAGGCCGTCCTTGGCGCCGAAGAAGTTCACGAAGGCGCCGAAATCGACGACCTTGACGACCTTGCCGTCGTAGATCGCGCCGACTTCAGCTTCTTGCGTGATCGACTTGATCCAGTCGATGGCGGCCTTGATCTTGGCGGCGTCCGAGGCCGAGACCTTGACCGTGCCTTCGTCGTTGATGTCGACCTTGGCGCCGGTGGTGGCGACGATCTCGCGGATCACCTTGCCGCCGGTGCCGATCACTTCGCGGATCTTATCGGTCGGGATGGTGATGGTCTCGATCTTCGGGGCGAAGTCACCGACTTCTTCACGAGGCGCGTCCATCGCCTTGTTCATCTCTTCGAGGATGTGCTCGCGGCCGCCCTTAGCCTGGGCCAGCGCTTGCTCCATGATCGCGGGCGTGATGCCGGCGATCTTGATGTCCATCTGCAGAGACGTCAGGCCCTGGCTGGTACCGGCCACCTTGAAGTCCATGTCGCCCAGGTGATCTTCGTCGCCCAGGATGTCGGACAGAACGGCGAAGCCGTCCTTTTCGAGGATCAGGCCCATGGCGATGCCCGAGACCGGACGGATCAGCGGAACGCCCGCGTCCATCATGGCCAGCGACGAGCCGCAGACCGTGGCCATCGAGGACGAGCCGTTGGACTCGGTGATCTCGGAGACCAGGCGGATGGTGTAGGGGAAGTCTTCCTTGGCCGGCAGCATCGGACGCAGGGCGCGCCAAGCCAGCTTGCCGTGGCCGATTTCGCGGCGGCCCGGGCTGCCCATGCGGCCGGTTTCACCGACGCTGTAGGGAGGGAAGTTGTAGTGCAGCAGGAAGGACTCCTTGTAGGTGCCTTCCAGGGCGTCGATGAACTGCTCGTCGTCGCCGGTGCCCAGGGTGGCGACCACGATCGCCTGGGTCTCGCCGCGGGTGAACAGGGCCGAGCCGTGGGTGCGCGGCAGGATGC
>NZ_JBAPVS010000369.1:0-22014 GCF_049283275.1 Caulobacter sp. | reverse complement strand
GCCAGGTCCAGGGCCGGGCTGCCGCCGCGAAACTTGAAGCCGTCGCGGATTTCCGCCTTCGCCGTCGTCATGCTGCGCTCCGAACCGGATTGACAGGTTACAGTGCTTCTTGGATGGTCCGCAAGCTAACCTGATAAATAGGTTACATGCCGGAGGACGAGATGAAATCGATCACGAAGAGGCGCGTCGGCGCGGGTCCGGCTCTGGCGACCCTGCTGCTGGCGCCGATGATCGCCGGGGCGGCGACAGCGGCCGAGCCCGCGCTGGCCGGGACCTGGACCCTGACCGCGGCCGACCGCCTCAAGCCCGACGGCGCGCGGGCCCGCGACTACGGCCAGCATCCCAAGGGGCGGCTGATCATCGACGCCCAGGGCCGCTACAGCTTGCAGATCTTCGACGGCGACCGTCCGCGCATCGCCTCGGGCGACAAGGCCAAGGCCTCGCCGGAGGAACTGGCCGGCGCGGTGATCGGATCGTCCACCCACTATGGAACCGTCGCCATCGACCCGGCCGCCCACGTGCTGGTCTTCCGGATCGAGGGCGCGTCGTTCGCCAACTGGGACGGGACCGAGCAGCGGCGCCAATACGCCCTGACCGCCGACCGCCTCAGCTACCAGGTGCCCACGCCGCGTCCCGACGGTTCGATCCCGATCTCGGAGTGGCGGCGCGAGCGGTGAGCTTTGCGTGGATCGCGGTCATATCCAATACTAGCCCGTCATTCCCGCCCTTGTGGCGGGAACCCCTCTGTCCGTCGCAAGGGCAGGGGTATGGCGCGCCGGCGCGCCAAGGCGTCTCACCGTCAGCTGAGCCAGGGGTTCCCGCCACAAGGGCGGGAATGACGGTTGAAAGTTAGGGCTTCCCCCAAAGTAGAAGGGGCGCGCGGGATTGGGGGGAGCGCGCCCCTTCCGGCTTGGCGGCGTCTGGGACGCCGCTAGCACTCCCCCGCTGGGGACGGGGGATCGGGTTGGCCTCACTGGGCGGGAGGAGCCCCGCCGCCGAGGGCCTTGTAGAGCGTGGCCAGGTTGGTCTCCCGCGCCAGGCGGGCGACGATCAGGGTCTGCTGCGAGGCGTAGAGCGTGCGCTGGGCGTCCAGCACGGCCAAGGAGCTGTCGATCCCCGCGCCGTAACGGGCCTGCGACAGGCGGACGGTGTCGTTGGCGGCGGCGACCAGGCGTTCCTGTGAGCCCACCCGGTCCTGGATCGTCGACTGCACGGCCAGGCCGTCGGAAACCTCGCGGAAGGCGGTCTGGACCGCCTTCTCGTAGTTGGCCACGGCGATGTCGCGACCGGCCTTGGCGCTGTCGAGGCCGGCGATGTTCGCTCCGCCGGAGAAGATCGGCAGGCTGACGCCCGGCGAGAAGCTCCAGGCGCCGTTGCCGCCGTCGAACAGGCTGCCCAAGGATCCGCTGGCGACCCCGGCCTGGGCCGTCAGGCTGATCCTGGGGAAGAAGGCCGCGCGGGCCGCGCCGATATTGGCGTTGGCGCCGGCCAACTGGTGCTCAGCGGCCAGAACGTCGGGGCGACGCGTCAGCACGTCCGAAGGCAGGCCCGCCGGCAGGTCCCGCAGGATCTGGGCGGTGACCAGACCGCCGGCCGGCAGCAGGTCGGCCGGCACGTCGGCGCCGACGGCCAAGCGCAGGGCGTTCTTGTCCTGCTCGACCAGGGCGATGGCGGTCGCGACGTCGCTGCGGGCCGCTTCGACCAGCGTCAGGGCCTGGCTGAGTTCCAGCTGCGAGATGGCGCCGGCCTCGAAGCGCCGGCGGATCAGAACGGTGCTCTCCTGGCGCGTACGCAGGGTTTCCTGCGACACGGCCAGCAGGTCCTGGTCCGCGGCCAGGTTCAGCCAGGCGCTGGCCGTCTGGGCGATCAGGCTGATCTGCACCGAACGGCTGATCTCGCGGGTGGCCAGGTAGCTCTGCAGGGCCGCGTTGTTGAGGCTGCGCACGCGGCCGAACAGGTCGATCTCCCAGGAGGTGATCCCGACGCCGACCGAATAGGTCTCGGTCGTGCGGTCGCCGTCGGGCCGGGCCGCGGCTTGGTCCGCGGTCAGTCGGCTCTGAGTCCCCGTCGCCGTGGCGGCGACGGACGGCACGAGGGCCGCCCGCTGGATGCGGTACTGGGCGCGGGACTGCTCGATGTTGAGCACCGCCACGCGCAGGTCGCGGTTGTTGGCCAGGGCCAGGTCGATCACGCCTTGCAGGCGCGGATCGATGAACACGTCGCGCCAGCCCAGGTCGGCGGCCGAAGCCGTTGAACCGTTGGCCGCCCCTTGATTGTATTGGGCGATCGGCCAGGCGTTGGTCACCGGCAGGGCCGGGCGCACGGTCTTGGGCGCCAGGGTGCAGGCGCTGAGCGCCGAGGCCGCCAGCAGGGTGAGGGTCAGGTTACGCACAAGCATGTCAGTGGCTCTCGGCCGGAGTCGCGGAGGTTTCCACCCGGCGACGCGGCTTGGGTTTGAAGACCCGCTCGACGATCACGAAGAACAGCGGGACGAAGAAGATCGCCAGCAGGGTGGCCGAGATCATGCCGCCGATCACGCCGGTGCCGATGGCGTGCTGGCTCCCCGATCCAGCCCCGTTCGAAATCGCCAAGGGCAGCACGCCGAAGACGAAGGCCAGCGAGGTCATGATGATCGGTCGCAGACGGATGCGGACCGCCTCCACCGTCGCCTCGACCAGGTCCATGCCCTTTTCGTGCAGGTCCTTGGCGAACTCGACGATCAGGATGGCGTTCTTGGACGCCAGGCCCATGGTCGTCAGCAGGCCCACCTGGAAGTAGATGTCGTTGGACAGGCCGCGCAGGCTGGTGGCCAGCAGGGCGCCGACGATGCCTAGCGGGATGACCATGATCACCGACAGCGGGATCGACCAGCTCTCGTAGAGGGCGGCCAGCAGCAGGAACACCACCAGGATCGAGATGCCGTAAAGGGCCGGGGCCTGGTTGCCGGACTCGCGTTCCTGAGCCGACAGGCCGGTCCACTCGAAGCCGATGCCCGGCGGCAGCTGGGCGGCGATCTTCTCCATGGCGGCCATGGCCTGACCCGAGCTCTTGCCCGGGGCGGGCGAGCCCTGGATGTTCAGCGACGACAGACCGTTGTAGCGCTCCAGGCGCGGCGAGCCGTAGATCCAGTGGGTGGTGGCGAAGGACGAGAACGGCGCCATGGTGCCGCTGCTGGTGCGGACGTACCAGCTGTTCAGGTCTTCCGGACGCATGCGGTAGGGCGCGTCGGCCTGGACATAGACCTTCTTGATCCGGCCGCGGTCGATGAAGTCGTTGACGTAAGAACCGCCCCACGCGGCGCTGAGCGCGGCGTTGATGTCGGCGGTCGTCAGGCCCATCGCCCCGGCCTTGGCCTGGTCGATGTCGATCTTCAGTTGGGGCGTGTCGTCCTGGCCGTTGGGACGCACGCCGACCAGGGTGGGATCCTGGGCGGCCATGCCCAGAACCTGATTGCGCGCCGCGACCAGGGCGTCGTGGCCGACGCCGCCGACGTCCTGCAGCTGGAAGTCGAAGCCCGACGAGGTGCCCAGTTCGGGCACGGCCGGCGGCACGATCGCGAAGACCATGGCGTCGCGGATTTGCATGAACTTGCCCATGGCCCGGCCCGCGACGGCTTGCGCCTTGCGGTCGGCGGCCTTGCGCTCATCGAAGTCCTTGAGGCGGACGAAGGCCAGGCCGGCGTTCTGGCCGGCGCCGGCGAAGCTGAAGCCGGCGACGGTGAAGACCGCCTGCACGGAGTCCTTCTCGTCGACCAGGAAGTGGTTCCGCACGGTGTCGAGCACCGCCTGGGTGCGTTCTTCCGGCGCGCCGGGCGGCAGCTGGACGAGGGTGAACATCGTGCCCTGGTCTTCCTCGGGCAGGAAGGCGCTGGGCAGGCGGATGAACAGGAAGCCCATGAACAGGATGATCACGCCATAGGCCAGCATCCAGCGGCCGCTCTTGCCCAGAAGGCCGCGCACCGAGCCCTGGTAGCGCCCGCTGACATCGTTGAAGTTGCGGTTGAACCAGTTGAAGAAGCGATTGAAGAGGTTCGCCACCGCGCCCAAAGGACCCCGGTGGTCGGTGTTGAGGGGCTCGCCATGACCCCGGCTGACCGGCTTGAGCAGGGTGGCGCAGAGGGCCGGCGTCAGGATCAGGGCGACCAGCACCGACAGGGCCATGGCCGAGACGATGGTGATCGAGAACTGGCGATAGATCACGCCCTGCGAGCCGCCGAAGAAGGCCATGGGCACGAACACCGCGGCCAGGACCAGCGCGATGCCGATCAGGGCGCCGGTGATCTCGTTCATCGACTTGCGCGTGGCCTCGACGGGACTGAGTCCCTCCTCGCTCATCACCCGCTCGACGTTCTCGACCACGACGATGGCGTCATCGACCAGCAGGCCGATGGCCAGGACAAGGCCGAACATGGTCAGGGTGTTGATCGAGTAGCCGAAGGCGGCCAGCACCCCGAAGGTGCCCAGCAGGACGACCGGCACGGCGATGGTCGGGATCAGGGTCGCGCGCCAGTTCTGCAGGAACAGGAACATGACGATGAAGACCAGCACGATGGCTTCGATCAGCGTCTTGACCACTTCCTCGATCGACAGCTTCACGAACGGCGTGGAGTCGTAAGGGATCACGTACCGGAAGCTGGCCGGGAAGTTCTTCTCCAGCACGGCCATCCGCGCCTTGATGGCGTCGGCGGTGTTCAGGGCGTTGGCGCCGGGGGCCAGGCGGATGGCCAGGCCGGCGGCGGGCTTGCCGTTGTACTTGGCGCCGAAGCCGTAGCTTTCCGCGCCCAACTCCACGCGGGCGACGTCGCGCAGGTGCACGATGGCGCCGCCGGGGCTGTTCTTGACGATGATGTTCTGGAACTCGGCCGGGGTGGAGAGGCGCGACTGGGCCGTGATCGTGGCGTTCAGGCCGATGCCGGGGATGTTGGGCACGCCGCCCAACTGGCCGGCCGAGACCTGGGCGTTCTGGGCCCGGATGGCGGCGATGACGTCGGCGGGCGTCAGGCTGTAGCTGGCCAGCTTGGTCGGATCCAGCCAGACGCGCATGGCGTATTGCGCGCCGAACAGCTGGACCTCGCCCACGCCGTCGACGCGGCTGAGGGGGTCTTGCAGATTGCTGGCGATATAGTCGGCCAGGTCGGTGTTGGTGGCCTTCGGATCGTCCGAATACATGCCGACGATCAGCAGGAAGTTACGGGCCGACTTGGCGACCGTCAGGCCCTGCTGCTGGACTTCCTGCGGCAGCAGCGCGGTGGCCGTCTGCAGCTTGTTCTGGACTTGCACCTGGGCGATGTCGATGTCGGTGCCGGCCTTGAAGGTCAGGGTGGTGGTGGCCGAGCCCGAGCTGTCGCTGGTCGAGGCCATGTAGTCCAGGCCGTCCAGGCCCTTCATCTTCTGCTCGATGACCTGGGTGACGCTGTCCTCGACGGTCTTGGCCGAGGCGCCGGGATAGATGGCGTTGATCGACACCTGGGGCAGGGCGATGTCGGGATATTGGGCGATCGGCAGGCTGCGGATGGCCAGGGCCCCCGCCAGCATGATGACGATCGCGACGACCCACGCGAAGATCGGCCGGTCGATGAAGAAGCGGGAAAGCATGAGGAGCCGGCCTTACTGAGCAGCGGGGGCGGTGATGACGGCCGGCTTTACCGGAGCGCCGGGGCGGACCTTTTGCAGGCCTTCGACGATGACCTGATCGCCGGGCTTCAGGCCCGAGGTCACCAGCCATTTGTCGCCCACCGTCTGGGTGGTCACGATCACGCGGGGCTCGGCCACGCCCTTGGCCCCGACCACCATGACGGTGGCCGCGCCCTTGGGATCGCGGCTGACGGCCGCCTGCGGGATCAGCATGCCGCCGTTGGCCACGCCCCTGCCGAGCTGGGCGCGGACATACATGCCCGGCAGCAGCTGGCCATTGGGGTTGTCGAAGGTGGCGCGCAGGCCGACCGAACCGGTGGTCGGGTCGACGGTGACGTCCGAGAACTCCAGGCGGCCGCTGATCGGATAGGTCGAACCGTCTTCCAGTTTCAGGGTCACCTGGGCCGAGCCCGAGCGGCCCAGCTGGCCGCTGTTGAACGCTGCTTGCAGCTTCAACATGTCGGCCGACGACTGGGTCAGGTCGACATAGATCTTGGACAGGTCCTGCACCGTGGCTAGGGCGGTTGCCTGGCTGGCGGTGACCAGGGCGCCGGGGGTGACCGAGCTCTTGCCGATGCGGCCCGAGATCGGCGAAACCACCTTGGTCCAGCCTAGGTTGATGCGGGCGTTGTCCACGGCGGCCTTCTGGGCGGCGACGTTGGCGGCGGCCTGCAGGGCGGCGGCCTGGGCGTCATCGTTATCCTGCTTGGAAACGGCGTTGATCTCGACCAGCCCCTTGTAGCGGTCGGCCTTCAGCTTGGCGGCCGTGGCGGTCGCCTGGGCCTGGGCCAGGCCGGCGGCGGCGCTGTTATAGGCGGCCTGATAGGTGGCCGGATCGATCTGGTACAGCGACTGGCCGGCGCGGACATAGCCGCCTTCCTGGAACAGGCGGGCCTTGATGATGCCGCCGACCTGCGGGCGCACTTCCGAGACCAGATAGGCCGAGGTGCGGCCGGTCAGTTCGGTGGTCAGGGTGACCGTTTCGGTCTTGGCGACGACAACGCCGACCGGGGTTGGGCCGCCAGGGCCCATGCCGCCGGCTCCGCCCTTGCCTTGGCCGCAAGCCGCCAGGGTTAGAGCGATGGCCGCCAAGGAGGCCGCCGACAGGACGGCGCGAGAACGGTCGAATGACATACGGAAAACCCCAGTAGCGACAGGGCGTCGCAGGCCTTCAGCCTTGACGACGCCCTGTTGGTGACCAACATGAGAATGAACGTTCATTCTCAACGGGGCTGGACATAGGTCCGAGGTTGTCGCAAGTCAACCTCGGGGGTTCCGTCCAGCTTGACGTGACGGAAATTTAATTGGGAAGCGAAGCTTTCGATGATCGATGAGGCCAACACGACGTGCCGGCCGACGCCTGAGGCGCGGCGGCAGCAGATTCTGGATGCGGCGTGCGACTGCGTGCGTCACGCCGGGTTCCACGGCGCCAGCATGGCCGAGATCGCCAAGGTCGCCGGTCTCAGCGTAGGCCAGATCTACCGTTATTTCGAGAACAAGGAGGCGATCATCGCCGCCATCGTCGCCCAGGACCTGGCCGAGATGCGCGAGAAGTTCGCCGAGATGGAAAGCCGGCCGGGCGACCTGCTGGACGCCCTGTCCGAGCACCTGCCCGAGGCCGTCGACAAGTGCTTCGACCTGGGTCGCGCGTCGCTGACGCTGGAAGTCCTGGCCGAGGCCAGCCGCAATCCGAAGGTCGCCGCCATCCTGCAGGCCGCCGACGCGCAGGAGCGTGTCTACGCCCAGGCCATGCTGGACCGCGGCCGCAGGCCCGAATGGAGCGACGCTGAGTTCCAGGCCCGCTGCGAGGCCGTGGGCCTGCTGTTCGACGGCATGATCATCCGGGCGGTCAACCACCCCGACACCGATCGCGGACCGCTGACCGAGGTTCTGCGCCAGACGCTCCGGCAACTGCTGAGCTAGGGCCGCTGGGCTGCTCAAGGACCGTCTCCAGGGGGGCGGGATCGGGCGACGTCGCTATGGACACCATCGTCTTACCTTCCGTAACGTCAAGTTGCGACGAGAAAAAGGTTCGCTCGATGTCGGAACCCCGCACCTTCCCGCGTCCTTCGTGGGATCGGGCGCCTGGAAGCGCCCAGCAGTAGGGAAGACGACGCCATGACCTCTTCGACCGTTCGCCCGCACGCGGCCCTCCTGGCCGCGGCCGCCGCCCTGACCCTGGCGGCCTGCTCGCCGCCCGCCCAGAAGAAGGCCGAGGCGCCCGCCGCCCCTTCGGCCGCCGCGACCGGCGCCCCGGCGGACAAGTTCGTGATGCCCGACGTCCCGGCCGGCGACTACAAGCTCGATCCGTCCCACGCCAGCCTGTCGTTCAAGGTCAGCCACCTGGGCTTCTCGCACTACACCGCGCGGTTCGCCGACTTCGACGCCAAGCTGAGGTTCGACCCGGCCAACCCTTCGGCCTCCAGCGTCGAGGCGACCATCGATCCCAGGTCGCTGACCCTGCCCAGCCCGCCGGCCGGCTTCAAGGACGAGCTGACCGGCAAGGATTGGCTGGACGCGGGCCAATACCCGACCATCACCTTCCGCTCGACCAAGGTCGAGGTCACCGGCGCCAACACCGCCAAGGTCACCGGCGACTTCACCCTGCACGGGGTGACCAAGCCGGTGGTGCTCGACGCCACGTTCAACGGCGGCTACGCCGGCCACCCGATGGACCCGCAGGCCCGCATCGGCTTCTCGGCCCACGGCGTGTTCAAGCGTTCGGAGTTCGGCATCGGCTCCGGCGTTCCGGCCCCCGGCACGACCATGGGCGTCAGCGACGAGGTTGACGTGAGCATCGAGGCCGAGTTCAGCGGCCCGGCGTTGGCCAAGGCCCCCGCGGCGGCGGCCACCTAATTCTCACCATCCTTTCATCCCGGCGAAAGCCGGGACCCAAGCGGTGTTTGCGGATCCTGGCTCGGAGACCAGTCCGGACATTCAGCTTGGGTCCCGACTTTCGTCGGGATGAACAGAGTTTGAGAGTTACCGAACCAAGTTCCGCGCCAGCGTCAGAACGGCCTCGACCAATTCCTCGGCGATGATCTGCGAAGAGGGGTTTGAACGTCGTCTTCGATCTCCAACCCAAAGCTCTGTCATCCCGGACAAGCGCGCAGCGCGCCGATCCGGGACCGCCGGAAACGCGGCGCTCAGGCGTCGGTCCCGGGTCTTAGCTTCGCTACGCCCGGGATGACAGTCGAAGAGGATGGTCGTTAAGCCAGCGCCCGGTACTTGAAGTTCCTGAACCGCGCCGAGCCCTTGCCCGCCGCGTACAGACCCGGCTTCAGCATCAGGAAGCCGCCGCGCACATTGTGATGGTAGCCCGAGACCACGCTCGCCGGAAGCGGCGCTGGGGCGGGCGGCGAACCGCACAGGAAAACGCCCGGGAGATGAAATCTCCCGGGCGTCCCATGGTCTGGCGAAACGCCTATCAAGGCCAATAGTTGGGGGGATCAACCGGATCGTGGCAATCGATCAGCTCCACATCGTAATAGGGCGTGATCTCGCCCCACTGCATGGCCATCTTGCCGTTGCAGTACATCGTTTGCTGGCCCGCCTCCATCGTATGCGAGGCGTCGGTGTAGTAGTAGTGCTCCCAGCCGTTTTTCGGGAAGGCGACCGCCGCCAGGGGGAGGGCGATGCTGGCCAACAAGCCCGCGCCAGCCAGGGCGATCTTCAGTTTGAAGCTCTTCTCCACGACAATCTCCATTTGAGTTGTGGGCTTCCCACGTCGCATAACGTGTCTGGTTTGGAGGCCCCCGTCTACGGAGGTTGCGTGGCGGATAGTTCAATTTTTGAGTGTGTTTGGGTGATGCGGCCGTGAATGAAAAACGCCCGGGAGGCGGAACCTCCCGGGCGTGATCGTCTGTCGGGTGAGAGGGCCTTAGCCCTGCATCGCCTCCAGCTCCTTGCCGCGTGTCTCGTGCACCAGCTTCTGCACGAGGAAGAACGAAACCACGGCGCTGAGCGCGTAGAAGCCGTACGTCATCGGCAGGCTGATCGCGGCCAGGGCCGGGAAGCTGACCGAGATGGCGAAGTTGGCGATCCACTGGGCGAAGCCGGCGACGGCCAGGGCCGAGCCGCGCATCTGGTTGGGGAACATCTCGCCCAGCATGACCCACATGACCGGGCCCCAGCTGAGGTTGAAGAACACCACATAGGCGTTGGCCGCGACCAGGGCGGTCAGACCGACATTGTCGGCCAGGTGCAGGGCGCCGTTCACGGTGGTGGCGGTCGAGAAGCACCAGGTCAGGACGCCCAGGGTCACGGCCATGCCGGCCGAGCCGACCAGCAGCAGCGGCTTGCGGCCGATCTTGTCGATCACGGCGATGGCGGCCAGGCAGGCCACGATCGACAGCGTGCCCGACAGGATGTTGATCTTCAGGCTGTCGTCCTCGGTGAAGCCCACTGACTGCCACAGCACCGAGCCGTAGTAGAAGACGATGTTGATGCCGACCAGCTGCTGGAAGACGGCCAGGACCAGGCCGGCCCAGACGATCATGCGGATCTTGCGGGTGGTCGGGTCCAGCAGGTCCGACAGCTTGGGCTTGTGGTGGTCGGCGGCCAGCGAGGCGCGGATCTCGGCCACCTTGCCGGCGCCCTGACCGGCGCCGAACAGGCGCGAGAGGATCTTCTCGGCTTCGGCGTCCTTGCCCTTGGCGACCAGGAAGCGCGGGCTTTCCGGAATGGCCAGCAGGCTGAAGAAGAAGATCGCGGCGGGGATGGTCTGCATCCAGAACATCCAGCGCCAGGCGGGCAGGCCCAGCCAGAACGGGGCGGTCGAGCTGCCGGCGGTGTGGGCCAGGACGTAGTTGGCCACGAACGCGCCGGTCAGGCCGGTGATGATCATGATCTGCTGCACGGAAGACAGGCGGCCGCGGATGTTGGCCGGCGTGACTTCCGAGATGTAGACGGGGCAGAGGACCGAGGCCGCGCCCACGCCCAGGCCGCCGATCAGGCGGAAGGCGATGAACACCAGCGAGGTGTGCGAGGCGCCGGTGCCGATGGCGCTGACCAGGAACAGCAGGGCGGCGATGATCATCACCGTGCGGCGGCCCCAGACGTCGGCCAGGCGGCCGGCGGCGAAAGCGCCAAAGGCGCAGCCGATCAGGATGGCGCCGACGTTGAGGCCGGTGCCCAGCTTGCTGAGGTTGAAAGCCTTCTCGAGGCCTTCCTGCGTGCCGTTGATGACCCCGCTGTCATAGCCGAACATGAAGCCGCCGATGGTGGCGACGGCCACGATGGCGGCGATGAAGGCCATGTTCACCTTGGCGCCGTCGGCGCTCATCCCCGGGCTCGGCCCGGCGTTGATGACTGATGCCACTGTATCTTCCCCATGGGGCCCGAAGGCCGCGTTTGATCCCTAACGAGCCCCTGAAGCGGGACTTTGGTTGGTCTGACCTTAGTGTTACCGGTATCAGCACGCAAGCGGGCTGAGGCGGTGACGCGGTCGACTTTCAATTCGGCCCGATCCGTGCTAGCTAAGTCTAGCTAAGGGTGAACTCGAACATGCGCACAGTCAACATGCACGACGCCAAGTCGCAACTTTCCAAGTTGGTGGAAGCCGTCGAGAGCGGGGAAACCGATCAGGTGGTGATCGCCCGCAACGGCCGTCCGGCCGCTCGGCTGATGCCGATGACGACGACCGCCCGGACGCCGGTCAGGATCGGCATCGCGAAGGGGCAGTTCGTGGCGCCCGCCGATACAGCCGCACAGGACGCCGAGGTGGCCGCGCTGTTTCTGGATCCGCGCGATTGAGGCTGCTGCTCGACACCCATGTCGCGCTCTGGACCCTCACGGACGACCCACGTCTATCGGCGAGCGCGCGCGACCTGATCCTGGATCCCGCCAACGAGGTCTGCGTCAGCGCCGTAACCCTGTGGGAAATCGCCATCAAGCACGGCCTTGACCGCCAGGGCCCGGGCGCGATGCCGATCGGCGCCCATGACGCCCAGGTGCTGTTCAGCGCCGCCGGCTATTCCTTGATCCCGATCACGCCGCAGCAAGCCGTCATCGTCGAAACCCTGCCCCGCATCCACGCCGATCCGTTCGACCGGCTATTGGTCGCCCAGGGGCTGACGGAGGCCCTGGTCCTGTTGACCCACGACGCCGTGGTGGCGTCCTACAACACGCGCATCATCAAGGTTTGACGGCGGCGGATCGTCGGCTCGCTCGCCGAGCGCTTAGCCGGCCAGGCGCTTCTCGTAGCGCCAGACCTCCAGCGGGAAGAGGCCTTCGGAGGTTTCGGTCGGCACGTTCTCGATGCGCGCCATCGTCCAGCCGGCCTTCTCGTAGAACCGCGCGGCGCGGGCGTTGCCAATCGCGCAGGCCAGCCAGGCGGTCGTGACGCCGGCCTGGGCCAGCCGCGTCTCGGCGTCGGCCATCAGCACCGCCGCCGCTCCGGTCCCGCGCGCCTCTGGGGCCAGATAGAACTGGTAGAGCTCGTCGTCCTTGAGCAGGTGGAAGCCCAGCGGCGCGCCGACGGGGCCGAGGGTGCGCACCTTGGGCAGGGCGGCGTCCGTTCGCTCCTGGAAGCTCTCCAGCGTGCGCAGCCGGGTCAGGGCCTCCGGCAGCAACCCGTCATGGCCGTCTCGCCAGCCGGACCACCACAGGTGGGCCAGGGGGGCGAGGTCGGCGGGTTGGGCGTCGCGGATGTGTGGAACGCCGAGGCTCAAGACCGTCGCTCCTCGCCGGCTGCGTAGCGGTTCATGTCGGCCAATGCATCCTCAAAGGCGGTGCGGATCTCCGACTGACTGAAGCCTTGGTCCCAAAGCTCGGTCATCAGGGTGTTGATGATATGGTCGAGAGCGACCACTTGCGGGAAGGGGTTCGTGTTGCGGAAGGTCGCGCAAGCCGCGCCGAAATCGGCGGCGGCGTGGATGGCGTCGGTCCAAATCTGGTCGTCGTTATCGAGGTCCATGGCGACATCGTAGGACGGGCCTTGGTGTTCCGCCTAGCCAGTCAGCGAACTGTCGCGTGGGATCACACCCACTTGCCCCCACCTGACCGCTACGCGGTCTGTCCGCCCCCATAGGGGGCGGAGGGCAACAACGCGCGCCCTCTTCCCCCTGTGGGGGAAGACGGTCGCGAAGCGACCCGTAGGGGGCAAGTGTTCGCCGTCGACCCTTGAACGAAAAGGCCCCCGGATCGCGCCGAGGGCCTTCATTCCTAGTGGTTATGCCGGGGCAGCTTGCTGGCCAGGTCCTGGTACTTCACGGCGAACTCCAGCACGCCGCCGGTCTCCAGTTGGCCGGTGTGGGCGCGGTAGATTTCCTGCCAGGGGGTCATGGTCTCGGGGACGGCGGGGATGCCCTCCTTGCGGCGCTCGGCGATCACGGCCTCGTCCACCAGGGCGTCGCAACGGCCGGTGTTCAGGTCGATGCGGATGGTGTCGCCGGTGCGCAGCCACGACAGCCCGCCGCCGATGGCGCTCTCGGGCGAGGCGTTGAGGATCGAGGGGCTGTCGGCGGTGCCCGACTGGCGGCCGTCGCCCAGGGTGGGCAGGCTCTGGATGCCCTTCTTCAGCAGGTGGTCCGGCGGCTGCATGTTGACCACCTCGGCCGAGCCCGGCCAGCCGATCGGACCCGCGCCGCGGATCACCAGGATGCAGTGCTCGTCGATGTTCAGGGCCGGGTCGTTGATCCGGGCGTGATAGTCGCCGGAGCCGTCGAACACGATGGCGCGAGCCTCGAAGATGTCTTCCTGGCCGGGCTTGGACAGGTAGCGGGCGCGGAAATCGGGGCCGATGACGCTGGACTTCATGATCGCGAAGTCGAACAGGTTGCCCTTGAGCACCAGGAAGCCGGCCTTCTCGGCCAGCGGCTCGGCGTAGGGGAAGATCACCTCGCGGTCCTTGGTCTCGCGACCTTCCAGGTTCTCCGCCATCGTCTTGCCGGTCACGGTCAGGACGTCGCCGTGCAGGCGGCCCTGTTGCAGCAGTTCCCACAGCACCGCCGGCGCGCCGCCGGCCCGGTGGAAGCGCTCGCCCAGATACTTGCCGGCCGGCTGCATGTTGACGATCAGCGGGATGTCGTAGGCCGCGCGCCAGTCGTCGGCGGTGACTTCGAGGCCCGCGTGCCGCGCCATGGCCGCGATGTGCGGCTGGGCGTTGGTCGAGCCGCCGGCCGCCGCGACCAGGGCGATGGCGTTCTCGAACGCCTTCTTGGTCAGGATGTCCTTGGGCTTGATGTCCTCATAGGCCAGGTCGACGATCCGCTGGCCGGTGCGATAGGCCATCTGGCCGCGCTCGCGATAGGGGGCGGGGATCGCCGCGCAGCCGGTCAGCGACAGGCCCAGGGCCTCGGCGACGGCGTTCATGGTCGAGGCCGTGCCCATGGTGTTGCAGTGGCCGGCCGAGGGGGCGCTGTCGGCGGCGCGCTGGATGAACTCGTCCTCGTTGATCTCGCCGGCCGCCAGCTTGCGGCGCGAGCGCCAGATCACCGTGCCCGAACCGACCAGCTCGCCGTCGTGCCAGCCGTCCAGCATCGGGCCGCCCGACAGCACGATGGCCGGGATGTTGACCGTGGTGGCGGCCATGATGCCGGCCGGGGTGGTCTTGTCGCAGCCGGTGGTCAGGACCACGGCGTCGATCGGATAGCCGTGCAGGGTCTCGACCAGGCCCAGATACGACAGGTTCCGATCCAGGGCCGCCGTCGGGCGCCGGCAGTTCTCGAAGATCGGGTGGACCGGGAACTCCATCGGAATGCCGCCGGCGTCGCGGATGCCATCGCGGATCCGGGTCACCAGGTCCAGGTGGATGCGGTTGCACGGCGAGATGTCGCTGCCGGTCTGGGCGATGCCGATGATCGGCTTGCCGCTGCGCAGCTCCTCGGGGGTGATCCCGTAGTTCATGAACCGCTCCAGATAGAGGGCGGTCATGTCGATATGGTCCGGATTGTCGAACCAGTCGCGCGAGCGGAAGCGGCGGGGAGTTCTATTAGGGGAGGTCAAGACGCACCTCGTATTGGGGCTGGCCGGCGACGGCGACGGGCAGGGCGAACAGGCCGCCGCACAGGGGATAGGCGGCGAGTTGCTCGTCGCTCAGTCCCTTGCGGGCGGTGGTGAAATAGACGGTCTTCAGGTCGGGCCCGCCGAAGCAGGGCTTGGTGACGTTGATGGCGGGGAGGGTGATGCGGTCGACGACCTCGCCCTGGGGCGAGATCCGCAGCGCGCCGTGGCCGCCCCACAGGGCCGTCCAGACGAAGCCTTCGGCGTCGACCACCGAGCCGTCGGGCCAGGCGTCGTCGATCTCGAGCTTGAAGAACAGCCGCTTGTTCGACAGCGCGCCGCCGTCCATGTCGTAGGCCCAGATGGTCCTGTCCAGGGTGTCGGTGTGATAGAAGGTCTTGCCGTCGGGACTGACGCAGGGGCCGTTGGTGATGCAGATGCCGGTGTCCTCGGCGATCGGCCGCCCGGCTTCGTCGAGGCGGTAGAGCGCCCCGGTCGGAGCCTCCTCGCCGTCGTGCATGGTGCCGAACCACAGCCGGCCCTCGCCGTCGACGGTGGCGTCGTTGGGACGGTTGTTTAGCGCCGCGTCCTCGATCTCCCCCAGGAAGGCGAAGCCGCTGTCGGGGTGGAAGTGGTGCAGGCCGCTCTTCAGCCCCGCCACGAACCCGCCGCCGGCGCGCGGGGCCAGGAAGGTCACCTGATCGGGCGCGTCGAAGCTGGTCGTCTCGCCGCTGGCCGGATGGAAGCGGTGGACCTTGTGGCCCTTGATGTCGACGAACCACAAGGCCTGTTCCTCGGCCGACCAGATCGGCCCCTCGCCGAGGGTGGCCTTCAGGTCCCAGACGCAGGTGGGGTTGGGCATGCGCGACGTCCTCTCAGTTCACAGCGGTATACCCCCTCGGCGGCCTCGCGACAGCTCCTCCAAAGGTCGGGGATCGGCGCGGCGCCGGAGCGAAGGCCAGGAGGGCGGGGGTTACGCGCCGATCAACGCCAGCCGGCGTCGATCCAGTATTCGTGACCGGTGCACAGGGACGCGTCGTCCGAGGCCAGGAACATCACCAGCGAGGCCACATGGTCGGGGACCAGGCGGCCCTTCAGGGCCTGAGCCTTGACGATCTCGGCCTCGCCCTCGGGCGTGTACCACTTCTCCTGGCGCTTGGTCTTGACGTTGCCCGGCACGATGCAGGTGACGCGGATGTCGTCGGGGCCCAGCTCGCGGGCCAGGGCCCGGGTCATGCCCTCGATGCCGGCCTTGGCGGTTTCGTAGAGGACCAGGTCTTCCAGACCCAGATGCCAGCTGATCGAACCGAAGTTGATCACCGCCCCGCCGCCGCGCGCCTTCATGCCCGGGGCTACGGCCTGGGTGCAGAACAGCATGTGACGCAGGTTGACGTTCATGCGCTCGTCCCAATAGGCGGGCGTCACCTGGGCCAGTTTGTGCCGGTCGTCGTTGCCGGCGTTGTTGACCAGCACGTCGATGGGACCGATGTCGGCGAAGGTCTTGGCCACCGCGTTCAGGTCGGTCAGGTCGCAGCGGACGTAGATCGGCGCGATTTCCGAGCCTGACAGCTGCTCGGCCAGCACCTTGGAATCCGCGTCGGCGACGTCGAGGAAGATCACCTCCGAGCCCTGGCGCACGAAGCCGGCGACGATGCCCGCGCCGATGCCCGAGCCGCCGCCGGTGATGACGACGCGCTTGCCGCGAAGGCTGGGATAGATGGCTGAGGAGGTGGTCACTTGCGGACGCTTCACTTCGATGTTCACAGCAGGCCTCGGCCGGCCAGGTTGCGGATCAGGGCGGAGACGCCGAACGTCCACGGGGCGGCGAGATCGCAGGTGGTGACCTCGTTCTCCAGCACGCCCAGCTTTGGTGTGGCCACGCGCACGCGGTCGCCGACCTTGTGGGTGAAGCCCTGGCCGGCGGCGTCGCGATCCTGGATCGGGGCGAACATCGTGCCCAGGAACAGGGCGAAGCCGTCGGGATACTGATGCTGCTTGCCGAACGCCTGGCCGGCCAGCACCGCCGGGTCGCGGCTGATCAGGCTCATGTTGCTGTGGCCGTCGAGCACGAAGTTGTCGCGGCCGGTGATGTTCAGCGTCACCTCGGCCGAGCGGACGTCGTCCAGCGAGAAGCCGTCGTCGAACAGCCGGAAGAACGGGCCGATCGCGCACGAGGCGTTGTTGTCCTTGGCCTTGCTGAGCAGCAGGGCCGAGCGGCCTTCGAAGTCGCGCAGGTTGACGTCGTTGCCCAGCGCGGCGCCGCGGATCCGGCCCTGACCGTCGCACAGCAGCACGACTTCCGGTTCGGGGTTGTTCCAGTGGCTGTCGTTGCGCACGCCCACATGGTCGCCCCAGCCCATCGAGGACAGGGTCGGGCCCTTGGTGAAGATCTCGGCGTCGGGGCCGATGGCGACTTCCAGATATTGCGACCACAGGCCGTCGGCGATCAGGGTCGCCTTCAGGCGCGCGGCGCCGTCGGAGCCCGGGTTCACGCTGCGCAGGTCGCCGCCCATGCTGTCGGCCAGCTGGGCGCGGATCTTCAGGGCCTCGGCGGCGTCGCCGCGCGCCCGCTCCTCGATCACCCGCTCCAGGGTCGAGACCGCGAAGGTGACGCCGGCCGCCTTCAGCACTTGCAGGTCGACCGGGGCCAGCAGCTTGGCGGCCGCGCCTTGCGGGTTCTCCCACACCGCGCGCACGTCCAGGGCCTCCAGCGGACCCAGATCCTCGCCGCGCGGGATCGCCGCGCCGGGCTCGAAGGCGTTCATCAGGTCGGAGGTGGTCGGGGCGATCTTGCTGACGTCCTCGATGCGGCCGCCGCGGATCAGAACCGGGGTCGGACCGTCGCCGAAGTCGATGCGGCCCAGCAGGGTCGCGTCGCGCCAGTCGTCGGGAAGGAAATCACTAAGGGCCACCGGTCGTCTCTCTCCCTGGCGGGCGCGTTGGACCGGTCTTGACTCGCCGCCCACGCCCCCCGTCACTTGTCGATGACGTTGTTAGCGCTAACACGACGCTCAGCGCAAGCCCTGGCGCGAGGTGCAAATCACGCCCACGCCCTAGCGGAAGGACCGATCGGAGGCCACTTACAACGGTGTAAGCTTTAGCGGGACAACGCCATGACCGACCGGCCGATCAAGATCCCGGGGCCCGACCACCCCATCACCGTCACGCCGAATCCGAAGCGGGTGGTTGTCACCCTCGGGGGGAAGGTCGTCGCCGACACGCGCGACGCCCTGACCCTGAAGGAGGCGTCCTATCCGGCGGTGCAATACATCCCGCGCAAGGACGTCGACATGGCGCTGCTGGCGCGCACCGACCACGCCACCTACTGCCCCTACAAGGGCCAGGCGTCGTATTTCAGCATCCCGTCGGGCGGCGAGCGGTCGGTCAATGCGATCTGGACCTACGAGGCGGCCTATCCGTCGGTGGCGGCGATCCAGGACCACCTGGCCTTCTATCCGGACCGGGTGGACGGGATCGTCGAAGAGGGGTGATCCGGCCTTGAGCGTCGCAGAACGTCCTCGTCCTTCGACAAGCTCAGGATGAGGACGAATTTGGCGACCGCTCAGTGGAAATCCTCATCCTGAGCTTGTCGAAGGACGAGGATTTCCCAGCACCGTCGCTGCTGTCCTAAACCCCGTAGTCCATCGCCCTGAGATCGGCGATCAGGCCCGGCCCCGTGGGGGTCCAGCCCAGCGTCTCCCGCGTCCAGGCGCTGGAGGCCGGCATGTCCAGGCCCGCGAACATCGCGAACCAGCCGAAATGACCCGCCGCTTCTTCCGGCGTCAGAGAGACCACGGGAAGCTTCAAGCCCGCGCCGACGACTTCGGCGATCTCGCGCGCCGACACGCCTTCCTCGGCCACCGCGTTGTAGCGGGCCCCGGCCTGTCCGCGCTGCAGCGCCAGCGGGTAGAGGCGCGCGACGTCCAGCACGTGGGCGGCCGCCCAGCGATTGGCGCCGTCGCCGACATAGGCCGAGACCCCCTTGGCGCGCGCGATCTCGATCGAGGGCGTGATCAGCCCCTGCTTGACCGGATCGTGGACCTGGGGAAGGCGCATCACCGAGACGTTGACGCCGGTTTCCAGGGCCGCGGCGCCGGCGATCTCCGAGGCGCTGCGGGGGTTGGGGTGGTCGAGATTGAAAACGTCCTCGGTCGCCGGCTGGCCAGGACCGGGGCTCCCCATGCCGACGCCCGAGGTGATGACCAGCGGACGATCCGATCCCTTCAGCGCCGAGGCCAGGGCCTCGATGGCGCGCGTGTCCTTCTGGCAATTGGCCACGAAGTTGGAGAAGTCGTGATCGAAGGCGCAATGGATCACCCCGTCGGCCTGGATCGCGCCGGCGCGCAGGCTGTCTGGGTCCTCCAGGCTGCCGCGATGGGCCTGGACGCCCGCGGCGGCCAGCGCCTGGGCGCCGGCGTCCGACCGCGTCAGCCCGATCACCTGATGCCCCGCCTTGAGGAGTTCCGGCACGATGGCCGAGCCGATGAAGCCGGTCGCGCCGGTGAGGAAGACACGCATGGAAGCACTCCGATGTTGTTCGGAGGGGCATATCGCCCTAGGGTGATCCTATTAAAGTAGTGACTTTATCCTAGTATAATAATCAACAGGATCAGGCATGGCCGTCGAGACCGGCAATCGGCTGGGAGCCTATCTGAAGGATCGGCGCACCCGCCTGGATCCGGTGGCCCTGGGGTTCACCGCGACGCGCCGGCGGACCTCGGGTTTGCGCCGGGAAGAGGTCGCCCAGCGCGCCAATATCAGCGCCACCTGGTACACCTGGCTGGAGCAGGGCCGGGGCGGCGCGGCCTCGGCGGACGTGCTGAACCGGATCTCCGGCGCGCTGATGCTGACCGACGTCGAGCGCGAGCACGTGTTCCTGCTGGGCCTGGGGCGTCCGCCCGAGGTTAGCTACAAGGCCAGCGAGGGCGTATCGCCCCGCCTGCAGCGGGTGCTGGACGGGATGGCGTTCAGCCCCGCCATGATCAAGACCGCCACCTGGGACATCATCGCCTGGAACCGCGCCGCCGCCGTGGTGCTGACCGACTACGGCGCCCTGCCGCCGGACCAGCGCAATCTCCTGCGGCTGATGTTCGGCAGCGCCCGGGTCCGCGCCGCGCAGCATGACTGGGAGCGCGTCGCCCGCTTCGTGGTCAACACCTTCCGCGCGGACGCGGCGCGGGTCGGCGCGTTGTCCGAGATCAACCAAATGGTCGACGAGCTCTGCCTGACCAGCCCCGAGTTCAAGCGCTTCTGGCTGGAGAACGACGTGCTCGCCCACGGCGAGGGGACCAAGCATCTGCGGCACCCGGTCCTGGGCCCGCTGGCGATGGAATACTCCGCCTTCGTCGTCGACGGCCGGCCCGACCTCAGCATGGTCGTCTACAATCCGGCCACGGAGGCGGACGCGGCGTTGGTGCGGTCGTTGATGGAGACGCATGAAACCCCTCTCTCTTAGAGAGAGGGAGGGGCCCGCCGCGAAGCGGTGGGAGGGTGAGAGGTTTCACCGCCAACCGGAAAATCCCGATTCCTTCCGTTGCGTGGCCATCGCGGCGAACCCAAACTGTCCGCCATGGATGCGACCGCCAACGCCCGCCGTCTTCGCCAGAACCAGACCCTGGCCGAGAAGGCATTGTGGAAGCTGGTCCGCAACCGCCAGCTGGGCGGGTACAGGTTCCTGCGGCAGGTCCCGATAGACCGCTATTTCGCCGACTTCGTCTGCGAGGCGGGCAAGCTGATCGTCGAACTGGACGGCGCCGTCCACGAAGAGCGCGAGGACTATGATGAGCGCCGCACGCAGACCTTGGAGCTGTTTGGATACGTGGTTCTGAGGTTTCCCAACGAACGGGTCCTAGCCGATCCTGGCGCCGTCGGGGAGGACATCCTGGCCGTGCTCCGTTCGGACAGGGTGTAACCTCTCACCCTCCCACCGCCTTCGGCGGCGGGCCCCTCCCTCTCTCTATGAGAGAGGGGGCAAATATCCGCCCGTCACCCCTCCGGCGCAGGCCCCGTGGAATCCCGCACGATCAGCGTATGGGGATGCACCAGTTGGCGCGGTTCGCCGGCCTTGCCGCGCATCCGGCGGATCTCCTCCAGCACCAGGTCGACGGCGGCGCGGGCCATGGCGGCGATGGGCTGGTGGACGGTGGTCAGGGCCGGCCAGATGTTGGCGGCGATCGAGGTGTCGTCGAAGCCGACGATCGACAGGTCGCCCGGCACGTCCAGGCCCATGCGGTGGGCCACGCCCGCCGTCGCCGCGGCCATGTCGTCGTTGCCGGCGAAGATGGCGGTGGGGCGGTCGTCCTGACCCAGCAGCCGCTCGGCGGCCTCCAGGCCCGAGCGGTAGGTGAAATAGCCCTGCTCGACGCGGATGTTCGCGTCCGGGATGCCTGCCGCCGACAGGGCCGAACGGAAGCCGTCCAGGCGCTGCTGGCTGACCGTCTGGTTGGGGTGCCCCTTGATGATCCCGAAGCGCTTGTGGCCCAAGGCCAGCAGGTGCTGGGCCAGTTCGAAGGCGGCGGCTTCGTTGTCGATGCGGATGGTGGCCATGTCGGCGCTGGGCATGCCCGGGGCCACCGCGACGGCGGCGGCGCCGGCCGCCTTGACCTCGGCCAGCACCTGGGCGCTCTCGCACAGCGGGGCGGGCAGGATCAGGCCGTCGACGCCGGTCTTCAGCAGGCGGGTCAGGGTGGCGCCGGCCAGCTCCGGCTCGGCGCACTTCTCGATCACCACCTGGGCGCCGGTGCGGCTGCTCTCGTCCAGGGCCCCGACCAGGAACTCCGACAGATAGCCCGTCGAGGGGTTGTCATAGAGCAGGCCGATGCGGAACGGGGCCGAGCCGGCCAGGCTGCGGGCGGCGGGGTTGGGCGCGTAGTTCAGGTCGCGGATCGCCGCGTCCACCAGGGCCTTGGTCTCGGACTTGACCGTCGTCTCGCGGTTGATCACCCGCGACACCGTCATCGGCGACACCCCGGCCAGGGCGGCCACGTCGCGGATGGTCGCGCTCTGGGTTGTGCGGCGGCGCTGACGCTCGTTACGCTCGTTCATTGATTGTCCGTCCCTTAATCGCGGCGGACACTAGACCGTTTTTGCGCTGTCTTGGAAGACAAGCCGCAGGTCCTCGACGCAGAACCGGGTCCGGCGGGGCGGTCAGAAGCGACGATGTCCTCGCCTGTCCTGCTTTCATCAGGGCCGGCGTCGACCAGGCGGATGCTGACGGCGATCTGTGTCTGGCCTAGATTGGCGCCATGACTCCTTTCGGCGCGATCATCCTGACGGGCGGCGCCTCGCGTCGCATGGGCGCCGACAAGGCCGCGCTCGACTGGGACGGCAAGAGGGCGGTCGATCGCGTGGCGGCCCTGGCGACGGCGGCCGGCGCGGTCCGCGTGCTGACGGCGGGCCGTGATCACGGGCTGGAGCATGTCGACGATCCGGCCCCCGG
>NZ_JBAPVS010000368.1:0-3611 GCF_049283275.1 Caulobacter sp. | reverse complement strand
GGGACACGCCGCAAGGGCATGTCCCCGGCTTCAGTGCAGCTTCAGCCGCCCCGCCACCCGCTGCTGCAGCAGCCGGGCCATGGCCAGGACGATGGTCTTGGGCGTGCCCATGATCGCCCGGTGGTGGTCCAGGTGCAGCGAGATATAGGCCCATTTGGCGATCAGGCCCTCGACGAAGAAGTTCGGGCCGCCCAGTCCGCCCATCAAGGCGCCGACGCCCTTGTTCTCGCCCAGCGACACCAGCGAACCGAAGTCGTGATAGACGAACGGCGCCTCGACGCGGCGCTGGCCCAGGCGGGCGATCAGCGCCCTGGCCAGGTAGCTGGCCTGCTGGTGGGCGGCCTGGGCGCGGGCCGGGATGATCCGGCCTTCGGTCTTGCCCTCGCGGTCCGGCCCCCGATCGGGCCAAGGACAGGCGGCGCAGTCGCCCAGGGCCCAGACGTCGGGCGCGGAAGTCTCCAGCCGCTCGTTGACCACGAACTGGTTGGTCTTGTTGGTGACCAGGCCATAGCCGGCGTTGGTCGGCGCGGCCTTGACCCCGGCGGCCCAGACGATCAGGTCGGCCGGAATGTCGCCGCCGCTGGTCTCCAGCCGGTCAGCGTGGACGGCCACCACCTTGGCGCCGGTGTGGACCCGTACGCCCTTGCGTTCCAGGGCCACGGTGGCCTGGTCGGAGATCTTCTCGGGCAGGCCGCCCAGGATGCGCGGCGCGGCCTCGACGATGGCGATGTCCAGGCGGAAGCGCTGTTCGGAACCCAGGCTGCCCAGCAGTTCGCGATGAGCCTCGATCAGTTCGGCCGACAGCTCCACCCCGGTGGCGCCGCCGCCGACAATGGCCACGCTCATGGTCTTCTCGGTCGAGAACGAGGCCTTCATGAAGGCGGCCAACAGGCGTGTGTGAAAGATCTCGGCGTCCTCGGTGCGCTCCAACAGGTGGGCCTGGTCGGCGCCGGGCGTGCCGAACAGGTTGCTGCCGCTGCCGATCGCCAATACGCCCCAGCTGAAGGTCACGCCGCGTTCGGGCACCAGCACCTTGCCGCCCTCCGCCAGGATGGGCTTGAGGTTCAGGCGCTTGGCGACCGGATCGAAGCTGTCCAGGTCGCCCAGCAGGAAGCTGAAATGGTTGGCGCGACCCAGGATTGAATAGGACAGGCCCTCCTGGTGGGTGTCCAGCGTGCCGGCGGCCACCTCGTGCAGGGTCGGCTTCCAGATGTGGAAGCTGGAGCGGTCGATCAGCAGCACGCGCTCCTTGCCGGCCTTGCGGCCCAGCTTGCGCCCCAGCCGCGCCGCCAGCTCCAGCCCGCCGGCCCCGCCGCCGACGATCACGATGTCGTAGTGCATGCCCGCCATCCAGAAATTCCTCAGATGGTGAATATATAGGACGGCGCGACGCCAATGTCAGCGCGGCGCTGGCGGTCGAGGTTGTCGAGGTCGGGGAGGGGCGCGGCGATCGTCGTCGCCGTCTCGGCCTTGTCCTGGACGCCCAGGATCGGCCCTGTGATCTGGCTCACCGTCATTCTCCGCGCGTGTTTTAGGCGAAGGATGACGGTGAGTTGATCTTTGCCGCAAGGGCAATGTTACCGGTACCGTAAACTTAGCGAACGACGTTCGCCTGCGACGGCCGGTTTTTGGGGATCGGCCTAGGGAATGGGATTGGCTTCCAGGCGCTTGTCCAGATAGTCGCCGACGCTCTTCTCGACGCTGGGCAGGTGCTCGGCCCAGAAGTGGGTGGCCTTGTCGACGACTTCGTAGTCGATGACGATGCCCTTCTGGGTGCGCAGCTTGGAGACCACGCGCTCGACCTCGACCGGCGGCACGACGGTGTCGGCCGCGCCGGTCAGGATCAGGCCCGAGGCCGGGCAGGGGGCCAGGAAGCTGAAGTCGTACATGTTGGTCGGCGGCGACACCGAGATGAAGCCGTCGGTTTCCGGACGGCGCATCAACAGCTGCATGCCGATATAGGCGCCGAAGCTGTAGCCGGCGACCCAGGTCTGGGCGGCGGCCGGGTTGTTGGACTGCAGCCAGTCCAGGGCCGTGGCCGCGTCGGCCAGTTCGCCGATGCCGCTGTCGAACTCGCCCTGGCTGCGGCCCACGCCGCGGAAGTTGAAGCGCAGGGTCGCGAAACCGCGCTTCATGAACAGGTGGTACAGCTGCACCGAGACCGGATGGTTCATGTGCCCGCCCGCCTTGGGGTGGGGGTGCAGGATCAGCGCGATCGGGGCGTTGTCGGTCTTGCCCGGGGAATAGCGGCCCTCGATGCGGCCCGAAGCTCCGGTCAAAATCACGTCAGGCATTCAAGGTCCCTATCCAATTCGGGGCGACGGGGCCGTCTCCGCGCACCCGTAAGGGTGAGGGAATACTTGACCGCTGCGCTTGGTCTTCCTAAATCCGCACCACGCGCCTTGGTCTTTATGGAAGACGTCTGGGCGCGAAGTCGCGGCTTGTAGCACACGCCTAAGCCGATGCGCGGGGAATCCGCAAGGAGATAAGGCGCATGCGCCTGAGCACCAAGGGACGCTACGCGGTGATGGCCATGACCGACCTGGCCCGCCGTCAGGACCAGGCCGAGGGCCGCGCCGTGGCCCTGGCCGAGATCGCCGCGCGTCAGCAGATCTCGTTATCCTATCTCGAGCAGCTCTTCGCCCGCCTGCGCCGCAAGGGGCTGGTGATCAGCGCCCGGGGGCCCGGAGGCGGCTATCGCCTGGCCCGCGAGGCCTGCGACACCGCCATCGCCGACATCGTCCTGGCCGTGGACGAACCTCTGCGCGCCACCCGCTGCGGCATCGCCAATATGGGTGGAAAAGGGGGAAAGACCGGCGCCAAGGGCTGCATGGCCGGCGGCGCCCAATGCCTAACCCACGATCTGTGGGAAGAGATGGGCCGCCAGATCCACGGCTATCTGGCCAGCGTGTCGGTCGCCGACGTCCTGGCCGGCAGGCTGTCCAATCGGGAGCAGGCGGCGGCGTGAGCAAGCCCTCCATCTATCTCGACTACAACGCCACCGCCCCGGTCCGCCCCGAGGCGCGGGACGCGGTGCTGCGCGCCTTCGAGACCGCTGGCAATCCCTCGTCCGTGCACGCCAGCGGCCGGGCCGCCCGTGACCTGGTGGAGACCGCCCGCGCCCAGGTGGCGGCTCTGGTCGGGGTCGTGCCGGGCTCGGTCACCTTCGTCAGCGGCGGTACGGAAGCCAACGCCCTGGCCATCGGCAGCGCAGCCTTTTCCGGCTTCAACCGCATCATCGTCAGCGAGGGCGAGCACGACGCCGTCCTCGAGACCGCCGCCGCCTCGGGCCTGCAGGTCCTGAAGATGCCGCTGGACGCCGACGGCGTCGCGCGGCTGGACTGGCTGGAAGAAGCGCTCAGCGACGAGGGCCGGGCCCTGGTCTGCCTGATGCTGGCCAATAACGAGACCGGCGTAATCCAGCCGGTCGCCGAAGCTTCCGCCCTGGTCCGCGCCGCTGACGGCTGGCTGCACGTCGACGCCGTCCAGGCGGCCGGCAAGATGGCCATCGACTTCACCGCCCTGGGCGCCGACACGATGGCGCTGTCGGCCCACAAGCTGGGCGGACCGCAGGGCGTTGGCGCGCTGGTGGCCGGCACGCGCGCCACGAT
>NZ_JBAPVS010000367.1:0-34106 GCF_049283275.1 Caulobacter sp. | reverse complement strand
GTGAGCGGGCTCGGTTGGATCACCCCAGCGCCGCGACCCTCTATCCGCTGTTCGTTGGCGCCGCGAGCCCGGACCAGGCCAAGGCCGTGGCGGCGGCGACCCGCGCCCTGCTGCTGGCTCCCGGGGGGCTGCGCACCACGACGGTCTCGACCGGTCAGCAGTGGGACACCCCCAACGGCTGGGCCCCGCTTCAGTGGGTGGCGGTGTCGGGCCTGCGCCGCTACGGCGAGGAGAACTTGGCGAAGGACATCGGCGAGCGCTGGCTGGCCACCGTCGAGCGCGAGTACCAGGCCAGCGGCAAGATGCTCGAGAAGTACGACGTCGAGGAAGCCAAGGCCGGCGGCGGCGGGGAGTATCCGCTGCAGGACGGCTTTGGCTGGACCAACGGCGTGACGCGGGCCTTGCTCGACCTCTATCCCGTGCCCTAGCAGCGCCCACGCCTTTCCAGGCTCACTCCTCGCCAACGGCCAACTCTGAAGTCGTCCTTTTCGTGGCGACGCCGGCAGCGCTCAAAGGTCACGCCGCCAGACCCCGGGTGAGGTAAGACCTCGCCTAAGTCGCGCCGTTCCCGAGCCGAGCAAGGCGGCATTTCAGGCGAAATCCTGAGCGGCGTGGCGCTCGCCAGTGGCGTCGCTGATGGCTTGACGATCTCGCACAACGAGCATCTCGCAACGACAAGGCTACGGGGGCAGTCAGAAGGGGAACTCCGGGAAACTTTGGAAAACCCCGAGAACCTCCCGGCGGGTCTGGCGCGCCCTGCTGGATTCGAACCAGCGACCGCTCGCTTAGAAGGCGAGTGCTCTATCCAGCTGAGCTAAGGGCGCGGACCCCGTGGGACCCTAGAGAACCTCGGGTGGGAAACTTGCGGCGTAAAGCCTAGTGCGTCCAGGGTTGGCGGCGGCCGGCGGCGAAGTTGTCGGCGTAAGCCTTGATGATCCGCTTGGGCGTCTTGGGCTCGAACAGCTGAAACGAGATCTCGTGTCGCTGGGCGTAGGCCACAGCCTCTTCGCGAGTCTCGAAGTTCAAGCGCACCTGGCCGTTCATGTCGCTGGACTGGGTCCAACCCATCAGCGGGTCCGAACGTCTGGCCGAGGCCGGTTCGAACTCCAGCACCCAATCCTTGGTCTTGGCCTTGCCGGACTGCATGGCGGTCTTGGCGGGGCGGTAGATGCGCGCGAGCATGAAAGCCTCTCCAGGTCGAACGTCACCCCTTTCAAAGGGGTCTAGGTGGTCGGAGCGGCAGGATTTGAACCTGCGACCCTCTGGTCCCAAACCAGATGCGCTACCAGGCTGCGCTACGCTCCGAAACACCGAGCCGGTGCTCTACAGGGCTTCGTCGCCGGGGGCAAACGGAACGGAGGCGCTTTAGCCCTTCGGGAAGATTTTATTGAGCACCCGGTCGCCCGGCAGGATGCCCAGCTGGGCGGCGCGGCCGCCGGGGATTTCCAGAACGCCGCGAATGATCCCGCCCGAGGGCAGCGGCGTCTCGTCGTGCGGCACGGCGTTGCGGGCGATCGACAGCACCCGGCCGTCGGGGGCGATATAGAGGATGTCCAGCGGGATCAGGGTGTTCTTCATCCAGAACGCCGCGCGTTGGGGCGGGTTGTACGGGAACAGCATGCCGCGGTCGGGGGCCAGCGACTTGCGGAACATCAGGCCCCGCTCCTGCTCGGCCTTGGTCACGGCCAGCTCGACGGTGAACTTGACCCGTCCTCGGCTGGTCAGAATCTCGACCGTGTCGAGCTTGCTCGAGGGCGTCGGCGCGACCGCGGCCGGCCTGGGCTTGGCCTGCCAGGCCTGGGCCGGAGCGGCGGCCAGCAGGCCGGAAAACAAGGCCAGGACGACCAGCGCCAGGGCGCGTCGTCCGATCGTCTTCATGGATGTCACGCGCGCCTCATCGTCCTCGCCGCGTCCCGCGACGCGGCGATCCTACGACGTCACGCGTCGATGGCGAAGTCCGTCCTGAGAGTCAGTCCTCTCCGGGGGTGATCTCGGCGACCACCAGGCCCTTGGGGCCCTCGGCGAAGCGCACCATCACGTCGTCGCCCGGCTGCAAGTCTTCCAGACCGCCGCGACGCAGGGTCTCGATGTGCACGAAGATGTCGCCCGGCTGGCCGTCTCGGACGACGAAGCCATAGCCCTTGGTGCGGTTGAACCACTTGACCTTGGCGCGCTCGGCCGGCCCGACGGCCTCCAGGGACGGGCGGCCGCTGTCGATCCCGGAGCGGAAGCCGTGATCGCGGCGCAACCCCATGCCGCCGTCGCCGAACGTGCGCTTGGGGCGTTCCATCGGAACGCTGGCCGCGCTTTCGTCCAAATCCACCACCTCGGACACCTGCCACCCCTTCGGGCGCTTGACCACGTCGCAGACGATGACCGCCCCCTCCAGCGCCGTCTCCCGCCCACAGTTGCGCAGGGACGTGACGTGCAGCAGCACGTCCTTCAGGCCCGTCTGGCCCGGATCGTCGGGGACGATGAACCCGTACCCCTTGCCCGTATCAAACCACTTCACACGCCCGCTGATACGCACGAATTCCTCATGCGATCCCGAGTCCTCGAAATCGAAACCAGACATTCCGCCCCTCTGGCTCGCCCAGACAGCCCAGGGGGCGAGCACCACAGAATAACACTGTTCTTGCGATAGGAGAGCCGTCAATAACCAATTGACGCGAAAGGGCGATCGGAAAGCCCGCGCGACATTTCGTCGCAGCAGCTAGACCGACATCAACCTGAAATGCCTGTGGTGGGTGGTAGTCCCTAGGGGAGTCGAACCCCTCTCTCCAGAATGAAAATCTGGCGTCCTAACCGATAGACGAAGGGACCACGGCGCCTGCATTAGGCGGGTATTCGCATGTAAAGTCTAAGTAGGCTTCGCGGTGGTAGTCCCTAGGGGAGTCGAACCCCTCTCTCCAGAATGAAAATCTGGCGTCCTAACCGATAGACGAAGGGACCACGTCGCCGCGAAGAGCAGGCGATATACAAAGCTTCCCCCCATGGCGCAAGCGACTGGGAGCAGTTTTTTCAAGTCATTCGCATGCGGGGGTCGGCGATGTCCTCGATCTCCAGCTGAACCCCTTCCCGGCCCATGTAATCGTCCGGTTTCAGGCGTCCCACGACATGCAGAGCCCCGCCGCCGGCCAGCAGGCGCTCGCCCAACGGGGTCTCGGCCGAACGCCAGGAGATCGCCTTGATCCGATCGCCCGAGGGTCCGACCAGGTCGACGCGGACGTGGCCGCCCTTCATCGCCATCACCCGCTCGGGACGGACGCCGGCCAGGGCGAACATGGGCTCGGGATTGCCCGGACCGAACGGCGCCAGTTGCTGGAACTCGCTCCAGAGCGCGCGGTTGGCGGCCCGGGGCTGGACCAGGGCGTCGATATCCACGCCCTCGACGCCCACGGCCTCCATCTCGCCGGCCAGGCGCTCTTCCAGGAAGGCGCGGAACTCGGGAATGGAATCGGGACGGATCGACAGGCCCGCCGCCATGGCGTGACCGCCGCCGGCCATCAGCAGGCCCGCCTCGAAGGCCGCCTGGATCGCCGCGCCCAGGTTGACGCCGGGCTGGGAGCGGCCCGAGCCCTTGCCGACATTGGCCGCGCGGTCGATGCCGATCACCACCACGGGCTTGCGATAACGTTCGCGCAGGCGGCCGGCGACGATGCCGATCACGCCAGGATGCCAGCCCTCCCCCGCCACCACGATGACCGGGGCGTCGGGATTGAAGTTGCTGCCGCGCTCGAGCATGGCGGCGGCTTCCTCGACCACGGCGGCCTCGACCGCCTTGCGCTCGGTGTTCAGGCCGTCCAGCTCCTCCGCCAAGGCCTGGGCCTCGATCGGATCGTCCGTGGACAGCAGGCGCGCGCCCAGGTCCGAGCGGCCGATCCGTCCGCCGGCGTTGATGCGCGGGCCCAGTATAAAGCCGGCGTGGAACACGGACGCCGGACCCGAGCCCTTGCCGACCTCGAACAGCGCCTTCAGGCCCGGATTGCCCCAGCTGGACATGGTCCGCAGGCCCAGGGTGGTCAGGGCGCGGTTGAAGCCGACCAGCTGGGTGACGTCGCAGACCTCGCCCATGGCCACTAGGTCCAGCCACTGGCGCAGGTCGGGCTGCGGCCGCTCCTCGGTGAACAGACCGCGCTTGCGGGCCTCGCGGTTGAGGGCGGCCAGCAGCACGAAGGTCACGCCGGCGGCGGCCAAGACCCCCTGCCCGCTCTGGCAGCCCGGTCGGTTGGGATTGACCACGGCCGCGGCGGCCGGCGGGTCCTCGCGCATCAGGTGGTGGTCGATCACCACCACCTCCAGTCCGATGGTGGCGGCGCTGGCGATGGCGTCATAGGCCGCCGCACCGCAGTCCAGGGTGACGACCAACTCGGCGCCGGTGTCGCGGATGGTCTTGAAGGCCGCCGGGCTGGGGCCGTAGCCCTCGGTCAGGCGGTCGGGAATGTAGATCGGCAGCTCGACGCCCATGTAGCGGAACCAGCGCACCAACTGGGCGGCGCTGGTGGCGCCGTCGACGTCGTAGTCGGCGAACACCATGGTCGAGCGGCCGCTTTCCAGCGCGTCGATCAGGATCTCGGCGGCCCGGTCCATGTCGGTGAAGCTGGAGGGGTCGGGGAACAGCGCCTTCAAGGTCGGCCGCAGATAGTGCTCGGCGGCGTCGACGCCCACGCCGCGCGAGGCCAGGGCCCGGGCCAGGGGCTCGGACAGACCGTGGATCTGCTGGTGGCTGCGGGCCGCCGCCGCGTCGCCCGGCCGCTCGCGCCACGCCCGGCCGCTGATCGAGCGGGCGACGTCGAGGAAATATTCGGAGGCGACTGGAGCATGACCGTCGGCCATCGCTTAGCCCTCCCGCGTGGAAAGGCTGCCGGAAATGCGGAGCTGGGCTGTCGTGGTCATCTCCCGAACCTACGCCTTTTGGCGGATTCGCTCCATGCGGCGCGAGGTTGGAAGATAGAGCGTGGATGCGTCAAAAGCGGACGGGACGCTGGACGGGGACATGCCCTGCGGCGTGTCCCGCGAACAAGCGCCGCGCCTGCCGGTGGGGACACGCCGCAAGCGCATGTCCCCGGCTTAGGCCGACAGCTCCGTCACCAGCGTCACCTCATTGGCCGAGCCCAGCACCACCGGCACGCGCTGGTGCAGCTTGGTCGGTTGCAGGTCGAGGATCGGGGTCTTGCCGTCGGTCGACTGGCCGCCCGCCCGTTCGACGATCAGCGACATCGGGTTGGCTTCGTAGAGCAGACGCAGCTTGCCGGGCTTGTCGGGCTCGCGAGCGTCCCACGGGTACAGGAAGATACCGCCGCGCATCAGGATGCGATGGACGTCGGCCACCATCGAGGCGACCCAACGCATGTTGAAGTTCTTGGCCCGCGGACCCGCCTTGCCCTGCAGGCAGCCGTCGATGTAGCGCCGCACGGGCTCGGCCCAATGGCGCTGGTTGGACATGTTGATCGCGAACTCGGCGGTGTCGGCCGGGATAGCGATGGTCTGATGAGTCAGCCGCCAGGCGCCGTCGGCGTCCAGCGTGAAGCCCACAACGCCCTTGGACAGGGTCAGCACGAGCATGGTCTGCGGACCGTAGACGGCATAACCGGCCGCGACCTGCTGACGGCCGGGCAGCAGGAAGTCGGCCTCGGTGGGCGCGACGCCCGACGGCGCGGGCAGGATCGAGAAGATCGTGCCGACCGACACGTTGACGTCGATGTTGCTGGAGCCGTCCAGCGGATCAAAGGTCACCAGGAAGCCGCCGACAGCCCCGGTGATCTCGATCACCTCAAGCTCCTCGGACGCCAGGCCGGCCACCAGGGCGCAGCCCTGCAGCGCGTCGCGCAGGATGTCGTTGGTGATGATGTCGAGCTTCTTCTGCTCCTCATCCTGGACGTTGACCTGGCCGGCCGCGCCCAGGCTGCCCGAGATCGCGCCCGAGGCCACGACCTTGCTGATCTTGGCGCAGGCGCCGGCGATCACGGTCACGACGGCTTTCACCTCATCGCCAGCCGGCTCATTGGCGAGCCATCCGGCGAGATCGGTCAGCGTGGTCATACAGGGCCTCGTAGGGGAGAAAGGATTCGCGGGTGACCTTAGCGGAAGCCTAGGCCTTCCGCTTCATACGCACTTCGCGGACCGTGCCGGTTGATGAATTCATGACCAGCGTGTGAGTGTGGACAAAGCCGTCCTTGTAGGTCACCCCATCCAGCAGGTTGCCCCAGGTGACGCCGGTGGCCGCGAAGATGGCGTCGTCGCGGACGATCTCGTGCAGATCGTACTTCTTGTCGAGATCGGTGATGCCCCACTTGGCGGCGCGGGCCTTCTCATCGCCGTTGCGGAACAGCAACCGCCCCTGGAACTGGCCGCCAACGCATTTCAGCGCCGCACAGGCGAGCACGCCCTCGGGCGCGCCGCCAGAGCCGACATAGAGATCGATGCCGGTCGAGGGATCGGTGGTGGCGATCACCCCGGCCACGTCGCCGTCGGTGATCAGATTGACCCGCGCGCCCACCGAGCGGACGCTGGCGATAATCTCGGCGTGACGCGGACGGTCCAGCACGCAGACCGTGATGTGTTCAGGCGCAACGCCCTTGGCGGCGGCCACGGCCTTGACGTTTTCAGCGGGCGACTTGTCCAGGTCGATCACCCCGGCCGGCAGGCCCGGACCGCAGGCGATCTTGTCCATATAGGTGTCGGGGGCGTTCAGCAGGCTGCCCTTGGGCGCCCAAGCCATCACCGCCAGCGCATTGGGCATGGCCTTGGCCGTCAGGGTGGTGCCTTCCAGCGGGTCCAGGGCGATGTCGATGGCGGGCCCCTGCCCCGTGCCGACCTTCTCGCCGATATAGAGCATGGGCGCCTCGTCGCGCTCGCCCTCGCCGATCACGATCTCGCCGTCGATCGCCAGTTCGTTCAACGCGTTGCGCATGGCGTCGACCGCGGCTTGGTCGGCCGCCATCTCGTCGCCGCGCCCGACCATCGACCACGAGGCGATGGCGGCGGCCTCGGTTACGCGGACCGCGTCCAAGACCAGCGATCGGTCCAGGGTCTTCGAACTCATCAACGTCTCCCAGCCTATGCGAGGCTTTTCGATCCGACCGCTTTGCGTGGTTCTCAGATACGCGCGACGCGCAAAAGGCGGGGACGCTCTAGCACGGCGTGCAATTTTTCGATGCGACTAATCGCGTCGAGGAGATTGGATTCGGGAGTCGCGTGCGTGACGAGCACGATCGGAACCCCCCCGGCCCCCTCGACGGGCTTCTGCAGGAAGCTGTCGATCGAGACCGCGCATTCGGCCAGGGTTTCGGAGATGGCGGCGATGGCGCCCGGCTCGTCCCGAACCATGATCCGCAGGTAGGCCTTGCCCACCGAACGGGCCGGATCGACCGCCACAAAGGGCTTGAGTTGGCCGGCTGGAGCCTGGAACACCGGACGCTTGGCGCCGGTCATCACGTCGGCGATGTCGGCGGCCACGGCGGCGGCGGTCGGACCGGCGCCCGCGCCCGGCCCCTGGATATAGATCCGGCCGATGCGCTTGCCCTCGATGAACAGGGCGTTGAGCGCTCCGCCGGCCTGGGCCAGCGGGTGCTCCAGCGGAACCAACGACGGATGCACCTTCACGGCCACCCCGTCGTCACTCTTGGCGGCGCCGGCCACCAGCTTGATGCGATAGCCCAGGTCCTTGGCCAGCTTGATGTCGAGCAACTCGACGTCGCTGATGCCCTCGATCTCGGCGGCGCCGAAGTCGGGCGCGCAGCCGAAGGCCAGGGCGGCCAGGATGCTGATCTTGTGGCCGGCGTCGAAGCCGCCGACGTCCATGGTCGGGTCGGCCTCGGCATAGCCCAAACCTTGCGCCTCGCGCAGCACGTCGGCGAAGTCGCGGCCGGTCTTCTCCATTTCACTGAGGATGAAGTTGCAGGTGCCGTTGAGGATGCCGGCGACCCCGACCACCTCGTCGCCGACCATGGCCTCGCGCAGCATCTTCACCGCCGGCGTGCCGCCCATGACGGCCGCCTCGAACAACAGCGGCGCGTTGTTGGCCTCGGCCAGGGCGGCCAGCTCCGCGCCGTGCTCGGCGATCAGGGCCTTGTTGGCGGTGACCACCGGCTTGCCCAGCTTCAAGGCCGCCTCGACGGCGGCCTTGGCCGGGCCGTCGCTGCCGCCGACCAGCTCCACGAACAGATCCACGTCCGGCGACGAGGCCAGGGCGACCGGATCGTCGAACCAAGTCAGGCTCGAAATGTCGACCGTGCGCGGGCGGGATTTCGAACGCGCCGAAACCGCCGTCACCACCGCCCGGTCGCCGGCCGGGGCGAAGTCCGGCTGCTCGGCCAGGAACTGCAGCAAACCTCCGCCGACGGTGCCGAGGCCGGCGACGCCGACGCGCCAGGTTTTCTGGGTCATGCTTGCATTCCTAATTCGAGCGGCCGAGCCACGCCCTACCCTCGCGGGTCGGCGGCTCAGACCTGTTCCATCTTGTTGTGCGCCTTGGCCAGGATGGAGTCGGCGTTGGCGATGAACTTCTTGACGTTGCGGGCGGCCTGCTTGATCCGCTGCTCGTTCTCGACGAGCCCGATGCGCACATAGCCTTCGCCGTATTCGCCGAAGCCGATGCCGGGGGCGACGGCGACGCCGGCCTCTTCGATCAGCAGGCGCGAGAACAGCATCGAGCCGGCGGCTTCGAACTGCGGCGGGATCTTGGCCCAGGCGAACATCGAGGCCGGCGGATTGGGAATGTCCCAGCCCGCCCGCGCCATGGACGACACCAAGGTGTCGCGACGGCCCTTGTAGATGGCGCGGATCTCGTCGACGCAGTCCTGCGGGCCGTTCAGGGCGGCGGCGGCGGCCACCTGCACCGGGGTGTAGGCGCCGTAGTCCAGGTAGGACTTCACCCGGGCCAGGGCGGCGCAGATGCGGGCGTTGCCGACCACCATGCCCACGCGCCAACCAGCCATGGCGTAGGTCTTCGACAGCGAGTTGACCTCGACGGCGATGTCCTTGGCCCCATCGACCTGCAGGATTGAAGGCGGCGGGTTGTTCTCGAAATAGATCTCGCCATAGGCCACGTCGCTGATCACCAGCAACTCGTGTTTCTTCGCCAGGGCGACAGCGTCCTTGTAGAAGTCCAGGTCCACGGACTGGGCGGTCGGGTTGGACGGGTAGGACAGGATCAGCACGCTGGCGGGCGGCACCGAGTGCTTGGCCGCGCGGCTGATGTTGGACAGGTACTGTTCTGGGGTCAGGGCCGGCACGTGGCGGATGACGCCGCCGGCCATGATGAAACCGAAGGCATGGATCGGATAGGCCGGGTTCGGACAGATGATCACATCGCCCGGAGCGGTCAGGGCCTGGGCCAGGTTGGCGAAGCCTTCCTTGGAGCCCAGGGTGGCGATCACCTCGGTGTCGGGGTTCAGCTTCACGCCGAACCGGCGGCCGTAATAGCCGGCCATGGCCTTGCGCAGGCCGGCGATGCCCTTGGACGCCGAATAGCGGCCAGCCTTGGGATCGCGCGCCGTCTCGATCAGCTTGTCGACGATGTGCTTGGGCGTAGGCATGTCGGGATTGCCCATGCCGAAGTCGATGATGTCAGTGCCCTCGGCGCGCAGGCGCGCCTTGATCTTGTTCACCTCTTCGAAAACGTAGGGCGGGAGGCGACGGATGCGGTGGAAATCGGAGGTCATGAAATGCTCATTGCGCCGCAGCGGCGCGCCGGGAGCGGATGTCGGGCATGGATAGACCCCGAGCGGGGTATAGCCAAGCCAGTTACGGGAATTTTATGCCTCCGTCGCCCTATTGGGGCTTGGACGGAGGCGCAGTAGCTCGGTCACGCGCCGCCTTCGCGAAGGCTTCGGTCGCGGCGCGGTCGGCGTCGGTGGGAATGTCGGCCGGCGGGGCCTTGCCCAGCTTGCGGGCCTTGAACGCGTAGCCTTCAGTGTCGGACAGGGTCCAGGTGCTGGGCGCTGTGTCGCGCCGCAGCTTGTCGCCGGCGACCTTTTCGGCGCCGACGGCCTTCTTGAACTCGACGTCCGGACGCACGTCGGTCGGGATCGGCGGAATGTCGACGAACCGCGGGGTTTTCGCGTGCTTGGACGCCTTGGCCGCGGCGTTGGCCTGGGCGGCCACAGGAGAGCTCGGATCGGCCGGTGGCGGCGAGAACGGCGAGATCGACGACATCGACGAGGCGCACGCGGTCAAGCCCGTCAGCAGACCCGTCAGGGCCACGCCGCGAAAGAGTACGCCAAGACGTACGATTTTACCGGTTTGGTCGTTCATCTTGTCTCAGGTCTTATGCGATGATCGCGGCAAGCGAAAGGCCATCCGCACAGCAAGGCGAGATGGCCCAAGACAAGACGGTGGAAGGAAGTCCATGGAAACGACCGAGACCTCCCCCAAACCCCGTAAAAAGCCCGCCGCCAAGGCGGACGCCGGGACGACCGCCGCCAAGGCCAAGAGCAAGGCCGCTCCTAAGGTTCCGCCGAAGGCCGATCAGCAGCCGCCCCCCAGCGCGCCCGTCTCCGAATCGACGGCCTCCGGCGGCCTGCCCGGTTTCGAATCCTTCCTTTCGCCGGACCAGCGCCAGATGCTGGAGACATTGTCGGCCAACCTGGCCCGCGCCGCCGTCACCGCCCAGGGCGCGATCGCCGAGGCCGCCCTGCGCCAAGCCGACCGCCCCGCCGCCCTCAGTCCCGATCCTTTCCACGTCGGCCCCGCCTTCAACGAAGTCATGACCAGCCTGGCCGCCCAGCCCGATCGGCTGCTGCGGGCCCAGGCCGACCTGTTCAGCCGCTACATGGACCTGTGGCAGTCCGCCGCCCGCAAGATGACCGGCGAACCGACCCAGCCGGTGGTCTCCCCCGCCCAGGGCGACAAGCGGTTCAGCGACCCCGACTGGGCGTCCAACCCGATGTTCGACATGATGAAGCAGAGCTACCTGCTGTCGTCGAACTGGCTGAACGACCTGGTCTCGCAGGCGCAGGGCGTCGATCCGACCGTCAAGCGCCGGGTCGAGTTCTTCACCAAGATGCTGACCGACGCCTTTTCGCCGTCGAACTTCCTGATCTCCAACCCGGCCGCCCTGCGCGAGATCATGCAGAGCAAGGGCGAGAGCCTGGTGCGCGGCATGGAGAACTTCGCCGCCGACCTGGAGCGCGGCGGCGGCCAGCTGGCGATCAGCCAGACGGACCTGGCCAAGTTCAAGGTCGGCGAGAATGTCGCCACCGCGCCAGGCAAGGTCGTCTACCAGAACGATGTCCTGCAACTGCTGCAGTTTTCCCCCACCACCGAGACGGTGCACGAGATCCCGCTGCTGATCTTCCCGCCGTGGATCAACAAGTTCTACATCCTGGATCTGCGGCCCGAGAACTCGATGATCCGCTGGCTGACCGGGCAAGGCTTCACAGTGTTCGTCGCCTCGTGGGTCAATCCCGACAGCCGCCAGGCCGGCAAGACCTTCGAGGACTACATGTTCGAGGGGATCTATGACGCGACCCAGCAGGTCATGACCCAGACCGGCGTCAACAAGGTCAACACCGTCGGCTACTGCATCGGCGGTACGCTGCTGTCCTGCGCCCTCGCCCACATGGCCGCCAAGGGCGACACGCGGATCAATTCCGCCACCTTCTTCGCCGCCCAGCAGGACTTCTCCGAGGCCGGCGACTTGCTGCTGTTCACCGACGAGAGCTGGATCAAGACCATCGAGGAGCAGATCGACCGCCAGGGCGGCTACCTGCCCAGCCAGTCGATGGCCGACACCTTCAACAGCCTGCGCGGCAACGACCTGATCTGGTCGTTCTTCATCAACAACTACCTGATGGGCAAGGAACCGCGGCCGTTCGACCTGCTGTTCTGGAACGCCGACCAGACGCGCATGCCCAAGGCCCTGCACCTTTTCTACCTGCGCAATTTCTACAAGGACAACGCCCTGACCCAGGGCCATTTGACCCTCGGCGGCGAGGTCCTTGACCTGTCGAAGGTCAAGATCCCGATCTACGTGCAGTCGTCCAAGGACGACCACATCGCGCCCTATCGCAGCGTCTATCGCGGCGCGCGGGCGTTCGGCGGACCGGTGACCTTCACCATGGCCGGCTCGGGCCACATCGCAGGGGTGATCAACCCCCCGGACGCCAACAAGTACCAGCACTGGACCAACGAGCATCTGCCCGGCTCGGTCGAGGGCTGGCGGGCCGGCGCTGTCGAGCATCCCGGCTCGTGGTGGCCGCACTGGGCAGCCTGGCTGAAAGCCAAGTCGGGCAAGCAGGTTCCGGCCCGCGATCCCGCCAAGGGCGCCCTCAAACCGATCGAGGACGCTCCGGGCAGCTATGTGCGGGTGCGGTCGGACGCGCCGGCCTGAGGCCGGCCACGCCGCCGACCTACGTTCGCCCAAAACTCGCCCGGATTCTGGTGGAGCTTCCCCGGCATGGGACCCAACCGCCGGACCGCACTAGGGATGTTGGTCGCGACGCCGATCTTCGGCGCCGGCGGAGCCTTCGCGCGCCCGGCGCCGAGCGGCGAGCGCCTGGCCCAGGCCGCGAGAGAGCAGGTCGGGGTCACCAAGGCCTACGATCCCAGCTACCGCGCCATCCCCTACCCCAACGGCGACGTGCTGCGCTCTACCGGGGTCTGCGCCGACGTGCTGGTGCGCGCCGCCCGCGACGCCTGGCGGGCCGATCTGCAGCAGTTGGTCCACGAGGACATGACCCGCGACTTCGACGCCTACCCGTCGCGGCGCGCCTGGGGGCTGAAGGGGCCCGACTCCAACATCGACCATCGCCGGGTGCTGAACCTGGAGACCTATCTGATCCGTCAGCGCGCTCGGCTGGCCGTCGCGCCGCCCAAGACCGCCGGTGATCGCTTCGACGACCCGATCCCCGGCGACATCCTGACCTGGCGGGTCTGGGGCGGCCGTCCGCACATCGGCGTGGTCAGCCAAGGCCCCGACCACGTGCGCGTCGTCCATAATATCGGTTGGGGCGCCAAGGAGGAGCCGCTGTGGATGTTCAAGCTCCACACGGCGGTGGGGCATTATCGGTGGCGGGCTTGAGACGTCCGGGACGCGAGCCCTAGAGCCCCGAGCCTTCCTTCAGGCCCAGCATCAGGTTCAGGTTCTGGACCGCCGCGCCGGACGCGCCCTTGCCCAGGTTGTCGAGCAGGGCCACCAGGCGGACCTGGCCGCTGGTTTCCGAGCCGAACACGAACAGCTTCAGGCGGTTGGTGCCGTTCAGCCCTTCCGGGTCGAGGGTGCGCAAGCTCTTGGCCTCGTGCAGCGAGGCCACCTCGACAAAAGCTTCTCGGGCATAGTGGTCGGCCAGGACCTGGTGGATTTCGGTTATCGAGACGCTGCCGTTCAGCATGCCCAGATGCAGGGGCAGCTCGACCAGCATGCCCTGGGCGTAGCGGCCCACGGCCGGGGTGAAGATCGGCCGGGTCAGCAGGCCGCCGTGCGACTGGATCTCGGGCAGGTGCTTGTGGTTCAGGCCCGTGGCGTAGATCCGGTACGGGACCGTGGTGTAGTGCGGCGAGGTCTTGTCCTCGAATTCGGCGATCATCGCCTTGCCGCCGCCGCTATAGCCCGACACGGCGTTGAACGAGATCGGCAAGTCGGCGGCGATGATGTCGGCGCTGACCAGCGGCCGGACCAACGCGATGGCGCCGGTGGCGTAGCAACCGGGATTCGACACCCGCGTCGACTTGGCGATCTTGCTGCGCTGCGCCCCGTCCAGCTCGGGAAAGCCGTAGGTCCAGCCGGCCGCGGTGCGGTGGGCGGTCGAGGCGTCTATCACCTTCACTTTCGGATCGTCGATCAGCGCCACGGCCTCCACGGCCGCGTCGTCGGGCAGGCACAGGATCACGGCGTCGGCGTCGTTCAGCATCGCCTTGCGGGCCTGCGGGTCCTTGCGCTTGTCCGGGTCGATCGAGACCAGCTGCAGATCGTTGCGGCCGACCAGGCGCTCACGGATCTGCAGCCCGGTGGTGCCGGCTTCGCCGTCGATGAAGACCTTGGGGGCCATGCGCCCTCCCGTAACCCGAACCTTGAGGAGCGGACGATCTATCCTACTCCGATGGGGAGTGAAACGGGTCTTTAGGCCTCGCCGGGACGGTTTATGACGCGAGGGCGGGCTAAGGGACGGCTTGCCCCTCCAGAACCATCTCGGCGATGGCGCGAGACAGCTTCCGCGTTCCCTCCCCGCGTGCGTCCAGATGGTCGGTGTCAACGAAGAATGAGTCCTCGTAGGCCTCGTCGTCGTAGGCGTTGAGGATCTTGATCGGCTTGGTCCAGGGGAACAGGTCCACCACCTCGATCAGCTCACGGAAGATGGTGCTGGAGCGGGTGTTGAGGGCGTTCCGATAGGTCGAGGTCACTGGCGGAATGACGACGGTGACGCCGTGGCCCAGGCGATTGGCCAGGCCGAGAATCTTCAGAAGGTAGTAGTCCGCCCCGGACTCGTAGTTGTGCTTGATGTGCGACAGCAGGCGGCTCTGGAACTCCGAGGCCTCGACCGCGCCCTTGTAGCTGGGCATGAAACCGGCATAGCCGTCCAGCTTGGCGGCCTCCTCGATGAGGGTGGCGGCCATGCCTTTGTGCAACTGTTGGGTCAGGGCCTCGGTCAGCTGGGTCAGGCGTTCGGACTGGTATTCGACATCCAGATCGAACAGGGCGCTGAACAACGGACCGATGTCGCCCTCCTTGGGGCTGCGCTCCAGCATGCTGCCGGGCGAGAACACCGAATAGAACAGCACCAGGTTCTTCAGGTTCGGGCTGGCCATGATGGTCCGCTGATACAGCGAATAGCAGTGCTTCAGGTCCAGCGACCGGTAGCAGAGATTGAACGAGTTCGGGACAAAGGCCGGGTCGAAGGCGTAGTCGCCGTGCGACGAGCCCAGGACGATGGTCTCCAGCGTGTCGCACGCCTGTTCGAACATGGCGCGCTTGGCGCCCAGCAGAAGGAGCGACTCCCTGACGACCTGACTGACTTCCATGACGCCCTCGACATCCGCTGCGAGATGGAAGCGCGTCAACAAGCGTGACTGCAGCCATCGATAAGGCCGCACGGTACCGTCAGATTCGGGGTTTCAGGCAAAAAAAGAGGCCGCGGAAACCGCGGCCTCTTTCTTCGGTGCTGAAAACGCTTAGCGCTTCGAGAACTGGAAGCTGCGGCGGGCCTTGGCCTTGCCGTACTTCTTACGCTCGACGACGCGGCTGTCGCGGGTCAGGAAGCCGTGCGGCTTCAGCAAGGTGCGCAGGCCGGGCTCGTAGTAGGTCAGGGCCTTGGACAGGCCGTGACGCACGGCGCCGGCTTGGCCCGACAGGCCCGAGCCTTCCACGGTGACGACGACGTCGAACTGGCCCAGGCGGTCGGTGACCTCCAGGGGCTGGGCGATCATCATGCGCAGCACGGGGCGGGCGAAATAGACTTCCTGGTCGCGACCGTTGATCGTGATCGAGCCCTTGCCCGGCTTGATCCAGACGCGGGCGATCGCGTTCTTGCGCTTGCCGGTCGCGTAGGCGCGGCCTTGGGCGTCGATCTTGGGTTCGGCGGGAGCGGCAGCTTCCGGGTTGCTGGACAGGCTGGCCAGCGCGTCAAAGCCTTGAGCTTCAGACATGACTTAGGCGCTCCGGGTGTTCTTGGCGTTGCGCGAAGCGAAATCGATCACTTCAGGGCTCTGCGCTTGGTGCGGGTGCTCACCGTTGTTGTAGATGAGCAGGTGGGTCAGTTGCTTGCGGGCCAAGGGGCTTTCCTTGGGCAGCATGCGCTCGACGGCCTTTTCCAGGACGCGTTCCGGGAAGCGGCCTTCCAGCAGCTTGCGCGGGGTGGTCGACTTGACGCCGCCCGGGTGACCGGTGTGGCGATAGTAGATCTTGTCGTCCATCTTCTTGCCGGTGAACTTCACCTTGTCGGCGTTGATGACGACGACGAAGTCGCCGCAGTCAACGTGCGGGGTGTAGTCGGGACGATGCTTGCCGCGAAGACGCATGGCGATGAACGTCGCCAGACGACCGACAACGGCGTCCTGGGCGTCGACCACGATCCACTTCTTCTCGACCTCGGCGGGCTTCAGGGAAGCCGTGGTCTTTTGCATGGGATTGATCCGTATTCCTTGTGCGTCGGGGGCCAAGGAAAGGCTCCGTCTGCGTGAGGGGCGGCAGGTACAGGAGCGTTCGCGGCCTGTCAACAATGCGTAAGCAAGAAACTCCGCAAACCCTTACAGGATAAGGGATTTCGTGATGCGGTATCATTATACCGTATCAGGTGCTTTCTCCTCACCCGTGAACGGGGGAGGAGGAAAACCCTCTACTTCGCCGCCGCGTCGAACCCGTAGGCGTGACGCATGACCTGGTAGAGGAAGCTCTCCTCGACCACCCCATGCACCAGATAGGCGCCGGGCCCGTCGGCGAACACGCCCACATCCTCGCCCGAGTGGGCCGAGCTGCCCAGGAAGGCCGTGGCGTTCTGGTGGTAATCGACGTCGTCGGTGTCTTCCTTGGCGGGATCGGCGCGCAGGTTGGAGCCTTCCGGACCGCCGGGGCCGGTGGCGAAACTCAGCACGGTGTAGGGCTTGCCGTCGCCGGCCACGATCGGATCGCCCTCATTGCCCGCCAGGCCCAGGATCGGGGAGTTGCGGGCCGCGTAGCCCGAGATCACCAGGCCATGGCTGTGGTCGGCGGTGACGATGATCAGGGTCTCGTTGAGGTCCACCTTGTCGAGCACGGCCTGCACCGCCTTGGAGAACTCGACCGTCTCGGTCAGGGTCCGCTTGGCGTTGTTCAGGTGGCTGCCCATGTCGATCTTGCCGCCCTCGACCAGCAGGAAATAGCCCTTGGGGTTTTGCGACAGCAGGTCGACGGCCTTGGTCGCCATGGCCGCCAGGGTCGGCACGCCCTGCCCCAACACCGGCCGCTCGACCTCGTAGGGCAGGTGTTCGTTGGCGAACAGGCCCAGCACAGGACCCGTCTTGGCCGGATCCAGCGCCGCCAGTTGGGCGTCGGTGGTCACATAGGCGGCGTTGGGAGCCTTCAGCCACTCGGCGGTCAGGTCGCGGCCGTCTGCGCGCTTGCCGTCCTTGTCCCCGGGCAGGAAGCGCGAACGCCCGCCCCCCAGCGCCACGTCCAGCCGCAAACCCGTCGGGGCCTCGACCAACTGGCGAGCGATGTCCTTGCAGCCCGCGGCCAGGGCGTCGGTCGGCATGTCGCCGTCGCCCTCCCAGTCGCGATAGGCGGTATGAGCGTAGGTCCCGGCCGGGGTGGCGTGGGTGATGCGGGTGGTGGTGACCGCGCCCGCCGACAGCCCGTGGGCCTTGGCCAGTTCGGCGATGGTTTCGACCCGGGTCCCAGCTTCGGCGGCGCAGCTTTCCGGCTTGGCCGCGCCGCTCAGGCCGATGACCTTGTTGCGGGTCTTCACGCCAGTGGTGATGGCGGTGATGCCCGCGGCGCTGTCGGTCACCTGGGTGTCGTGGCTGTAGGTCTTGGACAGCGCCGTCCAGGGCAGTTTCTCGAACGACAGCGAATTGCCCTCACCATCGACGCCTCGCTGCTGGCCTTCGTATATGCGGCTGGCGACCACGGTGGAGATGCCCATGCCGTCGCCCAGGAACAGGATGACGTTCTTGGCCTTGCCGGTTCGCGGATTGAACGCCAGGGCCTTGGCCAGGGCCGCCTGGCCAGCCTGATAGTAGGCGTCGCCAGGGGCGGTGTTGACGACGGGGGCCGGCTTCTGGGCGGGCTTGGGCGCGGCGTGGGCCGAAGCGGCGGACAGGGTGACGAGGGCGGCGGCAAGGAACAGGGAGGCGCGGGTCACGGGAAGCTCCAGCAAGGACGTCGGACGTCCTGTGCTGGCGTTTCGTGACAGTTCTTTGAGCGGTCGCCGCAAAAGCCCTGTGTCCTTCGAGGCTCGCCCGCGGCTCGAAGGACGAAAGGCGTTTTAGGGCCTTCTGACCCGCCAGGCGAAGGCCGTCGCCGTGGCCAGCAGGATCGCCGCCCCGGCCTGGTGCAGCACGCCCAGGACCAGCGGCACGCTCGCCATCAGGGTCCAGATCCCGAGCCCCGCCTGCAGGCAGACCACGCCGACCAGCACGAAGGCCGTCACCTTGGCCTCGTCCGGCAAGCGTCGTGACCGGGTCGCGGCCACGCCGATGACGATGGCGGCCACGAACAGGGCGTAGGCCATCAGCCGGTGGTGAAGTTGCACCGCGCCCTGGCTGTGGGCGAGCGTGCCCCAGAAGCCATGGCCGGCGTATTCGGCCGGGATCAGCGCGCCGTTCATCAGCGGCCAGTCGTTGTAGACCAGGCCCGCGTCGTTGCCGGCCACCAGGGCGCCCAGCAGGCTCTGGAAGAACACCGCGCCCAGGAACGCCAGGGCCCAGCCGCGCCAGTCGGTGCGCTCCTCGATGCGCGGCGAACCGGACCAGGCGTCCAGGGCGGTCCACACCAGGGCGACGAACAGGATCAGGGCCAGGCCCAGGTGGATCATCAGGCGTTCGGGGGCCACCGAGACCCGCTCGGACAGGCCGCTGGACACCATCCACCAGCCGACCAGCCCCTGCAGGCCGCCCAGGCCAAACAGCACGGCGCAGCGCCAGATCAGGCGGCGCGGGATCATCCGGCGGACCAGGAAGAACACGAAGGGGATGGCGAACGCCGCCCCGACCAGCCGGCCCAGCAAGCGGTGCGCCCATTCCCACCAGAAGATGCCCTTATAGGCCTCCAGCGTCATGCCGGCGTTCACCAGCCTGTATTGCGGGATTTTCTTGTAGAGCTCGAAGTTGGCGCGCCAGGCTTCGTCCGACATCGGCGGCAGCGCGCCCATGATCGGCTTCCACTGGGTGATCGACAGGCCCGAGTCGGTCAGGCGCGTCGCGCCCCCGACCACCACCATGCCAAACACCAGCAAGGCCACGACGAACAGCCAGACGGCTACGGGACTTGAACGATCGGAACGCAAGAAGGACGTCATGACAGCCGGAAAGAACGTCAGTTGAGGGCGTGAATAAGGCGAGGCCCTGCCCTACGCCCGATGCGCCCCTTCGTCCATGGTCCCATGACGCCTGGAACGCGGCGTGCGATGATGCGCGGGTGCTGGAGGTTGGAGCGTATCGATGAGTGGCGTTGGCGTGTTCGTGGCCGTGGTCATCGGCATCCTGGCCGGCTGGGTGGCCGACCTGGTGCTGCTCCGCCACCATGCGCTGTTCACCAAGCTCTTGATCGGTGTCGTCGGTTCGTTCATCGGAACCTTCGTCGCCCAGCGACTGGGCCTGCACTTCGACGGCTTCCTCGGCAGTCTGCTGGTTTCCAGCGCGGGCGCGATCTTCTTCCTGGCCGTCCTCGGCATTGTTTCGAGCATCTTTCGGAGACCCGCTTGAGCGCTCCCCTCATTCCCGCCCGCCAAATTCCCGCAAGAGTGCGCAAGCTTATCGGCGGGATCGGCATCCTGGTGTTCCTGGCCGCCTGGATCTGGGCCTTCACCAGCCTCTACGACGTCCTGCCCATGAACCGCGCCGTGCACCTGATCTACTTCGTGGTCGCGGGCATGGGCTGGGGTTTGCCGCTGATGCCGCTGATGTCGTGGATGGGCAAGGCGGACAAGCCGGTCGGGCGCTGAAGCCAAAACGAAAAAGGCCGCCCCGGAGGGCGGCCTTTCCATTCTTCCGGTCTCATTCTCCACAAGGGAGGAATGGTCGGAGCGACAGGATTCGAACCTGCGACCCCTTGACCCCCAGTCAAGTGCGCTACCAGGCTGCGCCACGCTCCGATCCGGAAGGAGCGCCCTTATAGGTGCGGGTCTTGCCGGGGGCAATGGGATTTCTCGGTGAATTCCGGGGGATTTGAAGCCGGCTTCAGAGCCCGCGCAAAAGCCCGTCCAGCCGGGCTTTGACAACTTGCAGGTCGTCCAGCGCAATGACCAATCGGTCCCGCGCCTCCTTGCCCAGTTCGCCCCGCGGAAACGAATCGGCCGCCGAGGCGTCGGTCAGCCCCCCCAGCGCGGCCGAGCCGTTGTCGCCAAGGCCGGCCGCGATCACGTGGGTCAGGCCCTGTTCGCGGTGCAGCTTCTGCACGCCCTTGATGGTGTAGCCCTCGGCGTGCAGCAGGGCGCGCACGCCGCTCAGCACGGCGATGTCCTGCGGGCGGTAGAACCGCCGCCCGCCGGCCCGCTTCATCGGGCGAATGAACGAGAACTTGGTTTCCCAGAAGCGCAGGACGTGCTGCGGCACGCCCAGCTCCTCGGCGGCTTCTGAAATCGTGCGGAAGGCGTTGGGCCCCTTCGCCACCGCATGATTTCCCTTAGCCGCCCAAGGCGCGATCGATTCGCGCCTTCATGACTTGCGAGGCCCGGAAACCGATCACCCGGCGGGGCTCGATCTCGGCGGGCTCCCCGGTCTTGGGATTGCGGCCCATGCGGGCCCGCTTGTCGCGAACCTGAAAGACGCCGAAACCGGAAAGCTTGACCGTCTCACCCTGTTCCAGCGCCTCGGCGACCAGATCCAGGGTGCGTTCGACCAGGCCCGCGCAGTCCTGGCGGGTCAGACCGACTTCTTCGTGGACCGCCTCGCAGAGATCGGCCCGGGTCAATGTCGCGCCTTTCATGACGCCCCCTTACGCTTGATTGACAAACCTAAAGCGCCCGCGTCCGACAAGGCGGAGCCCCGTGTTTCTGCAACGCGCTCTCATCAACTCAAGCCTGCATGCCGTGATTATCGCATGGAGTCAAAGGCTGAGCGCCAAGACTTGAGACGATAGCGCAAGCTAGCGGTCCAAAAAGCCAAGCTTGGCCTTAAAGTCGCAGAACGCAGGCGCCCCAGGTCAGCCCGCCGCCCATCGCCTCGAGCAGCAGCAGCTGGCCCGGCTTGATCCGGCCGTCGGCTACGCCCTGGGCGAGGGCCAGGGGGATCGAGGCGGCCGAGGTGTTGGCGTGCAGGGCGACGGTCGAGATCACCTTGTCCTCGTCGATGCCCACCCGATGGGCGACACCGGCCAGGATCCGTTGGTTGGCCTGGTGCGGGATGAACCAGTCGACCTCGGGGATCGTCACATGCGCGGCCTCGGCGGCGGCGTGGATCGCCTCGGAAATGTTGATCACCGCGTGCTTGAACACCTGATTGCCCAGCATGCGCAGCTTACCGACCGTGCCCGTGGTCGACGGACCGCCGTCGACATAGAGCAGCTCCTGCTTGGTGCCGTCCGCGCGCAGGGCGAAACCGAGCACGCCCTGGTCGGCCGTGGTCCCCTGCCCTTCGCGCGGCTCCAGCACCACGGCGCCGGCGCCGTCGCCGAACAGCACGCAGGTGCCGCGGTCGGTCCAGTCCATCAGCCGGGTCATGGTCTCGGCCCCGATCACCAGGGCGCACTTGGCGTGGCCGCGGGCCACGAAGCCGTCAGCGACGCTGAGCGCATAGACGAAGCCCGAGCAGACGGCCTGGATATCGAAGGCGATGCCGACCGGCGCGCCCAGCTTGCGCTGGACGATGGTGGCGACAGCCGGAAAGGTCATGTCCGGCGTGGTGGTGGCCACGATGATCAGGTCGACGTCGGCAGCGGTCTTGCCGGCCCGCTCCAGCGCCTGCTGGGCGGCGCGGAAGGCCAGGTCCGAGACCGGCTGGTCGTCGGCCACCATGTGGCGCTGGCGAATGCCCGTGCGCTCGACGATCCAGGCGTCGCTGGTGTCGACGGTCTGGGCCAACTGGTCGTTGGTGACGATGTTGTCCGGTAGATAGGCCCCGACGCCGGTGACGGCGCTACGAATTACGCTCACTCGGAAGCTCCCTGGCCCTCGGCGCCCGACGCGCCCCCATTGCTGGGAATGGCCGTTTCATCTGCACCGGATGCAAGGCCGGTTTCGGTCAGGCGTTTCAGATTGCGGTCGATCTCGGCTGAGAAGTCGCTGCGGGCCAGATCGACCGCCACGCGGATGGCCGAGGCGTAGCCGACAGCGTCCGCCCCGCCGTGGCTCTTGACCACGATGCCGTTGAGGCCCAGCAGCGGGCCGCCGTTGACCCGGCCAGGATCCAGACGCCGGCGCATCTTCAACAGCGCGCCCGAGGCGATCAAGGCCCCCAGCATGGCCAGCGGGCCGGAGGTCAGGGTCGACTTGATCTCGGCCGCGAAGAACCGGGCCAGGCCCTCGGCGGTCTTCAGGGCCACATTGCCGGTGAAGCCGTCGGTGACGACCACATCGACGGTGCCCTTGGCGATGTCGGTGCCCTCGACGAAGCCGCGATAATCGAAGTCCAGCTTGGTTTCCTTGAGGATGGCGTGCGCCTCGCGCACCTCCTCATGGCCCTTCTGGTCCTCGGACCCGACATTGAGCAGGCCCACGGTCGGGCGCTCCGAACCATGCACCGCGTGGTGGAAGGCCGCGCCCATGATCGCGAATTCGATCAGCTGCTTGGCGTCGCTTTCGACATTGGCGCCGACGTCTAGCACGGCCGAGACGCCGCGCATCGTCGGCCAGCTGGCCACGATCGCCGGCCGCTCCAGATTGGCGCCCATGCGCAGGATCAGCTTGGAGATCGCCATCAGGGCGCCGGTGTTGCCGGCCGAGACGCAGGCGGCGGCTTCACCGGCCCGGATGGCCTCGACCGCGTTCCACAGGCTGGTGCCCTTGCCCCGACGCATGGCCTGGGCGGGCTTTTCCTCCATCGAAATGGCCTTGTCGGTGTGGCGCACCTCGCTGACGGCGCGGGCGGCGGGGGACTTGGCCAACTGAGCGTTCAGCTGGACCTCGTCGCCATGCAGCAGGAAGCGGACGTCGGGAAGGCTCTTGGCGGCGAGCGCCACGGCGGGAACGATCACGGACGGACCGTGATCCCCGCCCATGGCGTCGATCGAAATGACTACAAGTTGAGGCACGAGGCGCTAACGGCTCCTGTAGCGGCGCACCGCCCATTCAAGGGTGATGGCAAGGCGGCGGGACGATACAGCCGCAAGAATATCACGCAAGCGCGAGGACTCCGCCATTTCAGGCCCCTTCCCCTCCGGCGTCGGGGTCGTTCTTCAGCTTTTTCAGGGCGGCGAAGGGAGAAAGGTCCACTGGCTCTGGCGGCGGCTGAAACACCGCGCCCGGCTTGCGGGGGAACGGATCCAGCTCCAAGGCCAGGTGCTCGATCACATAGGCGGAGACGTCGATGGTTTCGCCCTCGAGCACGTCGGGCGGATCGTCGCCCTCGGGATCCAGGCCCAACTCGCCGCCGGCGTCATCGTCTGGAGGCGCGTATTCGCTGTCGGCCGGCAGGACGTGGACGCTGAACCGCGATTCGATCGGCTCTTCGAACTCGTCGGCCGAGACGCTGCACACCTGGGTCACCCGGGCCCGGATCAGGCCCGAAACCTCTGCGCCGTCCATCCAGGGCCGCAGGAAGACCTCGGCGGTCAGCGATTCCAGCGAAACCAGGCCCAGGGTCTTGGCGATCTCCCGAAGCGCGGGTTCTTCCAGTTCGAATCGCAGATCAACGCCGCCGCGGCTCACCCGGCCCAGGGTGACCGTGCTGGGCCAGGAATCGATCACGCCTTCGGCCATTGGGCCTCTCCTTGAAGCAGGGTCTCGAGCGGCAAAGCCGCCAGTCGGTCGCGCGCGGCCACCACATAGTCGGTCAAGGCCGCCAAGTCGCCCTCGCCTCGCTCCTCGAAGGCGGTTCGGGCCAGGGCGGCGCTGAGCACGGCGCGGTCGGGCAAGGCGCCGGCCGCCTCGTCGAACGCCTTGAGGCGGCCATAGGCGGCGCCGACCAGCTTCTTCATCTTCTTGCCGACGGCGGTGTCGGAGACCCCGATCTCGCGGAAAGCGTCGTCCAGGCCGTGCGTGTAGGCGTTGAAAGTCTCCTGCGAGACCTCGGCCGCCGACTCACCCTGCCCCTTCAGCCGCTCCAGCAGCAGCGCCACGTGCAGGGTGAAAAGCTCGAACCGGCCCTCCATCGTGTCGTTCACGCCCATCTGGGCATAGAAGACCGGCGAACGGGCCTGCGCCGCCGCCGAGGCATAGAGCTTGCCCCCTGCCGTCTTGGCGGGCCTGGGTTTGAACAGCCGGTTCAGAAACATCACTTCGCCTCGATTTCGCCGCGACGCCGAACTAGTTAGCCGTTCAATCCACGCGGACCATTGAACTAAGCCCGCGCGGGCGATAGGTCAAAGTCAGCCTGTTTAGGTTCCGGAGCCTCAATGTTTCGTCCTGCCGTTCTCGCCGCCGCCGTCATCGGCCTCGCCGCCGTCGCCGGAGGCTGTACGCCGCTGACGAGCTATTCGGGCTTCCAGGCCATCGAAGCCAAGCCCGCCGAGATGAAGATCGGCGAGGACAGCAAGTCGACTGTGACCGAAAAGCTCGGCTCGCCTTCGGCCACGTCGACCTTCGATCAGAACGCCTGGTACTATATCTCGCAGACCACCGACCGGGTGGCCTTCTACAGGCCGCGCGTGATCAAGCGCGACGTGGTGGCGATCACCTTCAATCCCGCCGACGAAAAGGTCGCCTCGGTCGCCACCTACACGCTGAAGGACGGCAAGGTCATCGCTTACAATGGCCACGAGACCCCGACCCGCGGTCGCGAAATGACCATCCTCGAGCAGCTTCTGGGCAACGTCGGCCGCGGCGGAATGCTGCCGCAGGACGACGAGAGCCCCGGCAACCGCCCGCAGGATCGGCGCTAGGCCTTCCCCAAGGTAGAGTTCGGCCCAGCACAATCCCTTTAAGCGCAAGCGGCTGAAACTCCGCGACAAATTGCCTCGTCGTCAACGGTTTCTAAACGACGAGTCCCGCAATCTCCGGAGTAAGGCTGCGGCAGCGTATCGCGACGCCGCGACTTTTCCGGGGGGATGACCTTGAGCGCGCCCGATCTGCGTCCTTTGACGGTGCTCATCGTCGACGACAACGCGCCGATGCGCGAGATCATCGGAACGATCCTGAAATCGCTGGGCATCCGAAAGATCCTGGAGGCCAACGACGGCGTCGAAGCGCTGAAGATCTTCACCGAGCGCGAAATCGACATCGTCTTCACCGACTTGATGATGCAGCCGGTCGACGGCCTGGCGTTCATTCGCTGGGTGCGCACCTCGCCGGCCAGCAGCAATCCCTACGTCCCGATCATCATGATCACCGGCCACGCCACCCGCGCCAGCCTCGACGAAGCGATCATGGCCGGGGTCACCGAATTCCTGGCCAAGCCCCTGAACGCACGCGGCGTGCTGCATCGGGTCAATGAAGTCATCAACAACCCGCGCGAATTCGTCCGCGTCGGGGCCTATTTCGGCCCATGCCGCCGCCGCAAGATCGATCACGACTACATCGGCCAGGAGCGGCGCGGCGTCGTCGAGACCGCCGCCACGAAAGTCTTCACCGACGCCAACGGCCAGGTCGATCCCGAGCCGATGCTGGATCCGGAAGACATCTACTGATCCACGCGGCCATCAGCCGCCTGCGAACGGCCAGAACAGGACGATCAGGCTGGGCGCCACGACCAGTATCAACACGGTGAGCGGCGCGCCCAGCCGGGCGTAGTCGCCGAACCGGTAGCCGCCCGGCCCCAGCACCAGTGTGTTGCACTGGTGGCCCACCGGCGTAAGAAAGTCGCACCCGGCTCCCACCGCCACCGCCATCAGGAACGGGTCGGGGCTCAGCCCCAGGTGCTTGGCCAGGCCCAGGCCGATCGGGGCGACGATCAGCACCGTGGCGGCGTTGTTCAGGAACGGCGTGGCCGCCATGGCCACCGCCATCATGGCGGTCAGGGTCAGCAGCGGCGGCAGGCCGTGGAACGCGCCCGATAGCCATCCAGCGATCAGGTCGGTGCCGCCGCTGGCCTGCACCGTGTCGCTGACCGGGATCAGGGCGGCCACCAGCACCAGCACCGGGGCGTCCAGCGCCGCATAGGCCTCGCGCATCCGAAGGGCGCCGGTGGCGACCACCAGGACGGCGGCGGCGAAGAAACCTCCAGCCACCGGCAGCACCCCAAAAGCCACCAGCAGCATGGCGACGGCGAGGATAGCGGTCGGCAGCAGGGCGTGGCGAATGCCTCCTAGCCGCACCTCTCGCTCGGCCAGCGGCAGGCAACCCAGCGCCTGCAAGGCCGTGGGCAGCTTCTGTTCAGCGCCCTGCAGCACCAGAATGTCCCCCGCCTTCATCCGCACCGTGGCCAGACGGCCGACCATGCGATAGCCCGCGCGGCTGACGCCGAGCAGGTTGACGCCATAGGTGTCGTTCAGCGCCAGGCTCTTGGCCGTGTGACCGATCAGATCGGACTCCGCGCCGATCACCGCCTCGACCACCCGCACCTCGTCGGTGGGCTCCTCCATCACGACGGGGCGGTCGGCGTCGGTCAGCTTCAGCTTGGCCTTGACGATCAGCTCGTTCAGCTCCTGCTGCTGGCCCTCCAGCAGCAGGACATCACCCGGCAACAGCTTGCGGTTGGGGTGCGGCGAAGCGATCCGCCGACGCCCCCGCAACAGGGCCACCACCGCCACCGCCTCGCCCGCCGCCCTGCGCAGGTCGGCGACCCGCGACTGCTCGAAGCTCCAGCCTTTGGGAACCTCGACCTCGGTGACATAGGCGTTGGCCGCCAGGGCGGCGTCGATGTCTATGGCCGCCGTGCGACCCTTGGGCAGCAGGCGATAGGCGAACGACAGGTACAGGATCGCCAATACGGCCAGGGTCCCGCCCACGGGCATGAAGTCGAACATCGCGAAGGGCTGGCCCAAGGCCTCCTGCCGCACTTCCGAGACGATGATATTGGGCGAGGTGCCGACCAGCACGGCCAGGCCGCCGACCAGCGAGCCGAACGACATCGGCATCAGCAGGCGTCCCGCCGGCACGCCGGTGGTGCGGGCGATGCGCAGGGCCGAGGGCATCATCAGCGCCAGGGCCCCGACGTTCTTGGTGACCATCGACAGCAGCGTCGTGACTGCCGACAGCACGGGAACCTGGGTGCGCTCGTCCTTCAGGTGCGGCAGCAGCGGGGCCATCAGGGTGTCGACCAGGCCGGACCGCGAGATCGCGGCGCTCAGCACCAGGGCGCTGGCGATGATCACCACGATGTCGTTGGAAAAGCCGTCGAAGGCCGACTTGATCGGGATCAGCCCCGACACCACGCCGACAGCCAGGGCGCCCAGGGCGACGAGATCATAGCGCCAGCGTCCCCAAATGAAGCAAAGCACCGTCGCGCCGATCAGACCGAAGGACAGTTCTTGCTGCAATGTCACGTGTCGTCGCCCGTCCCTTGGCCACAAGCCTGGCCCGGTCAGACAACGGTCGCGGCGAGGTTCTGTTCATCCGCGACGGCGCCACATGAACGCACGACAACGACAGGCTCCGGGAACGTTCAGCCAGGGTGGCGCTTTATGGCCTCCATCGGACGCGTCGGGCGCCCGACAGAACATCGTCGGAGACTAATCATGAAGCGCACTCTTCTCGCCCTGGCCGCCCTGGCGTCCGTCGCCGCCGCCCCCCTGACCGCTCAGGCCGCCCCGTGGCAGCCGATCAACCAGCGCCAGGCCAGCCTCGATCACCGCATCGACATGGGCGTCCGCAACGGCTCCCTGACCCGCTCGGAGGCCATGCGCCTGCGCGGCGAATTCCGGTCGATCAGCCGTCTGGAAACCAGCTATCGCCGGTCGAACGGCCTGTCGATGCGGGAGCGCGCCGACCTGGACGCCCGCTTCGATCGCCTGAGCCGCCAGATCAAGTGGGAGCGCCGCGATCGCGACGACCGTCACGACCGCAACGACCGTTACGACGGCCGCCACGACGGTCGCCGCAGCTAAGCCGCTCGATCCTGCCCAATGAAAACGCCCCGGAGGGAAACCTCCGGGGCGTCGTCATGTCAGGGTCTTGAAGTTCGATCAGACGCCGTGGGCCAGAACCGCCAGCAGCAGCAGAGCCACGATGTTGGTGATCTTGATCATCGGGTTCACGGCGGGACCCGACGTGTCCTTGTAAGGGTCGCCGACGGTGTCGCCGGTGACGGCGGCCTTGTGGGTGTCGCCGCCCTTCGTATGCAGGACGCCGTCCTTGTCGGTGAAACCTTCTTCGATCACCTTCTTGGCGTTGTCCCAGGCGCCGCCGCCGCTGGTCATCGAGATGGCGACGAACAGGCCGGTGACGATCACGCCCATCAGCATGGCGCCGAGCGCGGCGAACGCGTCGACCTTGCCGGCGATGGCCTGGATCACGAAGAACAGCACCACCGGCGAAACCACCGGCAGCAGCGACGGCACGATCATCTCGCGGATCGCCGCCTTGGTCAGGATGTCCACGGCTTTGCCGTACTCAGGCTTGACCTGATAGGTCATGATGCCCGGGTTCTCGCGGAACTGACGACGCACCTCGGCCACGACCGCCTCGGCCGCCCGACCCACGGCCGTCATCGACATGCCGCCGAACAGGAAGGGCAGCAGCCCCCCGAACAGCAGGCCGACCACGACATAGGGGTTGGACAGGTCGAAGGTCACCGGACCCATGCCTTCGAAGAAGCTGCCGGGCTCGGCATGGGCCGAGAAGAACTTCAGGTCTTCGGTATAGGCGGCGAACAGCACCAGGGCGCCCAGGCCGGCCGAACCGATGGCGTAGCCCTTGGTGACGGCCTTGGTGGTGTTGCCCACGGCGTCCAGGGCGTCGGTGGTGACGCGGACTTCCGGCGGCAGGCCGGCCATTTCGGCGATGCCGCCGGCGTTGTCGGTGACCGGACCAAAGGCGTCCAAGGCGACGATGAAGCCGGCCAGGGACAGCATGGTGGTGGTGGCGATGGCGATGCCGAACAGGCCCGCCAGGTTATACGTCACCAGGATGCCGACGATGATGGTCAGGGCCGGCAGGGCCGTGGACTCCAGCGACATGGCCAGACCCTGGATCACGTTGGTGCCGTGACCCGAGACGCTGGCCTGGGCCACCGACTTGACCGGGCGGAAGTTGGTGCCGGTGTAGTATTCGGTGATCACCACGATCGCGGCGGTCACGGCCAGGCCGGCCAGGCCGCAGAAGAACAGGGCGTTGGCGTCGAAGCTGCGGTCGCCCACCGTGACGGCGGTCGGCACCAGCTGGTGGATCACATAATAGACCGCCGGGATCGACAGCACGCCCGTGACGATCAGCCCCTGATAGAGGGCCCCCATGATGTTCTGCTTCTTGCCCAGGCGCACGGCGAACGAGCCGATGATCGAGGTGACGATGCAGACCGCGCAGATGGCCAGCGGCAGCAGCATCATCGACGACACGGCTTCCGTGCCGCGGAAGAAGATCGCCGCCAGGACCATGGTGGCGACCGTGGTCACCGCGTAGGTCTCGAACAGGTCGGCGGCCATGCCGGCGCAGTCGCCGACATTGTCGCCCACGTTGTCGGCGATGGTCGCGGCGTTGCGCGGGTCATCTTCCGGAATGCCGGCCTCGACCTTGCCCACCAGATCGCCGCCCACGTCGGCGCCCTTGGTGAAGATGCCGCCGCCCAGACGGGCGAAGATCGAGATCAGGCTGGCGCCGAAACCCAGCGAGACCAGCGAATCGACCACCACGCGGTCGGTGCCCGCATGGCCCGTCTTCAGCAGCACGGCGAAGTAGCCGGCCACGCCGATCAGGGCGAAGCCCGCCACCAGCATGCCGGTCACGGCGCCGGAGGTGAAGGCCATCGACAGACCCTTGGCCAGGCTCTCGGACGAAGCCTGGGCGGTGCGGACGTTGGCGCGCACCGAGATCAGCATGCCCGCGAAGCCGGCCGCGCCCGACAGGATCGCGCCCAGGGCGAAGCCGACCGGCTGCTCCCACGACTTGAAGAAGAAGGTCAGCAGGGCGATGACCACCACCCCGACGATGGCGATCGTCGTATATTGGCGGTTCAGATAGGCCTGGGCCCCTTCCTGGATCGCCGCGGCGATCTCCTGCATCTTCGCATTGCCGGGCGAAGCCCGCATCAGAGACGCCGTCTGCACGGCGCCGTACAGCACCGCCAGCAGTCCGGCCCCTATGGCCACGTAAAGCCAAGAACTCATGGGTAAGTCGCCCTCTTTCGCGTTCAAATCACGAGAGGGTCGCCGCCTCGACAGGACTACGATCAGAAAAGACCGCCCCCGGCCGCACGCGACGGGCGGGCCTATGGCCTCATTCCCCCTCGATGCTCCCTGATGGCGTCATGACGACGCCAAGGGCAGGACAGTGCCAAATGACCGGCGGGTGTCAACCGATTGCGGGAATGGCGTTCACTTAGGCCTGAACCGAGATCGCAGGCCTGGCCTGCCTAGGGGACGAGATTGGGGTCGCCTTCGGGCTCGCGGGGCGGCGCCGGCTTGGCCTTGGCGTCGGGCTTGGGCGGCGGCGCGACGAAGTTGCGCGGCGTCTGCTTGACCACCGTCACCAGCGCCACCTTGCCCGGCCCGATCAGGCCGTTGGTCTCGCGCAGGACCGCGGCCTTCAGGCGGGCCTCGTCGAGGGCGACATAGCTGTCGGGGCGCACGAACGGCTTGCTGTGGGCCTGGCGAACGATGGCGTCGCGAAGGTGCGGCTCCTTGTCGTCAAAGACCGTGGTCGACACCTCGGGCTTCAAGGTGATGGTCATCTGCACGAAGACGTAGTTGATCAGCTTGCCGCCGACGATGACCGGCAGGACCATCGACTGCAGCTTGATCACCGGATCGGGCGCTTCCTCCTCGCCTTCCTTGCCGCCCTTCTTCTCTTTCTTAGCCGAGTTGGCGAAGGCCGGCGTCGCCAGCAGAGCCAGCGAAGCGGTCAGCAGGACGCGGCGGGAGGTGAGCAACGGACGGGTCATGTCCATTGGTTTAGCCGGGAAGGCTTGAGGTTTTGCTACTGGCCTCAGCCGTGCAGCCAGCCCAGCCGTTCAGGCGTAATGTCCTTGCCCTTGAACAGGGCGCAAATCCCCTCGCCTTCCACGAACTCGCCGATGTCGCGCACGGGGACGCCGGCGGCCATGGCGGCGGCTTGGAAGGCGGCCACGTCGGTGGGATCGACGGCGCAGACGATCTCGTAGTCGTCGCCGCCTGAAGCCAGCGACATCCGCGCCTCGCCGGCTTCCGGCTGAGCGCCCAGCCAATGACGGGCGCCGGGCGACAGCGGCAGGCGGTCCAGATCGACCTTGACCCGCAGGCCGCTGGCCTTGGCCACGTGAGCCGCGTCGGCCAGCAGGCCGTCGGAAACGTCAGCGGCCGCACGGGCATAGGCGCGCAGGGCGTCGCGGATGGCCAGGCGCGGCGGCGGCAGGCGATAGCGGCGCACCAGGCCGCCGTCGGGATCCTCGACCTCGCCCCAGTGGGCCAGAAGGCCCAGCCAGCCGTCGCCGATGGTGCCGGAGACCATCAGCCGATCGCCGACGCGCGCGCCCTTGCGCAGCACGGCGTCGCCGCTGGGCACCCAGCCCAGGAGCGTGGCCGAGACCACCATAGGGCCCGAGGTGGCGACCGTGTCGCCGCCCAGCAGGCTGATGTCGTAAAGCTCGCCGTCCTCGGCCAGGCCCCTCGCGAAAGTCTCGCGGTCGGTCAGGGTGGTGCCCGAAGGCCAGCCCACCGCCAGGAAGTAGCCGTAAGGAACCGCGCCCTTGCCAGCCAGGTCGGAGAGATTGGTGCGCAGCAGCCGCTTGGCCACCACGTCCAGATCCTCGCCGGCCAGGAAGTGCACGCCGGCCACCATGGCGTCCTTGGTGATCACCAGGTCGTAACCGGGGCGCGAGGGCAGCACGGCCGCGTCGTCCAGCAAGGACAGCGCCGCCTGGTCGCCACGGGTCAACGGCCGCATCAACCGCTCGATCAGGCCGAACTCGTCGACAGGCGGCGCGGCGGCGGGCGTCGCGGCCTCGTCGAACCACGCGTCATCGACCGCCGGCGCTTGCGCCGTCGGTTCGTCGAACCAATCGTCGTCAGCTTCTGGCGTCACGCGCGATAGCGTCCAGGGCGCCGTTGATGAAACCGGATTCCGGTCCCTCGAAGAACGATTTGGCGATCTCGACATATTCGTCGATCACGACCTCTTTGGGCACGTCAGGCCTGTGCATCAGCTCATAGGCCCCCGAACGCAGGACCGCGCGGGCCGTGGCGTCCAGGCGCTCCAGCTTCCAGCCCGAGGCCAGGCGCTTGACGATGGCCTGGTCAATGCCGGCCTGATGGGCGACGACGCCCTTGGCCAGGTCGGCGAAAAAGGTCTCGTCGGCCTGGGCCAGGTGATCGCCGTCCGGCCCGTCGACGGCGCGGTCGAAGCGGTGCTCGGAAAACTCGCGGACCACCGCGTCGACGCCGACACCGGAGACTTCCATCTGGTAGAGGGCCTGGACGGCGGCCAGGCGGGCCACCGAACGCGGCTGGATGCGATCGCCGCGGCTCATCGCGCCTGTCCCGCGAGCTGACGCTTCAAGCCGACGATCTCCAGGCATTGCTGGGCGGCCTTGCCGCCGCGATCGCCTTCCGAGACCCGCGCCCGACTCCAGGCCTGGTCTTCCTCGTCGACTGTCAGCACGCCGTAGCCGATGGCCAGGCGCTTGCCGAACGACAGGTCGTTGAGCCCGCGCGCGGTCTCGTTGGCCATGATTTCGGAATGGTAGGTCTCACCCCGGATGATGACGCCCAGCGCCACGAACCCGTCATAGCGCACGCCGACGGGCCGGTTGCCGGCCTCCTCGGCCAAGGCGATCGCGGTCGGGATTTGCATCGCCTCGGACACGGTGATCACGTCGTACTCGGCGCCCTGGGCGTCGATCGCCTGCGCCGCGCCTTGCAGCAAGGCGTCGGAAAGCCCCGAATAGCGCCGGGCTTCCACGATCAGCAGGCGAATTTTGTCTTCCACCATAGTCCTTCGAATTCTCCTCGATAGGATCGGTCACTTCGCACCAAACGGCGCCGTGGCCAAATCGAATCGCAGTTCCAGCGGTCTCGCCGCCGAAACCAAATCATAGAATGCGCCTATAGCTCGTCTTCGGCGACGTCGCTCAGACCTTCCTGCCCTAGAAACTTTGCGAAATCGCTAGTTTCCCGGAAATCGCGATAGACCGAGGCGTAGCGGACATAGGCGACGTCATCGAGTGATTTTAGCGCCTTCATCACCATCTCGCCCACCGCCGAGGACGGCAGCTCGGTCTCGCCCTGGCTTTCCAGCTGGCGAACGATGCCGTTGACCATCCGCTCGACCCGCTCGGGATCGACCGGGCGCTTGCGGGTGGCGATCGAGATCGAGCGGACCAGCTTCTCGCGATCGAACGGCGAGCGCCGGCCCGAACGCTTGAGGATGGTCAGCTCGCGCAGCTGCACCCGCTCGAAGGTGGTGAAGCGGCCGCCGCACTCCGGACACAGCCGGCGACGACGGATCGCCGCCCCGTCTTCCGAAGGGCGGCTGTCCTTGACCTGGCTTTCCATGTGGCCGCAGAACGGGCAACGCATGATCTAGGGCCCTCCCGACCGCGACTGGCCTATTAGTTGTAGATCGGGAACCTAGCCGTCAAGGCCAGGACTTCCTCGCGCACCTTGGCCTCGACCTCGGCGTTGCCGTCAGGACCGTTGACCGCCAGCCCGTTGACGACCTCGCCGATCAATTGGCCCACGCGGGTGAACTCGGCCGCGCCGAAGCCGCGGGTGGTGCCGGCCGGCGTGCCCAGGCGGATGCCCGAGGTCACCGTGAACGGCGCGGTGTCGAAGGGCACGCCGTTCTTGTTGCAGGTCATGTGGGCGCGCTCGAGGCTGTGCTCGGCGTCGCGGCCCGTCACGCCCTTGGGCCGCAGGTCGACCAGCATCAGATGGCTGTCGGTGCCGCCCGAGACGATGTTGACGCCTTGAGCCTGCAGCGCCTCGGACAGCGCCCGGGCGTTGTCGATCACCTGTTGGGCATAGGCCTTGAACGCCGGCTGCAACGCTTCGCCGAAGGCCACGGCCTTGGCGGCGATCACGTGTTCCAGCGGACCGCCCTGCAGGCCGGGGAACACCGCCGAATTGACCTTCTTGATGATGGTTTCGTCATTGGTCAGCACCATGCCGCCGCGCGGCCCGCGCAGGGTCTTGTGGGTGGTGGTGGTGACCACGTGGGCGTGGGGAATGGGGCTGGGATAGGCCCCGCCGGCCACCAGGCCGGCGAAGTGGGCCATGTCGACCATCAGATAGGCGCCGATGCTGTCGGCGATCTGGCGGAACTTGGCGAAGTCGATCACCCGGCTATAGGCGCTGCCGCCGGCGATGATCA
>NZ_JBAPVS010000366.1:0-5117 GCF_049283275.1 Caulobacter sp. | reverse complement strand
AGCCAGAACCGCTCCGCGGTTCGACGCGCTCGGGCGCGTCGCGCAGGACGTCGAGCCGCGACCAGACGCTGGCGACCTCGGCGAAGGCGGCCGCCCGGCGCGGATCGGCGCCGCGCCAGGTCTCCAGCTGTTCGGCGGTGGCGCGACCGGCGTCCAGACGCGACAGCCAGTCCGAGGCTTGGGCGATCAACGCCGCTCTGTCTTCCTCGCCTTGCTGAGCCATGACCCCGGTCTACTCTTGATACTGCCGTCTTCATCCTCCGCCAGGGCCTCGGTGAGAAGCCTCAAGGCCTTGGACAGATGTTTCTCAACCGTAGAGACGGATAAGCCCAGCCTTACCGCTATGTCGCGAGGCGCCAAGGCCTCTATTTTTCGCAAGGTCAGCACTTTTCGGCATTGCGGCGGCAATCGGTCCATCGCCGCCAACACCCTATCCAGCTCCTGCCGGGCGGTGGTGGCGACATAGGCGTCGGGCGCGGGATCAGGTAGGGTTTCGAGATCCAGGACACCGATCTGGCGAATTCCCACCACCTTGGCCCGCCGAAAGCGCTCGAAGGCCAGGTTGCGGATGATGGTCAGGACGAAGCGCTCCGGCGCTTCGAGCCGCCGCCAGTCGGCCAGGCTCAGCACCCGGGCATAGGCCTCCTGGACCAGGTCCTCGGCGTCGCCCTCGTCGCCGGTCAGCCGCAGGGCGTAGGCGCGAAAGCCGCTCGCATGCGGCAGCACCCTCGCCCCGAACCATCGGTCTATGTCGCGTAGCCAGGCCATGGCGGCGATCCTGCCCTCAACGGGACTCGAACCAACGTTCCGCCCTAAGGCGCCCTGGCTAGCGACGCTCCATGTCAGTTTGCCGACAGCTTGATGGAGACTCTGCGACGGTCGCCTCAAAGCTCCCCGCCCCGGCTTCGTCCAGCGCGACCGGAGTCGCGAAAGCCGCCCGAGGTTTTCCTCGAGCGGCTTCGCGAAACGCCGGCTTTAACCTGTTCAGAACTGCATTGCGACGCCGACGAACACCGTGCGGCCGCTGGTGGTGTAGTTCCACAGCCGCTTGGCGCCGGTCGGTCCGGCCGGCGGCGTGCCGTTGGCCCCGGCCGGGGTGAAATAGCTGTTGGTCTGCTCCTCACGCTCGTCCGACAGGTTGACTGCGTCAAGCGACAGGCGAATCCGCGGGGTCAGCTGATAGAAGGCCGCAGCGTCGATATAGGTGGTGGCGTTGAAGCCGCCGCTGTCGATCAGATAGTCCGAGCGATAGTTCGACGACACCCGCGCGCCCCACTTGGTCGTCTCGTAGTAGAGGGTGACGTTGTGGTTGAGGTCGGACATGCCGTAGATCGCGCTCTTCACGGCGCCGTTGGTCGTCTCGGAATCGATGAAGGTGACATTGGCGACCATCCCGAGGTTCTTGAGTGGACCCGGCAGGAAGAAGAAGTCGCTCTGGGCGCTCAGTTCAAAGCCGGTCAGCTTGGCGTTGTTGAGGTTCACCGAGCGCGTATAGGAGGTGACGTTGGTTGAGCCGGTGACGCCTGGATAAAGGCCCTCGGCCAGGCCGGTGCTGGCATAGCTCACATTGTTGGTGGTCTGACTGGCGACCAGACCGTCGATGTTCTTGTGGAACACGCCGGCCGTCAGCATGCCGACGCTGCCGAAGTACCATTCGGCCGACAGGTCGAACTCGTCGGAGGTGTAGGGCTCGAGATTGGGGTTGCCGGTCGAGACCGTCACCGTCGAGCCATCGACGCTGATCGTACCGTTCATCGCATAGGCGCCCAACGACGGGCGGTTGATGTTCTGGGCGACCGCGGCGCGGATCTGAAACTGATCGGACAGCTCCATCACGGCGTTGAAGGCCGGCAGGACGCCCGAATACTTCTTCTCGGCGACGGTCGGGGTGTTGACGCCGCGAACGGCCATGACGCCCGACGAGGTCAGCTCGGTCTCATAGGCGCGCAGGCCGACGTTGCCGCGCACCGGCTTGCCCAGCAGTTGAGCCTTCCAGTCCAGCTGCAGATAGCCGGCCTTGGTGTTTTCCTCGACCTCGTAGATCGACTTCGGCGCGCCCAGGGTGCGGGTGACGCCATAGGCGGCCAGGGCCTTGTCCCAGTCGACATTGACCCAGGACTGGTCGTCGTGCTGGTCGAAGATCGTGTAGTAGCCGTTGACCTTGTCATCCAGCGTGCCGTTTTCCCAGGCGGTCTTATTGAGGTCGTCGGTGGCCTGGGTGTAGCCCGAATTCTTGAAGCCGCGATAGGAGGCGCCGCCCTTCAGCACGACGGCGTCGTTGACCTCATAGGCCCCGTTGAACTCGGCGTTCTTCAGCTCGGTGCTCTGATAGGTGGCCGAGAAGTCGATCTCGTGGGCGCGATAATTGTTCGGGTCGGTGGTGTTCCACTTGTAGGTGTTCTTGCCGGTGTCGCCGCGATAGTCGGTGATCAGGCCGCCGAACGCCTCGGTGTAGAACTTGTCCGAGATCGGGATGTCGTAGTCCGAGGTCTCCTGGCCGATGTGGCCGTCCAGGGTCAGCTTGTCGCTGACCTTCCATTCGCCGGTCAGCACCAGTTGGTCGAAGGTGTTTTCGGTTTCCTGGCGCCGGGTTTCGGTGGCGAAGACGGTGTTGTCGACATCGGCGTAGATCACTGTGTTGTACTGATCGTACTGGATCGAGTTCAGCACCGGCGCGGCGGTCGTGACCCCCGAGTGCTTGGTGGCGCCGCCCAGGATGGTCGAACCCACGCTGGCGCGGGTGGCCAGGCTGTTCTCGCTGCGCGAATTGGTGAACTCGCCGTGCAGGGCGTCCAGGGTCACGGTGACGTTCTCGACCGGCCGCCATTGCAGCGCCGTGGTCACGCCCAGGCGCTCCTGGTCCGAGCCCCAGACCGTCAGGCGGTTGCCGCGCGCGAAGATCAGCTCGCCGTTTCTGGCCTTGACCTGATCGGCGGCGCTGAGTTTGACGACATTGGCGGCATCCGCCTTCTGCGTGCCGGCGCCATAGGTGTTGTAGCCCTGCTCCTCGGTCTGGCGCTTGGAATAGGCCACCGAGACCAGGACGCCGAACTTGTCGTCCCAGTTCTTGCTGATCATGGCCGCGCCGCGCGGCTGGAAGTCCTTGGTCGAGGAGTTGGTGCCGCCCTGCACGGACAGCGCCGCCTTGGTTCCGGAATAGTCGAACGGCTTGGAGGTGTAGAGGCCGACGGTGCCGGCCATGCCGCCCTCGTCCTGCTCGGCCGAGAACGACTTGCGCACGTCGATCTTGGAGAACAGCTCAGAGGCGAAGATGTTGAAGTCGAACGCGCGGTCGCGCGAGGTCTGGCCGCGGCTGTCCATCGGCGAGTCGACATTGCCCAGCACTTCCATGCCGTTCAGCTGCACGCGGGTGAAGTCGGGCCCCAGGCCGCGCAAGGACACCCGGCGGCCTTCGCCGCCTTCGCGATTGATGGCCACGCCCGGCAGGCGCTGCAGCGACTCCGCCAGGTTGAGGTCGGGGAACTTGGCCATATCTTCGGCGACGATGGTGTCCGACGTTATGCTGGCTTCCTTCTTGGCCTGGCGCGCCAGGCCCAAGGACTTGCGGAACCCATTGACCACCACGGCGTCAACCGCAGTGGCGGCGTCGGCCGCCGGCGCGACGTCGGCGGCGACCGCGGCGGTCGCGCCGGTCAGCATGGCCATGGCCACAACGCTCATCGCCACACTGGTCACCAGCATCTTCTTCAAATTCGACATTTAGCCCCCACGACATCACCGGTAGGAGGACCTCGCTATTGAGATCCTCACGGTGGAGGCTGGCGGTTAGCGGGCGTTGATGACTCCGGATTGCGAAATTTGTGACGACGCGATGAAAGTGCGCGCCGGCCACGCCGCCCGGGAATGACGCCGGGGAACGACGCCGAACCGTCACACGCGCGCCTTATGAACAGCCGTCTTGTTCGGGGAATCTTTCGATGCTGGCCATGATCGCCGCCTTGTGGATGGGAGCCAGCGCCGCCGCGTCCGCCCCCTGCTCGCTTCAGGCCAAGGACGCCGCCTCGGCCGGTCCACCAGCCTGCGCCAGAGCCTGGATGGACGCGAGCCTGCGGCTCAACGACTTGACGGCCGTGGGCACCCACAACAGCTACAAGCTGGCCATCCCGGCCGAAGAGCTGGCCGCCATGGTCGCGGCGCGCGGCGAGCCGGTGCTGGGCCTCGACTACGCCCATCGACCGCTGGCCGAACAGCTGGACGCCGGCGCCCGTCAACTGGAACTCGACGTCGTCCATGATCCGGCCGGCGGTCGCTACGCCCGTCCGCTGACCGCCCTGGGCGGGGGAACGATCCTGCCGCCGGCGACCGCCGCCGCCCTCGCCCGGCCCGGCTTCAAGACCATCCACATGCCTGACGTTGATTTCCGCGTCTCCTGTGTCACCTTCGTCGCCTGCTTGGATCAGGTGAAGGCCTGGTCGGTGGCGCATCCCGACCACGCGCCGATCCTGATCCTGATCAACGCCAAGGACGGCGCGGCCACTCTGCCGGGCGGGGTCACGCCGCTGGCCTTCGACGCCGCCGCCTACGACGCCCTCGACGCAGAGATCCGCTCGGTGTTCGGCCCGGATCGCCTGATCACGCCCGACGGCGTGCAGGGCAAACACGCCACCCTGCGCGAGGCCGTGCTGGCGGGCGGTTGGCCGAGCCTGGGCCAGGCGCGGGGCAAGGTGCTTTTCGCCCTCGACGAGACGCCCGAGAAGGTGGCGGTCTATCGCGGCGCCCGCCGCTCGCTGGAAGGCCGGGCGATGTTCGTCAACACCGACGAGGCCTCCCCCGCCGCCGCCTACCTGACCTTGAACGACCCGATCGCCCAGCGCGACCGCATCGCCGCCGCCGTCAAGGCCGGTTTCATCGTCCGCACCCGCGCCGACGCCGAGACCTGGGCCGCCCGCCGCAACGACGTTCGCCAGCGCAGCGCCGCCCTGAGCAGCGGCGCGCAATATGTCTCGACCGACTACCTGTGGGCCGATCCGCGCTTCGCCGGCGGCTACGCCGTGCGGCTGACCGGCGGCGACATCGCCGCCTGCAACCTGCTTCGCGCCGCCGAACGCTGCGGCGGCCTGGCGATCGAGGCCCAGGCTGGCGCGCCGGCCCAGGGC
>NZ_JBAPVS010000365.1:0-25536 GCF_049283275.1 Caulobacter sp. | reverse complement strand
CCACGATCGTGCGCCAGCAGCACGGCGGCGGCCAGGAACGCGGCCGCCGGGCCGGCACCGAGAATGTCGCGGGCATCGCCGGCTTCGGCGCGGCCGCCGAGGCGGCTGTCCGCGACTTGCCCTCGATGGCCAATCAAGGCACATGGCGCGACGCCTTGGCCGAACGGGTCAAGGCCGCTGGCGCTGTGGTGCTCGGGGAGGGCGCGCAACGCCTGCCCCAAACCCTCTGTCTCGCCGCCGAGGGCTTCGCCTCGCAGATCCAGGTGATGAACCTGGACCTGGCCGGGGTGATGGTCAGCGCCGGCAGCGCCTGCTCGTCAGGCAAGGTCAAGGCCAGCCGCGTGGTGGACGCCATGGGCCGGGCGGACCTGGCCCCGTTCGCCCTGCGCGTCAGCGGCGGCTGGGCGAGCACGGAGCAAGACTGGATTTCCTGCGGCGACGCCTGGCTCGCCGCCTATTCGCGTATCGGCGCTCGGCGCCGGGAGGTGGCGTAGTGGCCGCGGTCAAAGAGACCATCGATACCGTCGCGTCGCTCGAGAAGTACGAGCACGGCTTCACGACCGATATCGAGCAGGAGTTCGCCCCCAAGGGCCTCTCCGAGGACATCGTGCGCTTCATCTCGGCCAAGAAGGACGAGCCGCAGTGGATGCTGGACTGGCGGCTGGACGCCTATCGCCGCTGGCTTGAGCTGGAAGAGCCGACCTGGGCCAAGGTCGACTTCCCCAAGATCGACTACCAGGACAGCTACTATTACGCCGCGCCGACCCAGAAGGCCGGGATCGCCAGCCTCGACGAGGTGGATCCCGACATCCTGGCCGTCTACGCCAAGCTGGGCATCCCGCTGAAAGAGCAGGAAGTGCTGGCCGGCGTGGTCGGCGCGCCGCGCTACGCCGTGGACGCGGTGTTCGACAGCGTCAGCGTCGTGACCACCTTCAAGAAGGAACTGGCGGCGGTCGGGGTGATCTTCTGCTCGATGAGCGAGGCGATCCGCGAGCATCCGGAGCTGGTCAAGCAGTACCTGGGCAGCGTCGTGCCGACGTCGGACAACTATTTCGCCTGCCTCAACAGCGCGGTCTTTTCCGACGGCTCGTTTGTCTACATCCCGCCGGGCGTGCGCTGCCCGATGGAGCTGTCGACCTATTTCCGCATCAACGCCAAGGACAGCGGCCAGTTCGAGCGCACCCTGATCATCGCCGACAAGGGGGCCTACTGCTCGTATCTGGAGGGCTGCACGGCCCCGATGCGCGACGAGAACCAGCTGCACGCCGCCGTGGTCGAGCTGGTGCTGCTGGACGACGCCGAGATCAAGTATTCCACCGTCCAGAACTGGTATCCGGGCGATCCGGAAACCGGCAAGGGCGGCATCTACAACTTCGTCACCAAGCGCGCCGACTGCCGCGGCGACCGCTCCAAGGTGTCGTGGACCCAGGTCGAGACCGGCTCGGCCATCACCTGGAAGTACCCGTCGTGCGTGCTGCGCGGCGAGGGCAGCTCGGGCGAGTTCTACTCGATCGCCGTGACCAACGGTCATCAGCAGGCCGACACCGGCACCAAGATGATCCATCTGGGCGCCAATACGAAGTCGCGGATCGTCGCCAAGGGCATCAGCGCCGGCAAGTCGACCAGCACCTATCGCGGCCTGGTCTCGGCCCATCCCAAGGCCAAGGGCGCGCGCAACTTCACCCAGTGCGACTCCTTGCTGATCGGCAAGACCTGCGCGGCCCACACGATCCCCTATATCGAGGCCCGCAACGGCCAGTCGGTGTTCGAGCACGAGGCCACCACCACCCGCCTGTCGGACGACCAGCTGTTCTACTGCCAGCAGCGCGGACTGTCGCAGGAAGAGGCCGTGGCCTTGCTGGTCAACGGCTTCGTCAAGGACGTGCTGCAGCAACTGCCCATGGAATTCGCCGTCGAGGCCCAGAAGCTGGTGGCGATCTCGCTGGAAGGAAGCGTGGGTTGATGCTCGCGACCGGTCTTTTCGCCCTGGCCTTGGCGTCCGCCCCGCGGGCTGAGGCGTTGGGCGTGTGGGTTTTGACCGATGTCGCCGGCAAGCCTTTGCCGCGCTATGACCGGCCGCTCCCGTCGCTGATCGAGTTCGAAACGGACGAGGTCTTCGGCGGCTGCGCGACTGGCCTGTCTTTCGAAGCCAAGGCCCGCGTCAAGGATGATCGTCTCGCCGTGCGCGATCTTGCGTTCGGAGGCACCTGCATCCCTAACCAACCGGCCTTCCGAAGCCCGGAGCAGATCACCTTCCGCCGCGTGTTGGAGGCCTGTGCGGCCGAGGGCTGCGAAGCCAAGTTTCGCGGCGACAAGCTATCGATCCGCGACCAGGCCGGCGAACGGCTGACGTTCAAGCGCTACGCGCCGGTCACAGAATGACGACATCGAACATGACGCCCGTCCGCTTCGGCCTGAACGACAAGGAATACAAGTACGCGCGCCAGCTGGCCTTCCAGGCGGCGCACGGGACTTGGATCAATCCCTACGGCGACGAGGCGCCGCTGATCGACCGCAGCGCCAAGCTGCTGTCGGGCGGCAATGCCGACGCCGCCGCCGAGCGCGAGCTGCTGACCACGCTGCTCAAGCTCGCCGCCTACAGCCCCGAACATGAATGGGAAGCCCCGGCCCTGACCGGCAAGCCGACCACGTTCGCTATCCAGACGCTCGAAAAGATCACGGCCTTCAATGCTTAACATCCAAAACCTCCACGCCAATGTCGGCGACAAGCCGATCCTCAAGGGCCTGACGCTCGAGGTGCCGGCCGGGCAAGTGCATGCCATCATGGGTCCGAACGGGGCGGGCAAGTCGACCCTGTCCTACGTGCTGACCGGCCGGGGCGGCTACGAGGTCACCGAGGGTTCGGCGACGCTCAATGGCGAGGACCTGTTGGCCCTGGAGCCCAACGAGCGGGCCGCCAAGGGCGTGTTCCTGTCGTTCCAATATCCGCTGGAAATTCCTGGCGTTCCGGCCCTGACCTTCATCCGCACGGCCCTGAACGCCCAGCGCCGGGCGCGCGGCGAGGACGAGATCGCCGCCCCGGCCTTCCTGAAGCTGGCCAAGGAGAAGGCCGCGGCGCTGAAGATCGACTTCGACATGCTCAAGCGCGGCCTGAACGTCGGCTTCTCGGGCGGCGAGAAGAAGCGGATGGAAATCCTTCAGATGGCGATGCTTTCGCCCAAGTTCCTCATCCTCGACGAGACGGACTCGGGTCTGGACATCGACGCTCTGAAGATCGTCTCCGAAGGCGTCAACGCCCTGCGCGCGCCCGACCGCGGCATGCTGGTCATCACCCACTACCAGCGCCTGCTGGACTACATCAAACCCGACCGCGTCCACGTGCTGGCCGCCGGCCGCATCGTCGCCTCGGGCGGCCCGGAGCTGGCCCTTCAGCTCGAGGCCGAAGGGTACGACAAGTACACGGTGGCGGCATGATGCGGCCGGCTCACAGCCACGACCTCGTCCTTCGACAGGCTCAGGATGAGGTCGAATTTGGACGCGGCGCTTCATTCGAAATCCTCATCCTGAGCTTGTCGAAGGACGAGGATTTCGTGGAGCCGGCCGCATGACGCTCGCCACCGCCCTGAAAACCGGCGACCTGACCCAGCTGCCGTCGCGCCGCGACGAAGACTGGCGCTGGACCGATCTGCGCGGCCTGATCCGCGCCGTGCCGCCGGCCTCGCCGGCGGTGGACGGCGACGTCGCCAAGGGACCGTTCGACGGCCTGGCCGCCGACGAGATCCTGTTCGTCAACGGCCGCCAACGCCATGCCGCCAAGTCGGGCGCTGGTGACGTTGTCGCCCTGCGCTTCGTCTCGGCCACCGAGGGCGCGGCTCACGCCGCCGCCTACGCCATCGTCGTCGAGCCGGGCGCCACCCTTGTGCTGCTGGAAAGCCACGAAAGCCGGGCGGGCGGCTACTTCTCGGACGTCACCCTGGACATCGCCGTGGGCGAGGGCGCCCGCGTCGAACGCATCGTGCTGGTCGACGACCATGCCGAGGCCATCGACGTGGTCACGGCCGAGGTCGACCTGGCCCCCGGCGCGACCTTCAACCAGACCATCCTGACCGCCGGCGCGCGCCGCCAGCGGATCGAGACCCGGATCAATCACCCCGGCGCCCACGCCAGCGTACGGCTGGACGGCGTCTACATCCTCGAAAACCAGCGCCACGCCGACCAGACCACGGTCGTCACCCACGGCGGCGTCGACGGGACCACCAGCCAGCTGACCAAGGGCGTCGTCGACGACCAGGCGCGCGGCGTGTTCCAGGGCCGGATCGTCGTCCAGCCCGGCGCCGACCAGACCGACGCCCGCATGGGCCACCACGCCCTGATCCTGTCGGACAAGGCCGAGGTCGACGCCAAGCCCGAACTGCTGATCTTCGCCGACGACGTCGCCTGCGCCCACGGCAACACCATCGGCGCCCTGGACGAGGAAGCCATCTTCTACGCCCGCCAGCGCGGCATTCCCGAGATCGAGGCCAAGGCCATGCTGACCCAGGCCTTCCTGGGCGAAGTGGTCGAGCGCATCGAGCACCAAGGCGCGCGCGAGATCGCGACCGCCTGGGTGGCCGCCAGGTTGGGGAGGGCGGTCTGATGGCATTTGACGCCCCCTTCGACGTAGAGGCGATCCGCGCCCAGTTCCCGATCCTGGCCCGCCAGGTGCACGGCAAGCCGCTGGTCTATCTGGACAGCGCCGCCAGCGCCCAGAAGCCCGAAGCGGTGCTGAACGCCATGACGGGCCTGGCCCGCACCAGCTACGCCAACGTCCACCGCGGCCTGCACACGCTCGCCAACGAAACGACGCAGGCCTACGAAAACGCCCGGGAAACCGTGGCCAAGTTCATCAACGCCGAACCGTCGGAAATCGTCTGGACCAAGAGCGCGACCGAAGCGGTCAACCTTGTCGCCGACACCTTCGGCCGCTCGCTGAAGGCCGGCGACGAGATCGTCATCTCGCAGATGGAGCACCACGCCAACATCGTGCCGTGGCACTTCCTGCGCGAGCGCTACGGCGTGGTGCTGAAGTTCGTGCCCGTCACCGACGACGGCCGGCTGGACATGGAGGCCTATAAGGGCCTGCTGTCGGACCGCACCCGGATAGTGGCCATGAGCCACATGTCGAACGTGCTGGGCACCATCAACGACGCCGCCGAGATCGTCCGCCTGGCCCATGCGGCCGGCGCGCCGGTGCTGCTGGACGGCTGCCAAGCCATCGTCCACAGCAAGGTCGACGTGAAGGCCCTGGACGTCGATTTCTACGTCTTCTCCGGTCACAAGCTGTACGGCCCCACCGGCATCGGCGTGCTGTACGGCAAGGCCGAGCGCCTGGCGGCCCTGCCGCCCTACCAGGGCGGCGGCGAGATGATCGGCTCGGTGTCGATGGAGACCATCACCTACGCCGACCCGCCGCATCGGTTCGAGGCCGGCACCCCGGCGATCCTCGAGGCGGTCGGCCTGGGCGCGGCCATCGACTGGCTGAACGGCATCGACCGCGACGCTGGCCTGGCCCACGAGCACGCCCTCTATCAACGGGTCGTCGACCAGCTGGACGGCGTCAACGGCGTGCGGATCCTGGGCACGGCGCCCGGCAAGGGCGCGGTGCTGAGCTTCGTGGTCGAGGGCGCCCACGCCCATGACGTGGCCCAGGTGCTGGACCGCTACGGCGTGGCTGTCCGCGCCGGGACCCACTGCGCCGAGCCGCTGATGAAGCGATTTGGCGTCACGTCGAGCGCCCGCGCCTCGTTCGCCCTATATAACACCATGGCCGAGGCCGACGCGTTCGTGAGCGCGCTGGCCAAGGCCCGCAGTTTCTTCAGTTGAGCTGACATGACCGAGCAAACCTCTTCCTTGGCCACCCCGTCCGCGCTGTCGCAGGCGGAACTCGATCGCCTGACCGATCAGCTGATCGAGAAGCTGAAGACGGTGTTCGACCCGGAAATCCCGGTCGACATCTACGAGCTGGGCCTGATCTACAAGGTCGACATCAACGACGACAAGGACGTGGCCATCGACATGACCTTGACCGCTCCGGGCTGCCCGGTGGCCGGCGAGATGCCCGGCTGGGTGCGCGACGCGGTGATGGAGCTGGACGGCATCAAGTCGTGCCATGTCGACCTGGTCTTCGAGCCGCCGTGGGATCCCTCGCGGATGAGCGACGAGGCCAAGCTGCAACTGAACATGTTCTGATCGGTTCGAATCCCATGGAAGCCGCCGTCACCCCCCGCGTCCGTCGCCCCCGCCCCAAGGTCGTCACCCTGACCCCGGCCGCCGCCGCGCGGGTCAAGGAGATCATGGACCGGGCCGATAAGCCCTATGCCGGGCTGCGGGTGGGCGTGAAGAACGGCGGCTGCGCGGGCTCGGAATACATCTTCGAATACGCCGCCGAGCAGGGACCGATCGACGAGGTGGTCGAGGACCAGGGCGTGACCATCCTGATCGATCCCAAGGCCGTGCTGTTCCTGATCGGCACCACGATCGACTACGAAACCACCAAGCTGTCGTCGAAGTTCGTGTTCAACAACCCCAACGAAACCGACGCCTGCGGCTGCGGCGAGAGCGTGACCATCCAGCCCGCGCCTGAGGCTCTCGACTGATGCTGACCAAGACTCCCGCCTGCGTGGAATGCGGCCTGGCCTGGGGCGCGCCGGCGTTCCGCCACGAGGACCATGCTCCGCTGTATTGGTCGGACCAGGGTATCCTGTGCTCGACCGGCTGCGCCACGAAGCATTTCGATCAGCGCCGGGAGGACGGGACGTTCGTGCCGATCCCGGCGGAGTGCCCGGTCGAGCTCTAAGCTAGATCCAGCTTCCGGTGACCGCCATAAATCCAACGAACCAGACGAAGTAGGTCAGCGGGATTTGGCAAAGCGAGAACGCCGCTGCAGGGATCCGATACCCCTTTGCCATCAGCGGAACCGCCAAACCAACGACGACGCTGGCGTAGAAGGCGTATTTGAGAGCGTCCGCGATCCAGGCTGGACGGGGCAACGCCACCACCGAAATCGGCTCTACCTGGAAAGTCTGCGCCCAGACAGCCCCGAAGAGCGGCGGCGCAATGGCGAGGAGCAGCAGCAAGATAAGGATCGCCCGCGGCTTCCGGCCCCGCCACCGCGCCGCCAGATAGACGCCTAGGGCGAGCGAAACCTCGATCGCCAACACTGGAAAAATCATCAGGCGACGACTGCTGCGGCGTGCGCCACGGTCTTGCGCCCGTTCCATTCAACCAGCACCGACGGCTTGACCGCCTCGCCGCGCGCCTGGGCGATCAGCTGGTTGGTGCGGGTTTCGATGACGTCTTCCATCTGGGCCATGAACTCGGCCTTGGACAGACCCTGGGGCAGGGGCGGCAGGAACTCGATCGTCGCCTGACCAGCGGTCTTCTTCTTGTCCTGCTGCTTCCAGAAACAGCCCAGGTTGGTCGCCACCGGCACCACCGGCAGGCCGAAGTCCTGGCTCATATGATAGACGCCGGTGCGGTAGCGGAAGCGTTCGCCCGGCGCGGCCAGGTGGCCCTCCGGATAGATCAGAATGCGCCGGCCCTCGGCGGCGACCTGGGCCGCGCTCTTGGACAGCGCCGCGCGGGCTTCGGGTCCGCCGCAGCTGTCGACCACGATGGCCCCGAACTTCCTGAGGATCCGGCCGACCAGCGGGAACTTCTCCAGGTGGTCGCCGGTCACGAACGACAGGTTGTCGACATTGGCGAACATCACGAAGCCGTCGCCCCAGCTGTGGTGCTTGGCGGCGATGATGAACGCGCCCTGGGGCAGGTTTTCCTGGCCCTTCAGCGCGATCTTCACCCCGGCCAGGACCCGCAACGCCCAGATCATCCGCTGGCTGTACAGCCGCAGGGCGAAGGCGATGGGCCTACGGCCCGGGAGCAGGGCGGAGAGGGCGGCCGACAGGCCGTAGAAGATCGACAGCACCCAGTAGTAGGCATTGAACAGCGCGCTGCGCATGGTTCGAGGTCCCTTGGAGTGGGGAGGGCTTGAAGGTCTCAGCGGGCGGAGAGCACGGCCTGGACCGCCGCGGTCATCAAGCCGGCGTGGGCCGAGAGGGCGTCGTCGCCCAGGCGGCCGTAGGCCTTGTTCTGGGCGGTCTGGGTGATCACGCCGATGGCCATGGCGGCGACCACCCGCGGATCGCCCGGCGGCAGCTCGGCGTCCATCATCGCCCGCTTGATCAGGCTCTCGACCATGGTCACCGGATCACGGCCGTCCTCCTGGTAGTAGGGCAAGAAGTGGTGCAGCTGCAGCAGGTGGAAGGCGAACAGCAGCCAGTCCTCGTCGGCCACGGTGCAATAGGCCCTGACCACGGCGGAGGCCTTGGCCTGGATGCCGCTCGCCTGGTCGGCGTTGGTGGTGATCAGGTCCGAAAGGCGGCGATGGGTGGCCATGAACAGGCCCAGCGCCAGCTCGTCCTTGCTCTTCCAGTGGCGGTAGATCGCGCCCTCCGAAACCCCCGCCTTGGCGGCGATCAGCTTGGTGGTGGCCGCATCGACGCCCTTGTCGACGAAGATTTCCAGGGCGGCGCGTTCGATCTTGGGTTTGGCGTTCATGACGGCGACGCTAGCACTGCCGCGACACAATGCAAGTGATTACTCACTTGTGGAGGGAGAGCTCCATGAACGCCTGGGTCTAGGCCCGCTTTCCGACGGTTTCCTCGACCCGCTCCTCGAAGTCGCCGAGATTGCCGAACAGGTTCTCGATCGCGAACACCAGGCCGAACACCCGGGCGGCGTCGTCGAAGGCCAGGGCCCGCGTGCCGCCGCCAGCCCGCAGGGACTCGACGGCGGCCTGGAACGCCTGGTGGGCTTCGGCGAAGGCCAGGCGATCAGGGCGGGGGCCGCCCGACAGCAGGCCGGCGCAGGCGCGCAGGAACGTCGCGCCCACGTTCAGCATGGCCGCGGAGAGCAGGGCCAGGCCCGGAGACGGGAAAGCCTCATGCAGCGCCCGGCCGATCATCACGCTGTCGTTGCGCAACCTCCACAGCGTGCGGGGCAGGGCCTCGGTCACCGAATGGTCGCTCAGCCGGCTGGCGCTCTCGCGATCGGCCTCGGTCATGGCGGCCTGCAGCTTGGACAGGGCCTTCAAGGTGTCGTCGTAGTGGCCGCGGGGCTCCAGGTGGGTCTCGCCGCCCTTCAGCTTCAGGGCGTAGTGCTCCAGCAGCTCGGCCAGCAGACGGGCCACCTTGTCCGTGCTCTCGATCACCGTGGTGTGGGCCCGCGCCGGGAAGATCAGCAGGGTGGCCGCGACGCCCACCACGCTGCCGACCGTGATCTCGGCTGTCCGCAGGAAGGCGGCCACGACCGGATCCAGGTGGGTGGTCGTGCCGATCAGCATGATCACGGCGGTGATCGGCGCCACCTTGAAGGCCGGACGAACGGCGGCCAGGAAGGCCAGCAGGGCGGCGGTCACGGCCAGGATCGGACCGCCCGCCTCGGGCCAGCGGGCGTGCAGCATGGCGGCTCCAGCCCCGACGGCCGCGCCGACCACCGTGCCCATCAGCCGCTCGATCGAGGCGGTGATCGTGGCGCCGAGGCTGGACTGGACGACGATCACCGCGGTGAACACCGCCCAATAGCCTTGGGGCAGGCGCAGCAGGGTCGCCAGAGCGTAGGCGGCCACGACCGCGGCCGACACCCGGACGGCGTGGCGCAGCTCGGTCTTGCGGGTCGCCGCCTTGGCCAGGGCGGCCCGGGAAAGCTCCAGGCCGACGAAGCGCCGCCAGTCGCTGGGCGCGGCCTCGGGCATCTAGGCCACCGCCTCGCGCAGCATTTCCAGCGCGGTGCGCACGGCGGCCAATTGCACGCCCTCGCGCGTCTCGCCGTCGAACAGCTCATGGCGGTGGATGACCGAGCGGTTGGCGCGGGCCACGGCGAAATGCACCGTGCCGACCGGTTTCAGGGGCGAGCCGCCGCCGGGCCCGGCCACGCCGGTGATCGAGACCGCCACATGGGCATTGCTGGCCTCCAGCGCGCCCTCGGCCATCATCCGCGCCACGACCTCGGACACCGCCCCGTGGTCGGCGATCAGGTCGCCCGGCACGCCCAGCATCTCGGACTTGGCCCGGTTGGTGTAGGTGACGAAGCCGCGCTCGAAGACGTCGGATGCGCCGGAAATGTTGCAGATCGCGCCGGCCACCAGCCCGCCGGTGCAGCTCTCGGCCGTGGCCAGCCGCAGCGACTTCTCGCGCGCCTCGTCGATAAGCAGGCGGGCCAGGGTCTGGATTTCGAGCGGGAACATCGGCGACTCCTGCGTCGGTCTATCTTGGCGGAAACCTAGGCCGGCGTCTCGACCACGGCGATCGCCTGGGCGGCCAGGCCCTCGCCGCGGCCGGTGAAGCCCATGCCCTCGGTGGTGGTCGCCTTGACGCTGACCCGGTCCAGCGGCAGGTCCAGAATCTGGGCCAGGCGCTCGCGCATCGCCGCCCGGTGCGGTTTGATCTTGGGCCGCTCGCAGATCAGGGTCACGTCGACATTGACCAAGGTTCCGCCCCGTTGACGGACGAGATCAACGGCATGGCGCAGGAACTTGTCCGAAGCCGCGCCCTTCCATTGCGGATCTGTAGGCGGGAAATGGTCGCCGATGTCGCCTTCGCCGATCGCGCCCAGGATGGCGTCGGTCAGGGCGTGCAGGCCGGCGTCGGCGTCGGAGTGGCCGATCAGGGTCTCATCGTGGGCGATCTCGACGCCGCACAGCCAGACGGAGTCACCGGGACCCCACCGGTGGGCGTCGAAGCCCTGGCCCATGCGGGTGATCCGCGCGCGGCCGGCCAGTTGCTCAGCCATGGCGAAGTCCTCCGGATAGGTCAGTTTCATCAGCATGGGATCGCCGGCCGTGACGATGACCCGCCCGCCGTGGCGCTCGACCACCTGGCCGTCGTCGGTGGGTTCGTCCGACCCCGTCCAAGCGGCGTAGGCCGCCAGCAGCCGATCGCGGCGGAAGGCCTGGGGGGTCTGGGCGCGCCACAGGTCGTTACGCGGTTTCGTGACAACGGCCGCGTCGAGCGCTCCACTTTTCAGCGTATCGGCCACCGGCAAGGCTGGAATCGCGCCATCGGCGTCGCCGAGGGCCTTCAGCACAGCTTGGATTGTTGCGGCGCCGAGGAAGGGCCGGGCGGCGTCGTGGATCAGCACCGGCTCATCGGCGGGCCGGTCGGCGAGGGCGGCCAGACCCGCCTGAACGGAGAGGGCGCGCGTCACGCCGCCGGCCGTCGTCGTCCAGCCGGAAAGGCCGTCCAGAGCGGCTTCCAGGGTGGGGCGGGCGTCCGGATCGGCCACGATCACAAGCTTTTGGGCGCCGCCGGCCAGCAGAGCTTCCGCCGACCAGCGCAAGACAGGTTTCCCAGCCAAGACACGCCATTGTTTGGCCTGGCCCGGCCCGGCCCTGGCGCCGGAGCCGGCGGCGACGATGACGGCGGAGAAGGTCATTGTGGCTGTTTAGCCGCATGTCCGAACTTGTCCAGAGAAGGAGGGTTTACTGCGCCGCACAATGTGCCTAAAAACAGTGCGGTGGGGATGCATATAAAATGAGCAATAATCTCGCAGTCGGCAAGGTCGAGGTGCCTGGGCGTGTTTGGATCGCGCCTATGACGGGCGTTTCCGACCTGCCTTTCAGGGAAACCGCCACCCGCCTGGGCGCGGCCTATGTGGCGACCGAAATGGTGGCCTGCGCCGAGTTCGCGCGCGGACGGCCTGACGCCGTGCGCCGCGCCGCGGTGGGCGAGGGCCTGCCGCTGATGGTCGTCCAGCTGGTCGGCCGCGATCCCGATTTCATGGCCCAGGGCGCGCGCATGGCCGCCGACGCCGGGGCCCAGATCATCGACCTGAACTTCGGTTGCCCTTCCAAGATGGTGACCAGCGGCGTGGCCTCGGGCTCGGCTCTGATGCGCGAGCCCGACCTGGCCGAGGCCCTGGTCGCCGCCGCCGTCCGCGCGGTCGATGTTCCCGTCACCGTCAAGATGCGCCTGGGCTGGGACGACGACAGCCGTAACGCGGTCGACATCGCCCGCCGGGCCGTCGACGCCGGGGCGCAAGCCATCACCGTCCACGGCCGCACCCGCTGCCAGTTCTATAAGGGCGAGGCCGACTGGGAGGCCGTCGCCGCCGTCAAGCAGGCGGTGGGCGTGCCGGTGCTGGTCAATGGCGACATCGTCGACGGCGACACCGCCCGCCTGGCTCTGGACCAATCGGGCGCCGACGGGGTGATGATCGGGCGCGGCGTCTACGGCCGCCCCTGGCTCGCTCAGGCCATCGAGGCGGCCCTGCGCGGCGAAGGCTTCCGCGAGCCGGACGCCGAGGAGCGCCTGGCCATCGCGGTCACCCATTTCCGCCGCAGCCTGGACTTCTACGGCCAGACCCTGGGGCTGAAGATGTTCCGCAAGCACCTGGCCTCCTACATCGACGCCGCGCCGTGGCCCGACAGCGAGGAGGCTCGCCGCGCCGCCCGCGCCGCCCTGTGTCGGCTCGAGGATCCCGCCGCGATCGAGGACGGCCTGGCCGCCTTGTGGCTGGCCGACCAGAGGCTGGCCGCATGACCGATCACGCCCGCATCGCCCCCACCAAGGTCGCCGACAGCCTGAAGGTCGCCGCCTTCGACCTCAGCCCCGAACCCGCCCTGGTCATCGACCGGGAGGGCGCGCTGGTCGCGGTCAACGAGGCCGCCGAGGCTCTGTTCGGCCAGGGCCTGTCGCTGCTGGCCCGCGGCCGGTTCCGCGCCGCTCTGCCGCCTGGCTCGGTGCTGGTTTCGATGATGGACCGCGCCCTGTTCGAAGGGGCCCTGGTCCGCGAGCACGGGGTCGAGGTCAACCTGTTCGGCCAGCCGCCGTTCGAGGCGGACGGCGCGGCCGCGCCCCTCGGCGACGGCTCGGTGATGCTGACCCTGCACGTCAAGGGCGTTCTGGGCGTCGAGCGGGCCTCCGACGCCGCCGGCCTGCGCTCGGTGGTGGGCCTGGGGCGCATGCTGGCCCATGAGATCAAGAACCCGCTGGCCGGCATCCGCGGCGCGGCTCAGCTGCTGAAGACCGGCGCCAGCGCCGCCGACCAGCCCCTGGCCCAACTGATCGTCGACGAGACCGACCGCATCCGCCGCCTGGTCGACCGCATGGAGGCCTTCTCCGACGAGGTCCCGGGCCCGCGCGAAGCCGTCAACATCCACCAGGTTCTGGACCGCGTCCGCGCCCTGGTGGTCAACGGCGTCGCCGACGGCCTGGCGCTGCAGGAGCATTACGATCCGTCGCTGCCGGACGTCTGGGGCGACGAAGATCACCTGATCCAGGTGTTCCTGAACCTGGTCAAGAACGCCGCCGAGGCCGCCCATACGCGCGGCGACGGCCAGGGCATCCTGTCGATCCACACCGCCTGGCGCCCCGGTGTCCGGGTGCGCGGCGCCGACGGCAGGGCCTCGGCCGGCGCGCCGATCGAGATCCGCGTGCAGGACAACGGCCCGGGCGTGCCCGACAGCCTGCGCGATCACCTGTTCCAGCCGTTCGTCACCACCAAGGCCAACGGCACCGGTCTGGGCCTGGCCCTGGTCACCAAACTGGTGACCAGCCACGGCGGCCTGATCGACTTTGAATCCGAGCCCGGCCGCACCGTGTTCCGCGTGCTGCTGCCGATGGCGACCGGAAAGCTTGCCCCCTCCACTGGAGACGCCCACGCATGAACGCCGCCAGCAAGAAGATCCTGATCGCCGACGACGACAGCTCGGTGCGCCTGGTGCTCAGCCAGGCCTTCACCCGGCTGGGCTATCAGGTGCGGGCGACGGGCAACGCCACCACCCTGCTCAAGTGGGTGATGGACGGTGAGGGCGATCTGGTCGTCACCGACGTGATGATGCCCGACGAGAACGTGTTCGACGTGCTGCCGCGCATCCGCAAGGAACGGCCGAAGCTGCCGATCATCGTGATGAGCGCCCAGAACACCCTGCTGACGGCGGTCAACGCCGCCGATGCGGGCGCGTTCGAATATGTTTCCAAGCCGTTCGACCTGGACGATGTCACCGCCGCCGCGCGCCGGGCCCTGTCTCGGCCCGCCGACGCCGAGGCCTCCAAGGCCCAGGCGAGGGCCATGCGCGACGAGCGCCTGCCGCTGATCGGCCGCTCGGCCCCTATGCAGGAGGTCTATCGCACGATCGCCCGCCTGGTCGGCGCCGACCTGACCGTGCTGATCCTCGGCGAAAGCGGCACCGGCAAGGAGCTGGTGGCCCGCGCCTTGCACGAGCTGGGCCGTCGCCGCGACGGCAAGTTCGTGGTCATCAACCTGGCCGCGGTTCCGCGCGAGCGGGTTGAGACCGAGCTGTTTGGGCGCGGGGAGGGCGACCAGGGCCGCCTGATCGAGGCCGACGGCGGCACCCTGTTCCTGGACGAGATCGGCGACATGCCGCTGGACGCCCAAACGCGCCTGCTGCGGGTGATCGACGGCACCGAGCCGGTGCTCAATCCCAAGACCGGCCGCCGGCCCAATGTGCGGATCATCGCCGCCACCAATCGTGACCTGCGGGGCCTGATCCAGCAGGGGTTGTTCCGCGAAGACCTGTTCTTCCGTCTCAACGTCGCGCCCGTGCGCCTGCCGCCGCTGCGCGACCGCACCGAGGACATCCCGGACCTGGCCCGCACGTTCCTGTTGCGCGCCGCTCGCGAGGGCCTGCCGTCCAAGACGATCGACTCCAGCGCCCTGGACCGGATGAAGACCCACGCCTGGCCGGGCAATGTGCGCGAGCTGGAGAACCTGATCCGGCGAATGTGCGCCCTCTATGCCGAGGAACTGATCACCGCCCGCATCGTCGACCGCGAACTGCAGGACCACACCCCGGCCGCCCACACCGACGAGGGCCCGGTCACCCTGGCCAGCCTGGTCGAGCGCCACCTGTCGTCTCATTTCGCCGACCAGCCCGACGGCGTGCCGGCCGCGGGTCTCTACGACCGGGTGCTGCAGGAGGTCGAGCGGCCGCTGATTCAGCTGACGCTGTCGGCGACCCGTGGGAATCAAGTCCGGGCTGCGGAGATCCTGGGACTCAACCGCAACACCCTGCGCAAGAAAATCCAGGACCTGGGCGTCGAGATGACGCGCGGCCGACGCTGAAATCGAACCAGCGAGGTTTTTCGTCCTATTTTTGGACCGACTGAGGGGCGCTTTGTGCGGATGGACACTTTGTAACGCCACCGCTGACGCTTAATTGGCACATACCTGTTGAGTTTAGGGCACAGCGCCCCTTAAACTTGGTCAATGGCGTCCGTTCCGTCCGTGCTGGAGCTTGAAGGACCCCCGACCCGGTTCAGCCGGGCCTGGTGGCGCGAGCTGCTGCGATCTCGCTTCACGCTCGGCGGGGCCTACGGCTTGGCGGTCGCCCTGACCGCGACGGCTGTCGGCCTGGCCTCGTCTCCGCCCGCCACCGGACCGATCGGACCGGCCACCACGGTCATCCTGATCGTTCTCGGCTTCAACCTGGCCCTCATTCTCTGCGTCGCCGGCATCGTGGGCTGGCGGCTGCTGGACCTGGTCGATGCGCGGGCCAGCGACGCCGGCGCGCGCCTGCACCTGCGCTTCGTGGGTCTGTTCTCGCTGGCCGCCGTAGCCCCCGCGGTGATCGTCGCCCTGTTCTTCGGCGTACTGGTCAATCGCGGCGTCGAGGCCTGGTTCAGCGAGCGCGTGCGCACGGTCGTCGAGAACTCGGCCACCGTGGCGCGCTCATACGTCACCGAGCAAACCACCTATATCAGCCAGCATGTCGGACCGATGGCGGGCACGCTGAACCAGGCCGCCCCGACCTTGGCCGAGTCGCCTGTCGCCTTCGGCCACTTCCTGCGCAGCCTGGCCGACGACAACGGCTTCTCGGCCGCCTATGTGCTGGATCGCGACGGCCGGATCCTGGCTCGGGCTGAAACCGACGACGCTCCGCCGTTCCTGGCGCCGCCGCCGTCGAGCTTCAGCCGCACCGACAGCGGCGACATCACCTCGCAGCGCTTCGTCGAGGAAGACCTGTTCCGGGCCCTCTATCGCCTGAAGGCTTTTCCCGACGCCTATCTCTATGTCGCCCGACCGATCGACAAGGGCATCCTGGCCCACCTGATCGAATCCGAGGAATCGCTGATCTCGTATCGCGAGGCGGCCAAGAACCAGGCGCGGATCCAGGTCATCTTCGGCCTCAGCTATATCGAGACGGCGCTGCTGGTGCTGGTGGCCGCCGTCTGGGTCGGCATCGCCGCCGCCAATTCGATCGCCGCCCCGGTTTCCGGCCTGGTCCAGGCGGCCGGTCGCGTGTCGGCCGGCGACCTGGACGCGCGGGTGGACGTCGAGATCGGCCCGGAGGAGATCCGCGCTCTGTCGATCGCCTTCAACATGATGACCACCGATCTGCAGGCTCAGCAGGCCGCCCTGCGGGTGGCCAGCCTCGACGCGGAGTCGCGCCGCCAGTTCATCGAAACCGTTCTGTCGGGCGTCAGCGCCGGCGTCGTGGGTCTGGACACCGAGGGCCGGATCACCGCGCTCAACCGACGCGCCGGCGATCTGCTGGCCCTCACGGACGACGCCGTGGGCCAGCCGCTGGTCGAGGTCGTCCCCGAGCTGGAGACCGTGATCCAGGACATCAGCGGCGGCAAACCGAACGCCGAGATCGAGATCGACGTGATCCGCGGCGGCGAGACCCGGCGGCTGCGCTTCCGCGGAGCCGGTCACGCGGTCGGCGCCCTGGTCCTGACCTTCGACGACATCACGCGCCTGGTGGCCGCCCAGCGCAACGCCGCCTGGAAGGACGTGGCCCGACGGATCGCCCACGAGATCAAGAACCCGCTGACCCCGATCCAGCTGTCGGCCGAACGCATTCGCCGCAAGTACCGCAAGGATATCACCAGCGACCTGGACACCTTCGACCGCTGCACCGAGACCATCATCCGCCAGGTCGGCGACATTGGCCGGATGGTCGATGAGTTCTCGGCCTTCGCTCGGATGCCCGCGCCGCGTTTCGCGCCTGCCGACCTGACCGAGATGCTGCGCCAGGCGGTGTTCGCCCAGCGCTTCGTCGACGCCGAGACCGAGGTGGTGCTGCTGGAGCCGGGCGAGGATGTCTGGATCAGCTGCGACACCGGGATGATCGGCCAGGCCCTGACCAACATCCTCAAGAACGCCGGCGAGGCCGTGGGCGGACGCCGGCAAGTCTCGCCGGAGCCGGCCGGCCGCATCGTCGCCAGCCTGGTCTCCGACGACGAGCATCTGTGCGTCGTCGTCGAGGATAACGGCGTGGGCCTGCCGGCCCGCGACCGGGACCGGCTGACCGAACCCTATGTCACGACCCGCGAGAAGGGCACCGGCCTTGGGCTGGCGATCGTCAAACGGATCATGGAGGACCACGAAGGCGAACTGGTCCTGACCGACGCGCTGAACGGAACCGGCGCCCGGGTCATCCTGAAGTTCCCCACGACCGCGCGGCTCGCCGCCGCCAACGCCCAGAACGGCGTAGAGGAGATGATATGAGCGCTGACGTGCTGGTGGTCGACGACGAGGTCGATATCCGCGAACTGGTGGCCGGCATCCTTGAGGATGAAGGTTATGCGGTGCGGGTCGCGGCCGATTCCGACCAGGCGCTGGCCGCCTTGCGGGCTCGAAAGCCCGCGTTGCTGGTGCTGGACATCTGGATGCAGGGCGGGGGGATGGACGGGCTGGAGCTGCTCGACATGGTCAAGGCGCTCGACCCCGACCTGCCGGTGATCATGATCTCGGGCCACGGCAATATCGAGACCGCCGTCAGCGCCATCAAACGCGGCGCCTACGAGTTCCTGGAAAAGCCGTTCAAATCCGACCGCTTGCTGCTGGTCGTTGAACGGGCGTTGGAAGCGGCCAACCTCAAGCGCGAAAACCGCCGCTTGCGGGTGCAGAGCTTCAGCTCCGACGGCCTGATGGGCAAATCGGCGGCGGCGCAGGCCCTGCGTCAGCTGATCGCCAAGGTCGCCCCGGCCAACAGCCGGGTGCTGGTCTCTGGTCCTCCCGGTTCGGGCAAGGAGCTGGTGGCTCGACTGATCCACGGCTCCAGCACCCGCTCGCGCAACGAGTTCGTGGCGGTCAGCGCCGCGGGCATGGCCCCCGAGCGCCTGGACGTCGAGCTGTTCGGCGAAGAAGGCGAGGGCGGTCGTCCGCGCAAGATCGGGGTGTTCGAACGCGCCCACGGCGGCACCCTCTATCTCGACGAGGTTGCCGACATGCCGCGCGAGACCCAGAGCCGCATCCTGCGGGTCCTGGTCGAGCAGCGCTTCCGCCGGGTGGGCGGCGACAACGACGTCCAGGTCGACGTGCGGGTGATCTCGTCCAGCTCGCGCGAGCTGCGCGAGGAGATCGCCGCCGGACGGTTCCGCGAGGACCTGTTCCATCGCCTGAACGTCGTGCCGGTTCGCGTGCCGGGCCTGTCCGAGCGCCGCGAGGACATCCCCGAACTGATCAGCTACTTCGTCGAGCGCATTTGCGAAGCCACTGGCCTGCAGCGGCGGCGGCTGGGCGAGGACGCCTTGGCGACGCTGCAGGTGCAGGCCTGGCCGGGCAATGTCCGGCAGCTGCGCAACAACGTCGAGCGGATGCTGATCCTGGCCTCGGGCGAGCCCGGCGATCTGATCACCGCCGAGATGCTGAACGCCAACGAACAGCCCTCCGGCGGCAACGCCGGGGCGATCGGGGCCGAACGGATCATCGCCTTGCCGCTGCGCGAAGCCCGCGAGCTGTTCGAGCGGGAATATCTGAACGCCCAGATCCTGCGGTTCGGCGGCAACATTTCACGCACCGCCAACTTCATCGGCATGGAACGCTCGGCCCTGCACCGGAAACTCAAATCTCTTGGCGTCGCCGGTGCACGAGTCGAAGAGGAAGAGTAACAAAGCACCGCTCATCCCGGCGAAAGCCGGGACCCAGATGGAATGGCTGGGGGATTACGCCATAGGCGCATCGCTCCTCTAGTCAGCCACACCGCTATGGGATCTGGGTCCCGGCATTCGCCGGGATGCGCGGTTTGAATTTGCCTGAAAGGGAAGTGTTGAATGTCGCGTTTCGCCTATGTGAACGGCCGGTTCGTGCGCCATGGCGAGGCCGCCGTGCATATCGAGGATCGCGGCTACCAACTGGCCGACGGCGTCTACGAAGTGTGGGCGGTGTTCGGGGGCAAGCTGGCCGATGCGGCCGGGCACTTCGCCCGACTGTGGCGCAGCCTGGACGAGCTGAAGATCGCCCATCCGATGAGCGAAAAGGCCCTGACCGTGGTGCTGCGCGAGGCCATCCGCCGCAACAAGCTGGTCGAGGGCATGGTCTATCTGCAGGTGACCCGCGGCGTCGCTCCGCGCGATCACGCCTTTCCCAATCCCGCCGTGCCGCCGGCCGTGGTGATCACCGCCAAGCGTGTCGATCGCGTGGCCGCCGAGGCCAAGGCCGCCAAGGGTCAGGCCGTGATCACCGTGCCGGAGAACCGCTGGGGCCGCTGCGACATCAAGTCGATCGGCCTGCTGCCCAACGCCCTGGCCAAGCAGGCGGCGCGGGAACGCGGCGCGGTCGAGGCCTGGTTCGTCGATGAGCTGGGCCTGGTCACCGAAGGCGCTTCGTCCAACGCCTGGATCGTCGACGCGCAGGGGCGCCTGCGCACGCGCGACACCCAGGCCAACATCCTGCGCGGCATCACCCGTTCCAGCCTGCTGGAGGTGATCGCCGAGGCCGGCCTGCCGATCGCCGAGCAGCCGTTCACCGTGGAAGAGGCCAAGGCCGCCAAGGAGGCCTTCATCACCGGAGCGGGGACCTTGGTGCTGCCGATCGTCAGCGTCGACGGCGCCATGATCGGCGATGGAAAGCCCGGACCGGTGGCGACGCGGCTTCGGCGTCTCTATATCGAGCACGCCAAGGCCGCCGCGATCTAGAGCGCTGCCCGACTTCTTCGCACCGGACTGGGATTCTAGACGCTTGTTTTAACGCATTTCTTTGGGCGAACCGGAACCTATTTCCCTCGAAAATGCTTGAGATCGTTAGTCTAGCTCTAGGCGGATTTGCGCACTTTCTTCGCCAATTGGTCATACCAACCGGCGAAAAATGCTTTAGTCTGAACTTGTTTGTGTGGGGGGCGTGTGGCCCTCCGAAACAATAAGAGGGGAATCCCCATGTCGACCGAAAAAAAACAGAACCTTCAGGACACCTTCCTGAACAGCGTGCGCAAGTCGAAGACGCCGCTGACCATCTTCCTGGTGAACGGCGTGAAGCTGCAGGGCGTTGTCAGCTGGTTCGATAATTTCTGCGTTCTGCTCCGCCGCGACGGCCAGTCCCAACTGGTCTACAAGCACGCCATTTCGACGATCATGCCGGCCCAGCCCGTGCAACTGTACGAGCCGAGCGCTGATCAAGACGATTGATTCCTAGCGTTTGACCAAATCCACTTCCAAGTCCATCGACCACGCTGTCCCGGTTCTGCGGGCCTTCGTGATCCATCCCGTGCGCCCGACGCGCGGCCAGTCGGTTCTCGAGGCGCGTGATCCCAACGTGCGCCTCGAGGAAGCCGTCGGCCTGGCCGTCGCCCTGGATCTCGAGGTCGTCGAGACCGCGATCGCGCCCCTGCGCCTGGTCACCCCCGCCACCCTGTTCGGCAAGGGCAAGATCGAGGAGTTCGCCGCCATCTGCGAGGTCGAGAAGATCGACGTCGCGGTGTTCGACGACCAGCTGACCCCGGTCCAGCAGCGCAATCTGGAACGCGCACTCAACGTCAAGGTCGTCGACCGTACGGGCTTGATCCTCGAGATCTTCGCCCGCCGAGCCCGCACCCGCGAGGGCAAGCTGCAGGTCGAGCTGGCCCGGCTGGACTACGAGCGCTCGCGCCTGGTCCGCACCTGGACCCACCTTGAGCGCCAGCGCGGCGGCACCGGAAACACCGGCGGCCCCGGCGAAACCCAGATCGAGTTGGACCGCCGCCTGATCGCCGGCGTCATCATCAAGCTCAAGCGCGAGCTGGACGAGGTGCGGCGCACCCGCACCCTGCACCGCAGCGCCCGCAAGAAGGTGCCGTACCCGACCGTGGCTCTGGTGGGCTACACCAACGCCGGCAAGTCGACCCTGTTCAACCGCCTGACCAACGCCACGGTCGTGGCCCAGGACATGCTGTTCGCCACCCTGGACCCGACCCTGCGCACCGTGAAGCTGCCCGACGGGCGGCCGGCGATCCTGTCCGACACCGTCGGCTTCATCTCCGACCTGCCGCACGAACTGGTCGAGGCCTTCCGCGCCACGCTGGAGGAGGTGCAGGAGGCCGACGTGGTGCTGCACGTGCGCGACGTGGCCAATCCCGACACCGACGCCCAGGCCCGCGACGTCCAGAAGGTCCTGACCGAGCTGAAGGTCCTGGGCGCCGACGGCGACGAGACCGAGGGCAAGACCCTGATCGAGGTCTGGAACAAGATCGACCTAGTCGAGGGCGAGGCCCGCGAAATCCTCGACGGCCAGGCCAGACGGCAAGGGGCCTCGCTCGTCTCCGCCGTCACCGGCGAAGGCTGCGCCGAGCTGCTTCGTCGCGTTGGCGGGCTGATCGACGACACCCCGCCGGTCGCGGTGCGCCTGGCGGCCGCGGACGGCGAGGCCTTGGCCTGGATCTATCGTAACGGCCGCGTGGAAAGCCGCGAAGACGAGAACGAGGGGGGCGTGCGCCTGATCGCTCGCCTGGACGCCCAGGCCTTGGGTCGGTTCGAGCGTCAGTTCCCCAATGTGTGGGTCATGGCCACCGGAGACTGATCCTGTTCGGGGACATGCACGGGTGCGTGTCCCCGACCGCGACTACTTCCGCTCCGCCGCCTTGGCCGCGTTCCACAAGCCGTCCATCTCGGCCAGGTCGGACTGGTCCGGCGTGCGGCCGTCCTTGGCCAGCTCGGCCTCGATGAAGCCGAAGCGCCGCACGAACTTGGCGTTGGTGGCGCGCAGGGCGTCCTCGGGTTCGACGTCCAGCTTGCGGGCCAGGTTGGCGACCACGAATAACAGGTCGCCCAATTCCTCGCGCGCCTTAGCCTTGTCGCCGGCGGCGATCTCGACCTTCAGCTCGGCGACTTCCTCGGCCAGCTTGTCCAGCACCTCGTCGGTCGAGGGCCAGTCGAAGCCGACCCGGGCGGCGCGCTTGGTCAGCTTGACGGCGCGGGTCATGGCCGGAAGGCCAGCCGGCACGTCGTCCAGGACCCCGCCCTTGGCCTTGGCCTTGCGCTCCTGCGCCTTCAACGCCTCCCAGCCGGCGCTCTGGGCGTCCTGGTTCTCGTAGGCATGATCGCCGAACACATGCGGATGGCGACGGACCATCTTGTCGTTGATCGCGCGGGCCACGCCCGCCAGGTCGAATGCGCCCTGTTCCTCGGCCATGCGGGCGTGGAACACCACCTGCAGAAGCAGGTCGCCCAGCTCCTCCTTCAGGTCGGAAAGGTCATGGCGCTCGATGGCGTCGGCGACCTCGTAGGCCTCCTCGACCGTATAGGGCGCGACCGTGGCGAAGGTCTGCTCCAGATCCCACGGACAGCCGCCGTCGGGATCGCGCAGCCTGGCCATGATGTCGATCAGCGTGAAGAGCGGATGTTGATCCTTCTCGCGTGGATCATTCAGCGGGGCTGGGGTGGACGAGGGGAGAGGCATGCGGTTCCGGGCTCGGGCTGGGAAGGGGCTCGGCCGCGTCCCGTTCGTCGAGCTGACGGCGGATCTCGGCATGGGCGGTCGCATCCAGCGGATAGCGCAGGATGACGGCGCACACCAGCAGGCCTAGGACCGCGGGGGCCACGGCGTACAGGGCGATCAAGGCGGTGTCGCCTTGCACGCTGGGAACCTTGGGGTCGAAGCCCAGCCACGACAGCAGCAGGAAGACGCCGATGGCCAGGGCATGGCCCAGCTTCACCGTGCCGTTGACGACGGCGTAGAGCAGGCCTGTGCGGTCGATCCCGCTGGCCAGCCGTTCCTCGTCGCCGATGTCGGCCATCATCGAGCGCACCAGCAGGGGCGCGGCCGAATAGGGCAGGCCGGCCAGGACCAGTATGCCCATGCCGACGATCGTGGAGGCGTTGAACCCGAAGCCGCCCTGGTTGCTGGGGGTGAAGACCGATCCAACCTGCACGACCGCGTAGATCACCGAGGCGATGGCCAGGGCCTTGTGCTTGCCAACCCTTTTGGCCAGGGCGGGCCAGATCGGCGAGCCCAGCAGGGCGGCGACGAAATAGATCAGCAGCAGGATGCCGGCGGTCGCCTTGTCGAAACCCTTGATCCGCTCGAAGAAGAAGAAGAACAGCGCGCCCGCGATGCCCGGCGCCAGGCCCATCAGCAGGTCGGCGATCAACAGCTTGCGCACCGACGGCCGCTTGATCAGGCCCAGGTACTGCCGCAGGCCCGCCTCGTGCTTGACCGGCGGCACGTTGGTCTCGCCGACCACGCCGATCGCCAGCAGGAAGGTCAGGGGCAGCAGGATGATGATGAACCAGCCCATGGCGTGGATGCCGGCGGCGTGGTCGCCCTTGAAGACGAGGGCCAGGACGGGCGGCAGCAGCAGCACCAGGATCATGCCGACGACGTTGCCCGCCTGCCACCAGCCATAGATCCGCGAGCGCTGCTGATAGTCCGGCGACAGCACCGAACCCCAGGCCGTGTGCGACAGCACGGCCATCGAATAGCCGATGTAGCAGACGACCAGCGAAGCCCAGAGATAGATCGGCCCGACGCCGGGCTTGGCCATGAACAGGGCGAAGGCCGCGATCATCAGCACGGGGGCGGCGGCCGCCAGCCAGGGTCGGAAGCGGCCGATCCGGGTCCGCGTGCGGTCCATGATCCCGCCGAGGATCGGGTCCAGGATGATGTCGGCCAGCCGCACCAATAGGAACGCCGCCCCCACCATCGACAACGAAAGGCCCAGCTCGCTGACATAGTATTCCGGCAGATAGACCACCAAGGGCAGGCCCAGGGCGGCCAAGGGCAGGCAGGGCGCGGCGAAGGCCGCCAGGGTCCAGGATGAGCGCCGTCCGGTCATGCGTTCCTCGCCGAGAGCGGGCTGGCCCCGCGTTTATGACCAAGGATCAGACGCCGTGTCGCGACGGCTGGCAAGGCCTGTCGCAAACGCGCGTTTCAACGCCTTTTGACAAATTTGTCCTTGGCCAGACTGAAGACCATCCAGCCCAGCAGGGCCGACAGCAGCGAGCCGACCAGCACGCCGATCTTGGTCTCGTCCCTCAGGATCTCGGCGTTGAAGGCCAGGTTGTTGATGAACAGGCTCATGGTGAAGCCGATCCCGCATAGGGCGCAGACGCCGAACAGCTGGGTCCAGGAGGCGCCGCTGGGCCGCCGGGCCCAGCCCAGCTTGATCGCCACCAGGCAGAACAGGCCCACCCCGATCGGCTTGCCCAGGAACAGACCCAAGGCCGCGCCCAGGGTGGCGGGCGCCGTCAGCTCGGCCAGGCCGACCTGGCCCAGGGCGACGCCGGCGTTGGCGAAGCCGAACACCGGCACGACCAGATAGCCCACCCAGGGCGCCAGGCCGTGCTCCAGGCGGTGCAGCGGCGAATGCTCGTCGTCTGGGCGGGCGGACGACTTGGTGATCGGAATAGTCATGGCCAGAATCACCCCGGCCAGGGTGGCGTGGACACCGGACTTCAGGAAGAAGAACCAAAGCGCAGCTCCGACAAGCAGATAGGGCCACAAGCTCATAACCTTGAAGCGGTTCATCGCGACCAGAACGACCAGGGTGGCGACCGCGCCGCCCAGGGCCCAGAGGGTCAGGTGGTCGGTGTAGAACACCGCGATGATCAGGATGGCGCCCAGGTCGTCGATGATCGCCAGGGTGGCCAGGAAGATCTTCAGCGAACCCGGCGCGCGCGATCCCAGCAGCGACAGCACCCCCAGGGCGAAGGCGATGTCGGTGGCGGCCGGGATGGCCCAGCCGCGCAGATTGGCCGGAGCCTGCAGATTGACCGCCACATAGATCAGGGCCGGGACGATCATGCCGCCCAGGGCCGCGACGCCGGGCAGCACGCGGCGCGACCAGGTGGACAGCTCGCCGTCGACCATCTCGCGCTTGATCTCCAGCCCGACCAGCAAAAAGAACACCGCCATCAGCCCGTCATTGACCCAATGCGCCACGCTGAGGCCGCCGACATGGATATGCAGGGCGTGGAAATAGTCCTTGGCCAAAGGCGAGTTGGCGATCACCAGCGCCAGGGCCGCCGCCCCCATCAGCAGCAGCCCGCCGGCGGACTCGCTCCGGAGAAAGGCGCGCAGGGCGGAGATAGCGCGGGGATGGGTGGACGTCATACGGCGGGTCCTCACGGGAATCTCAAGCGCCATCTTGCCGTGCGGCAGGGGGCGAGCGCTATCGAAACCGCCCGGCGGCCGATCGTTTTACAGCCCCGCGATCCGTGCGATCGCCTCGATGTCCAGCGACCGCTCCAACATCGTGGCGATCTCATCCAGCGCCGCGTCGACCGTGGCCGCATGGTCGCGCGGCGTCATCGCCAGGCCCAGCGGCGCCAGCAGCGCCGCGCGGGCCTCGCCACGCTCGAACAGGCCGTGGACATAGGCGCCCGC
>NZ_JBAPVS010000364.1:0-6787 GCF_049283275.1 Caulobacter sp. | reverse complement strand
GCCTCGGTCATGGCCGGCGACCGCCCGGGCTTCGAGGACATGAGCCGGGCCCTGTTCGCGGGGGACGCCGCGGGGTTCTCGGCCCGCGTCGCCGAATGGCCGGCCGATATCGCCGAGCATCTGCGGGTGCTGGCGGCGGAGGCGTTCGAGGGGCGGTCCTAGCGGGCGGCCCTGGCCAGCACCTCCGCCAGCACCGCTTTGTAGGCCGCCTCGAACGGAGCCCGATCGCTGTCGGGCTTGCCGGGATAGACCGCCCGCAGGTCGGCGATGCGCTTGGCGGTCGCGGCCTGCCAGGCCGGGTCCATCTTCAGCAGACGGCCGATGATCGCCTTGTCGTCTCGACCGGCGACGGGCTCGTAGGCCAGCAGCGCCTTCAGTTGCCACAGGAACTGGCGCTGCGTGTCGGGCGTCGCGCTGCCGGCCGTGCGCCTTCCCGTCCAGTTCACGGCCTCGACGATCTGCTCGCGGAAACGGGGATCGTCCCAGGTCGAGAGCGTGTGGCCCAGATTGGTGAAAAACAGCCGACCTTGCCCGATCTGGCGCGCCCAGGCGATCGGCACGGCGTAGGGCCGCTTCAGCGGCGTGTCGGCGAAGTTCAGGGTTTGCAGCACACGCACGCGGGCGGGGTCGAAGTCGCTGTGCTGGTAGATTTCCTCGGCATAGTCGAAGCCGACCGGCCACATGCCGACCAGCGGCAGGTCCAGGTCCAGGGTCTCGATCCGGATCGGCGTGCCCTGCGTCCACGGGTGACCCGCGAAATGGCCATTGATGAACTGGGTGTAGGTCTCGCCCGGGCCGTCATAGGACCATGCGGTGTCGGTGGCGCTGTGAATGCCGACGAAGCCCAGCCGTCCGGCCGCCACCCGCTGCTGGACCGCGGCCCACGCCTCGGGCGAAATCGGCAAGGCGCCGGTCGTGTAGAACACCAGCACGTCGACGCTTTCCAGGCGCTGGAGCGTGATCTCGCGAGCGTCCTGGGTGACCTCGGCGGTGAAGGCGCCGCTTTCCTGGCCTATGGCGATCATCGCCTGTTCCGACGGCGCCGGACCGCCGCCGTCAGGGCGGAGCACCGGAGCGTGCTTCCAGCCGACCGACTGGTCCAGATAGAGCACCCGCAGCGGGACGGGCTTGGCGAAGGCGGGCAGGGCGAACAGGGCCGCGAGAGCGACCAGGAGCGGAGCGAGAACGCGACGCAGGGGATGACGCATTGGGATCAGGCCTCGGTCTTGGGTTGCAGCAGGTCCCAGCGGTTGCCGTAGAGGTCTTCGAACACGACCACGCTGCCATAGGCCTCGTGCCGGGGTTCCTCGAGGAACTTCACCCCCGCGGCGCTCAGTCGGGCATGGTCGGCCTCGAAGGCGTCGGTGTGCAGGAACAGCCAGACCCGGCCGCCCCCCTGGCCGCCGATCGCCGCCTTCTGCTGGTCGTCGCTGGCCTGGGCCAGCAGGAAGCGCGTACCGGCCCCGCCCGGCCCGACCACGACCCAGCGCTTGCCGCCGCCCAGGTCGCTGTCCTCGACCAGGGAGAAGCCAAGCTTGCCGACATAGAAGGCCAGGGCCTCGTCATAATCGCGGACGAGCAGGGACAGGAGGGCGAGGTGCTGGGCCATGGGGACTCACTGGGTGACGCCCCTGCTTAGCACGCGTCAGGCGTAGGCGATCCATCGCCCGAGGGCGGTGATCACCAGCCACAGGGCCAACGACCCGGCGGCCATGATCCGGCCGCCCAGCGGTGGATCGACATCCCACAGCGCCAGGCGCCGCCGCCACAGCAGGTGGTAGGCGCCGGCGTTGGCCAGGGCCAGGGCGATCAGCGCGACCTTCCAGCGAAACACTGTCGAGACGACCAGGCTGGAGGCGTCGGCGGCGAACATCACGAAGCCGGCGGGGACCAGCAGGACGAGGCCGGCGATGGCCGGTGGCAGCAGGCAGCGCCACAGGACCTCGACCGGCAGCCGGCGGAACGCCCCGACCAGCCGCAGGTCCAGCACCCCGATTCCGCCGATCAGCATCACCAGGCCCAGCAGATGGATCAGGTTGGCCACCGGATAGGCCAGGTTCGAGCCGCGCGCCCAGACCCCCAGCGGCGAAGCCTCCAGAGCGGCGGCCAGGGCCTCCACCTAGCGCAGCTCGACCGTCTTGCCGTCGACCGTGATCCGCTCGATGCGCATCTCCAGCACGCCATCCTTGCGTGGATAGCCCACCAGCTTGACCGGCTTGCCGTTGGAAATCATCGCCTGGGTCAGGCCGCGCGCCTCCATGCGGGCCACCGGCGCCAGGACCACCGCCCAGGTCTTGCCGGCATGGCTGATCTTGGCCTCGCCGTGCGGATTGCGCCAGGCGACGTCGGTCAACGGTCCGCTGACCGTCAGGGTCTTTTCGGCGTCGTAGGAACTCCAGCCATGGTGGGCCAGGGCCGCGCCGGGGATCAGGACGGCGAGGGCGACCGCGGCGGCCAGGCTTTTATGCAAAGTCATCGGAATGGCTCCTTCGTGCATCGTCAGCGCCCACCCCCGGAGATTTGAAGCCAAGATCGCGTTCGGTTCAATGGCCCTCCGCGCGGTTCGGGCTTACGCTGCGGGTCATTGACGACGACCTGGAAGGAAGCCCGCCGTGTTGTTGCGTTCGCCCCTCATCCTGATCTTCGGGCTGGCGGCCCATGCCTCGGTCGCCGGCGCGCCCGAGACCAAGATCACGCCCGTCGCGGCCGCCGACCTGCCGCCGGCGGTGATCGCCGTGGTCACCACCGCCGCGCCCGGCCTGAAGATCAAGGAAGCCGAGCTCAAGGAACGCGAGGACCGTCGCTACTACGATGTCGAGGGCGTTCTACCGGACGGCGCCGAGATCGAGTTCGACCTGCTGGAGACCGGTGGCGCCTGGAAGATCGTCGAGACCCAGCGCGACATCGCCTGGACCGCCACGCCCCAGCCGGTGCGCGACGCCGCCGTCAAGGCCGTCTCCAAGATCGCGCCCGTGCGGGTGATCGAGAGCACCCAGGGCGACGGCATGGTGATCTACGAACTGTTCGCCGAGGGGCGCCCCAAGGCGCCGGCCCTGGAGGTCAGCTGGAAGAAGGGCGAAACGGCCAAGGTCCTCAGCGAGGTCTGGCCGCACTAGGTCCTCAGCCGCCGAACAGTTTCAGCAGGTAGCTGGGTCCTGAATTGGCGATGCTCAGCGACTTGATCGCCAGCTGCTGCTTGATCTGCAGGGCCTGGAGCTTGGTGGCCTCCTTGGCCATGTCGGCGTCGACCAGCCGACCGACCGAGGCGTCCAGGGTGTCCTGCAGCTTGTCGATGAAGGTCATGTGGGTCTGCAGGGCGTAGGACCCCGTGCCCAGGTGCGACAGGGCCGAGGTGACGTTCTCGATCGCCCCGCCCATCGCCTTGATCTCGGCGGCGCTGATCGGCGCGCCCAGCAGGTCGGCGCGCATGCCGGCAAGAGCGGAACCGGTGGTCGACAGGTCCACGTGGTCGACGTCGATGGTGTCGGTGGCGTTCGCGTTGGCCAGGGCGCGGATCTGGCCCGTCGAGCCGGACGAGATCAGGTTGATGCCGTTGAAGTCGGCGGCGCCCACCGTGCGGTTGATCTGGCGCTTCAGGTTCAGGTAGTCGTCGTTCAGGGCCTTGCGGCTGGTGGTGGAGAGGCTGGTGTCCGAGGCCGCCAGCATCTTTTCCTTCATCCGACCCAGAAGGTCGGTGATCGTTTCGCCGGCGGCCAGGGCGACGTCGGTGATCGATTGACCACGCTGAAGTGAGGCGCGCACGGCGTCCAAAGACTTGGACTCGGCGCGCTGGTTCTGGGCGACGGCCCAGATGGCGGCATTGTCCTTGGGGCTGGAGATCGCCAGGCCGGTGGCGATGTGGCGCAGGGTGTCGGACAGGTCGCGGTTGACCGCGTTCAACGATTGCAGGGCGATCATCGCCCCGACATTGGTGTTGATGCTGTTGAACGCCATCGACGGACCGGTTCCAGGTTCGGCGCGAAGCCGAGGGCGCGTTTTGCGCCTAGCCTGCAATGTAGGCGGGCAGGCTTAGCCGTTCATTAGCGGTCGAGGTTAAGAGCGGTGGACGCCCCCTCCGTCGGGCTTCGCCCGCCACCTCCCCCGTTTTACGGGGGAGGAGAGATTGGCTCCGCTTTTTCCTCACCCGCATCGCGGGGGAGGTGGCGCGATGCGAAGCATCGTGACGGAGGGGGCGTTCTGCTGATTAGCCCCCATTGTACCCGCCGATGATCGGCAGCACCTCGCCGGTGATGTAGCTGGACGTCTGGGGCGAGGCGAGGAACACGTAGGCGGGGGCGATCTCCTCGGGTTGGGCGGGGCGCTTCATCGGCGTCTTGCCGCCGAACTGGGCCACGTCGGGCCCCAGCTTGTCGGCGGGATTCAGAGGCGTCCAGACCGGCCCGGGGGCCACGGCGTTGACCCGGATGCCCTTGTCGATCAGGTGGGTGGCCAGCGAGCGGGTGAAGGCGTGGATGCCGCCCTTGGTCAGGGAATAGTCCAGCAGGTCCTTGTTGCCGAGCAGGCCGGTGACCGATCCGGTGTTGATGATCGCCCCACCGGACGGGATCACCTTCACCGCCGCCTGGGCCATGTGGAAATAGCCGTAGAGGTTGGTCTTCAGGGTGCGATCGAAGTGCTCGACGGTCAGGTCTTCGAAGTCCAGAACATGCTCCTGGAAGGCGGCGTTGTTGACCAGGATGTCCAGCTTGCCCAGTTCCTTGACGGTCCGGTCGACGGCGGCCTTGGCGTAGGACGGGTCGGCGACGTCGCCGGGCAGGAGGATGGCGCGACGGCCTTCCTGTTCGACGGCCATGCGAGTCAGTTGGGCGTCCTCTTCCTCGTCCAGATAGGCGATGGCGACATCGGCCCCTTCGCGGGCGAACAGCACGGCCACGGCCCGGCCGATGCCGCTGTCGGCGCCGGTGATCAGAGCGACCTTGCCCTCCAGCTTGCCCGAGCCCTTGTAGAACGGCGCGTCGTACATCGGCGCGGGGTCGAGCTTGGCTTCGATCCCCGGCTTGGCCTGATGCTGCTCGGGGAAGGGCGGGGCAGGATAGGGACGGGCGCCGGCCTGCATGGCGGGCTTTTCCTTTTCCTCGCCTTCGTCCTTGAACGACCGCTTTTCCTTGGCGTCCAGCGGGGCCTGGATGTCGCGCTCGGCCTGCGACGCGCGAGCGGCGGCGGGTTCGAAGTCCTGGGTTTCGACGTCGGAATCTTGGGGGGACATGGCGGGCTCCTCACGCTACCGACGGCGAAACCGACGGGGCGCGGGGATGTTCCAAGCCTGAGCATGCGCGCGGGGTTGCCCAAAACGCGGGCATCGGTCACCTTCCCGGCCTCTTTGAAAGGCCCTGCAGATGTCGCGCTCCGCGGCCGCGCCGGCTCCCCGCCCTGGGAAGCCGCACGGCGTCATTGTCTCCGATCTGATCGAATTGCTGCGCCTGGCCGGGCCGGTGGTGCTGTCGCGTCTGGGCATCATGGTCATGGGCCTGACCGACGCCATCGTGGTCGGTCATTACTCGGCGAGGCAACTGGGCTTCCATGCCATGGCCTGGGCGCCGACCTCGGTGTTCGTGACCGTGACGGTGGGCCTGCTGGTCGGGATCCAGGTGATGGGCTCGCGCGCCATGGGGGCGGGACGATTGCACGAGGCCGGGGCCGTGCTGCGCCGGGGCGTGGTCTACGCCTTCTGGCTGGGCGTGGCCGGTTCGGTCCTGCTGGTGCTGGCCGCCCCGCCGCTGCTGCACCATGCGGGCATCGAGAAGGCGCTGGCCGATGGGGCGACCGCGCCGCTGATCGTCTTCTCGCTGTCGATGACGCCCTACGCCGTCAGCGTGGCCCTGAGTTTCTGGCTGGAGGGCCTGGGGCGGCCGGGCATGGTCGCCGTCAACATGTGGATCGCCAACCTGGTGAACCTGGCCGTCAACCTGCTGCTGGTGCCGGGGACGTTCGGCCTGCCGGCCCTGGGTGCCGTGGGGGCGGCTTGGGCGACCTTCGTGGCGCGCGGGGTCTTCGCCCTGACCCTGGCGGTGGTCATCGTGCGTCTGAAGGACGCCCGGGCCATGGGGGTGTTCGACAAACCCGTCCGCGATCGCGCGGCCGCCAAGGAGCAGCGCCGGGTCGGCTACGGGGCGGGGACGTCGAACCTGTTCGAGGTCTCGGCCTTTGCCGGCATGAGCCTGGTGGCCGGCTGGCTGGGCGGGCTGAACGTCGCCGCCTGGGCGGTGGTGCTGAACGTGGCGGCGGTGATCTTCATGGTCCCGCTGGGCCTGTCGACCGCCACGGCCGTGCAGGTCGGGCGAGCCCATGGCGCGCGCGATCCGGCGGGCATGAGCCGCGCGGGCTGGATCGCCTTTGGCGTCACCGCCGTCTTCGCCCTGGCGGTGGCGGCGCTGCTCTATCCGCTGCGCCACCTGGTCGGCGGAGCCTATACCAGTGACCCGGCCGCCCTGGCCCTGATCGCGCCGGCCCTGGCCCTGACCTGCCTGTTCCTGGTTCCCGACGCCGTGCAGGTGGTCTGCGCCCAGGCGCTGCGGGCGCGGGGCGAGGTGTGGATCCCCGCCGTCACCCACATGATCAGCTACGCCCTGATCATGGGCCCCTTGGCCTGGTGGCTGGCCCTGCCGATGAAGCTGGGCGTGGACGGCATCGTCTGGTCGGTGATCGTCACCAGCTTCATCGCCGCGGCGTTCCTGCTGGGGCGGTATCGGATGCTGGATGTGCGGGAGCGGTAGGGGCTGCGGCCCCCTCCGGCCCTCCGGGCCACCTCCCCCAAAGGGGGAGGATC
>NZ_JBAPVS010000363.1:0-10327 GCF_049283275.1 Caulobacter sp. | reverse complement strand
GCCTTGGCCTCGTTCTTGAGCCGGTTGACGCCAAAGGCCGTATAGATCGACAGCAGAAGCAGGGCGGCCAGGATCGCCAGGCGCACATAGGTCTGGGACGGCGACCGCGCGGCGCGCGAGCGGGCCGCGCCCGCCGCCGAAAGACCAGCTCCCGCCAGCCTCCCGGTTCTCGCCCCGCCACGCTCCAACGCCAAGTGCTCCCGCAACCCTCGGCGAGTCACTTCGCCGACATGGTGAATCTACCGCAGGGCAAAGGGGCGCGTCACCGACGAACCGAGGTTTTGACCCGGCATGAGCCTTTTAGTCGCAACCGGCGTTTCGGAGAATCGCCTCACGCTCAACGTTTGTGGGGTCCAGGTCGTCAGTCCAGGGCTCGAGAGACCAGCTCCAGCACGTTTTTCGACAGGCCCACATGGCCGCGGATGCGCTCCAGTTGCTCGCGCATCAGGGCGCCGAGTTCGGGCACGTAGCGTCGCCAAGCCCCCAGCGGCTCGACCAGTCGGGCCGCCGTCATCGGGTTGAAGCCGTCCACGGCCAGAATCTGGTCCGCCAGGAAGCTGTAGCCAGCGCCGCTTCTGTCGTGGAAACGGGCGGGATTGCCGCTTGAAAAGCCTTGGACCAGCGCCCTCAGGCGGTTGGGATTGCCGGAGTCGAAGTCGGGGTGGGCGGTCAGGGCCAGAATCCGGCCGATCGCGCCTTCGCCTGGGTCGCGGGCCTGGGCGGCGAACCATTTGTCCAGCACCAGCGGCTCGTGCCGCCACTGGGCGTGGAAAGCGGCCAGGGCCTTTTCGGCCGGCGCGCCGCCGATCGCCACCAGGGACGACAGGCCGCCCATGGCGTCGGTCATGTTGGCGGCGTTCTCGAAGTGACCCACGACCCGTTCGACATTGACCGCGTGCGGATCGGCCGCCAGCAGATCGCAGCAGGCGTTGCGCAGGGCGCGCTTGCCCGCCGCCTGGGCGTCGGCCGAGAACTCGCCGCTGTTCTGCAGATCGCCGTGCAGTCGCCGCAGCAGGTCGCCCAAATGCACGGCGATGATGGTTTTCAGGTGGCTCCGCGCCGCGTGGATCGCCGCGGGGTCGGCCGGATCGACGGCCAGGCTGAGATCGCCCTCGGTGGGCAGGGCCAGCAGCAGCGCCTTGAAGGCCGGATCCGAGGCCTCGTCGACCAGGGCCTTGCCCAAGGCGTCGGCGTAGCGCTCCTCGCCGACCTCGTCGGGCGCGTCGGAGGCCCGACCCAGGATCAGTTCGCGGGCCAGGGTCTGGCCGGCTTCCCAGCGATTGAACAGGTCCGGGTCGGCGGCGAACTGCACGTAGCGGTCGACGGGCCGGGTGTCGGTGGTCAGATTGACCGGCGCCGAGAAGCCCCGCAGCGCGGAGATTATCGGGGCGCGTTCCACGCCCTCCCAACGCACCGTCTTGGCGGCCGTGTCCAGCATCACCACCTCGCTGCCCCGCAGCGCCTCGCCCTCGCCGTCCAGCAGACCGATGGTCACCGGTACGGGCAACGGCTGCTTGACCGGCTGGCCGTTGGTCGGCGCGGTCGACTGGGTCAGCGTGATCTCCAGCGCCTTGGCCGCTTCGTCATAGACGTGGGTCAGCGACACCGTCGGGGTGCCCGCCTGTTCGTACCAGGCGAAGAAGTCGCTCATGTCGCGGCCCGAGGCGTCGGCGAAACAGGCGATGAAGGCCTCGACCGTGGTCGCTTCGCCGTCGTGGCGATCGAAATAGAGATCCAGGCTCTTGCGGAAGGTCGCAGCGCCCAGGATTGTCTTGAGCATCCGGATCAGTTCGGAGCCCTTCTCGTAGATCGTGGCGGTGTAGAAGTTGTCGATCTTCAGATAGCTCGACGGCCGCACAGGATGGGCCAGGGGCCCGGCGTCCTCGGCGAACTGGCGGGCGCGCAGGGCCTTGACGTCCTTGATCCGCTGGACCGCCTCGCCGCGCATGTCGGCGGAAAAGCTCTGGTCGCGGAAGACGGTCAGGCCTTCCTTCAGGCACAGCTGGAACCAGTCGCGGCAGGTGATGCGGTTGCCGGTCCAGTTGTGGAAATACTCGTGGGCCACGACGCTTTCGATGCGTTCGTAGTCCATGTCGGTGGCGGTCTCGGGCTGGGCCAGCAGCAGGGAGCTGTTGAAGATGTTCAGCCCTTTGTTCTCCATGGCCCCGAAGTTGAAGTCACGCACGGCGACGATCATGAACAGGTCCAGGTCGTACTCGCGGCCGAACGCCTCCTCGTCCCATTTCATCGAACGCTTGAGAGCGTCCAGGGCGTAGGCGGCGCGCGGGGCCTGGCCCGGATCGACGAACACCTTCAGGGCCACGGTGCGGCCGCTCATGGTGACGAAGCTGTCTTCCAGGACGTCCAGCTCGCCGGCCACCAGGGCGAACAGATAGGCGGGCTTGGGGAAAGGGTCGTTCCAGACGGCGTAGTGGCGGCCTTCCGGTTGGCTGGAGTCTACTTCGCCGCCTTCCCACAGATTGCCGTTGCTCAACAGATAGGGGAACGCCGCGTCGGCCTCGATCCGCACGGTGAAGCGGCTCAGCACATCCGGGCGGTCCGGGAAGAAGGTGATGGTCCGGAAGCCCTCGGCCTCGCACTGGGTGCAGAACCGGCCGCCCGACATGTAGAGGCCCATCAGCGCCTTGTTGGCCGACGGATCGATCTCGACCTCGGTGGTCAGGACGAAGGCGTCAGGGACCTGGTGGATCGTCAGGCCTTCGCCGTCGAGGCTGTATTCATTGGCGCTGAGGGCCTGGCCGTCTATGGCCGCCGAGATCAGCTTCAGCCGCTCGCCGTTCAGGAACAGCGCCTCGCCCGCCGCGCCGCTGCGTTTGATTTCCAGCGTCGCCTTGACCCGCGTCGCGGCGGGATCCAGCTGGAACTCCAGCTCTGTGGTCTCGATCAGGAACGGGAACGGGCGATAGTCCGAGAGCCGGACGGCCTGGGGCGTGTCTGTGCGCATGGAGGCAATGTAGGCGGGCCAGGCCCCGGCGGCGAGAGGCGCCAAGCGAGAAAGAGGTCGGACGCTATAGGTAGTGACCGCAATTCACCCACGGAAACTATGGTCTTTGCTCAAGATCAAAGTTCGCGGCCGGCGGCGGCGGCATCTCCTGTCGCGAGGGCGTTGTTCGACGCCCGTCCAAGAGAAGGGGATATCCCATGACCATCGCCATCCGCCCGATCCTGGCGCTCGCCGCCGTCGGCCTGTTCGCCGCATCGACCGCCAACGCCCAGGACGCCTTTGTTCCGAAGGCCAAGGGAACCTGGATGCTCAATGTCCGGGCCACGGACGTCAACCCCGACGCGGGGGACTCGATCGTGACCGCCGCCGGCGCGGCGACCGGCCTGCGCGCCGAGGTCTCGGACGACGTGATGCCGACGATCGGGCTGAGCTACTTCGTCACCGACAAGATCGCCATCGAGGTGATCGCCGGCACGACCCAGCACACGGTCAAGGCCGTGGGCCCGGGAACCGACGTCGAGGTGCACAAGACCTGGGTGCTGCCGCCCGTGGTGTCGGTGCAATACCACCCTTACCCGGCGGCCAAGTTCAGCCCCTATGTCGGCGCGGGCCTGAACTACATGCTGTTCTATAGCGACAAGGACAAGAACGGCTTCAAGGTCAAGTTGGACGACGGCTTCGGCTACGCGCTGCAGGCCGGCGCTGATGTCGCCTTGACCGGCCGTTACAGCCTCAATGTCGATGTGAAGAAGGTCTGGTTCGAGACCGACGCCAGCATCAATGGCGGCGCCCTGAAGTCCAAGGTGAACCTGGACCCGTGGGTCGTGTCGGCGGGTGTTGGCTATCGGTTCTAGTCGGGCGCGCCGCTAGCCCTTAGACAAAGGCCGGACCGGAAGCGGGGCGGCGATGTCTGATCGGGAATGCGGCGCGTGCGGCCAATGCTGCAAGCTGATCGGCGTGCGCGAGCTGGAGAAGGCTCCGCACGTCTGGTGCCGCTATTACAAGCGTGACAAGGGCTGCGGGATTTATGAGGTCCGCCCCCAGGGCTGCGCTGAGTTCGCCTGCGACTGGTTGCTGGACGAACGTCTGGACGACGCCTGGCGGCCCGACCGCAGCGGCTTCGTGCTGCATGCGGGGCAGGGCGGTCGGGTGATCAATGTCGAGCTCGACCCAACCCAGCCGACCGCCTGGCGGCGCGCGCCGTTCGAGGCGACGCTGCGCGGCTGGGCCGCGGCCGGTGCGGCCGACGGGCTGGAGGTGCTGATCTGGGTCGGGCGGCGCTGCTGGCGTCTGACGCCGAGCGGTGGTGAGATCGACCTGGGCGTCGTGCGGCCGGCGGTCGAGTTCACCTCGCATAGTCGCCTGCGTCGTGCAGGTTCAGGCCGAGACTGGCCGCCAACCTGAATTGTTCTTCACTTGATGGCGGCTCTTATCCCGCTGAAGCTGCGGTCAGCTTTGGGGGATACCATTTCATGTCGCATACGGACCTTTCACAGCCCGTCGCCGGTCTTGACATCGGTTCGCGGCGCTTCCTGCATGCTGGGCCGTTGCGGTGGCTGCGGTCGTTTGGTTGGGCCGTGGCCCTGTTCTTCATCTTCGGTCTGGCCATAGCCGCCGTTCAGCTGTGGCCCGGCATGGCGATCAAGGGCGAGGGCGCGCTGCGCGCCCTGGCGACCCTGGGTCTCTGCGTCGTGGCCTACGGCCTGTATGCGGGCATTGTGCGTCTGGCTGAGGGACGCTGGCCGTCCGAACTGGCGTTGCGACCGGCGATCGCGGAGCTGCTGATCGGCCTTCTGATCGGCGCGGTGATGCTCAGCGTGGTGGTCGGTCTTCTGGTTGGTCTGGGACTGTACGAGGTGAGCGGGCCTCGCGCCGCGTCGCCCTGGGGGATGATCATCGTCGGCATCTCGTCCGGGTTCATGGAAGAGCTGGTTCTGCGAGCCATCGTGCTGCGCCTGTTGATGCGAGCGTTCGGAGCCTGGCCGGCCCTGGTGCTTTCGGCGGCGCTGTTCGGCGCTCTGCATCTGACCAATCCCAACGCCAGCCCGATGGCGGCGATCGCCATCGCCGTGGAGGCCGGGCTGATGCTGGCGGCGTTCTACATGCTGACCGGTCGGATCTGGATGTCGGTCGGCGTCCACGCGGCCTGGAACTTCGCCCAGGGCTGGATCTGGGGCGCGCGGGTGTCGGGCATCGAGGTCAAGCAGAGCCTGTATCTGAGCAACCCCAAGCCGGGGGCCCCCGATTGGCTCAGCGGCGGCGACTTCGGGCCCGAGGCCTCCGTCCCGGCCATGGTGGTGGGGACGCTCGTGGCGGTGGTGGTGCTGTACTGGGCCTGGAAGAAGGGCAACTTCCGGGCGGCTCCCGACGCGCCGAAGGTCGAGGCGGTTTAGCCCGTCTCGACAACGTCGGGAATCCTTGACGCGAGGGCAGTCTTTCCCTCGGGCGAACGATCGTTCATCGTGCCTTCCGAGACGCGCCGCCATCCACAAGAGCGGGCGCCAAGGGAGGGAATCCAAGTGGATTTCGACTATTCCGACGACCAGAAGTTCCTGAAGGACGAGGCGCGCAAGTTCCTCACCGCGCGCTGTCCGTCCTCGGTGGCGCGCGGCGTGCTCGATGATCCGACCAAGAGCTACGACGCCGGGCTGTGGGCGGCTGTCGCCGAACAGGGCTGGTTGGGCGCGGCTATTCCCGAGGAGTATAACGGCCTGGGCCTGGGTCGGGTGGAGCTGTGCGCCATCGCCGAGGAGCTGGGCCGGGCCGTCGCGCCGATCCCCTTCGCCTCGACGGTCTATGTCCTGGCCGAGGCCGTGATGGCCCACGGCAGCGACGCCCAGAAGGCCACCATCCTGCCGCGCATCGCCGCCGGCGAGTTGATCGGTTGCCTGGCGACCTCGGAAGGTCCCGGCGTGATCACCCCCTCGGCCCTGCAGGCCAAGGTCGAGGGCGGCAAGCTTTCGGGCGTCAAGATCCCGGTCACCGACGGCGACGCGGCGGCCATGGCCCTGGTGCTGGCCAATGAGGGCGGTCGCCCCGGCCTGTTCCTGGTCGACCTGAAGGCCAGCGGCGTGAAGGTCGAGACCCTGGAGAGCCTGGACCCGACCCGCGGGGTGGCTCGGCTGACCTTCGACGGCGCGACCGCCGACCGGTTGGGCGAGGCGGGGCAGGGGTTCGAGCTGGTGCAGGCGATCCTCGACCGCGCCGCTGTTCTGCTGGCCTTCGAACAACTGGGCGGCGCCGATCGTTGCCTGGAGATGGCCCGCGAATACGCCTTGGGCCGCTACGCCTTCGGCCGCGTGATCGCCGGCTATCAGGCGATGAAGCACAAGATGGCCGACATGTACGTCAAGAACGAGGTCGCCCGCTCCAACGCCTATTACGGCGCCTGGGCCCTGAACGTCGACGCGCCGGAACTGCCGACCGCCGCCGCCGCCGCCCGCATCGCCGCCTCGGACGCCTTCTGGTTCGCCAGCAAGGAAAGCGTCCAGGTGCACGGCGGCATGGGCTTCACCTGGGACGTCGACTGCCACCTCTATTATCGCCGCTCGCGGCAGCTCTCGCTGGTCGCCGGCTCGCCCAAGCTGTGGAAAGAGCGGCTGGTCAGCGAACTCGAGAAGAAGAACGCGGCTTAGGCCAAGGCTCAAGGGAAGACACGATCATGGATTTCAACGATTCCCCCGAAGAAGCCGCCTATCGCGAGAAGGCCCGCGCCTGGCTGGTCCAGGCCGCCGCCGCACATCGCGCCGAGCACGGCGAGCCCAAGCCCACCACGCCCGAGCACATGGCGGCCGGCAAGGCCTGGCAGGCCCGCAAGGCCGCCGCCGGCTACGCCTGCATCACCTGGCCCGCGGCCATCGGCGGGGGCGGCGGCACGCCGATCCAGTCGGTGATCTTCGGCCAGGAGGAGACCAAGGCCGGCGTCGGCTACGGCTATTTCACCATCGGCCTGGGCATGTGCGTGCCCACGGTCATGGCCTTCGCCGACGACGCCACCAAGCAGCGCTTCGTTTCGCCCGCCGTGAAGGGCGAGGAGATCTGGTGCCAGCTGTTCTCCGAACCGGCGGGCGGCTCGGACGTCGCGGCCCTGCGGACCCGCGCCGTGAAGGACGGGGACGACTGGGTGATCAACGGCCAGAAGGTCTGGACCACCGGCGCCCACCATTGCGACTATGGCATCCTGCTGGTCCGCACCGATCCTGACGTGCCCAAGCACAAGGGCCTCACCATGTTCTGGATCGACATGCGCGATCCGGCGGTCGAGTGCCGGCCGATCCACCAGATGTCGGGCGGACGCGAGTTCAACGAGGTCTATTTCACCGACCTGCGGGTCAAGGACAGCCAGCGCCTGGGCGCGGTCGGCGACGGCTGGAAGGTGGCCCTGGTCACCCTGATGAACGAGCGGCTGGCGGTCGGCGGCTCGGCCGGTCCGGATTATCGGCAGGTGATGGAGCTGGCGCGCGGTCTGTCCGGCGCCAACGGTCCGGCCCTGAAGGACCAGGCCTTCCGCGAGAAGCTGGCCGACTGGTACGTCAATTCCCAGGGGCTGAAGTTCACCCGCTTCCGGACCATGACCGCCCTGTCGCGGGGACAGACGCCGGGGCCGGAAAGCTCGATCGGCAAGATCATCTCGGCCAACCAGTTGCAGGACCTGGCCAACACCGCCGTCGAGGCCCAAGGCGAATACGGCATCCTGACCGATCCGGCGCTGTCGCCCATGGAGGCGGCGTTCCAGCAGAGCCTGATGTGGGCTCCGGGTCTGCGGATCGCCGGCGGCACCGACGAGATCCTCAAGAACATCATCGCCGAACGGGTCCTGGGCCTGCCGGGCGACGTTCGGGTCGACAAGGACGTGGCGTTCAAGGACATGCCCACCGGACGCTGAGTCCGGCCGAACAACTGATATCCTCTCCCTATGGGGAGGATGCCTTCTAGGGCGCCACCGTCGGCAGGAACTGCGGCTCCTTGCGCTTCATCGTCGCCTGCTCGTAGGCGTAGCCGAGGTTCAGCAACGACGCTTCGCTCCAGGCCGGGCCGATGAAGCTGAGCCCCACCGGCAGACCGCCGACCTCGCCCATCGGCACGGTCAGGTGCGGATAGCCGGCCACGGCGGGCAGGGTGGTGGACGAGCCGCCGTAGTGGTCGCCGTTCAGCGGATCGATGGTCCAGGCCGGCCCGGTGGTCGGAGCGACGATGGCGATCGCGCCCGTGTCCTTCAGGATCTTGTCGATCCCCTCTGGCCCGGCCAGGCGCCTTCCGTCCGCAACGGCCCTGATGTACTCCGGATCGTCATAGCCCTTGGTGGCCTGGGCCTTTTCGAAGCTCTCCTGGCCGAACCATTCCAGCTCCTTGGGGGTCGCCTTGTTGAAGGCGATCAGGTCCTCCAGCGTGCGGGTCTTGACCTTGGCCCGGTCGGTCGAGGCCAGGTAGGCGTTCAGGTCGACCTTCAGCTCGGTGTAGAGCACCACGCCCTCGGCCTTGCCGATCGGGCCCTCGTCGAAATCCTTGACCTCGACCAGGGTCGCGCCCTGGGCCTTGAGGTCCTTCAGCGCCTGCTCGAACACCGCGTCCGTGCCCGGCGAATAGCCGGTGTAGAAGCGGGCCACGGCCAGGGTCACGCCCTGCAAGGCGTTCTTCGACAGGCCCTTGGCGTAGTCGGACTTGCGGGCGTCGGCCTCACGGGTGGCCGCGTCGGCCGGATCGGAGCCGGCGATGGCGGTCAGGATCAGGGCCGCGTCGGTGACCGTGCGGGTCATCGGGCCGGCGGTGTCCTGGCTGTGGCTGATCGGCACGATGTGGGTGCGCGACACCAGGCCCACGGTGGGCTTGATCCCGACCAGGCCGTTGATCGCCGCCGGGCAGGTGATCGAGCCGTCGGTCTCGGTGCCGATCGCCGCCGGGGCCAGGCCCGCCGCCACCGCCGCGCCCGAGCCGCTGGACGAGCCGCAGGCGCTGCGGTCCAGCACATAGGGGTTGCGCACCGTGCCGCCCACCGCGCTCCAGCCGCTGATCGAGTGGCTCGAGCGGATGTTGGCCCATTCCGACAGGTTGGCCTTGCCCAGGATGACCATGCCGGCGGCGGTCAGCCGCTTGACCAGCGGGGCGTCGCGACCGGTGACGTTGTCCTTCAGCGCCAGGGAGCCGGCGGTGGTGGCCGTGCCGTCGGCGCTCTCGATATTGTCCTTCAGCAGGATCGGCACGCCGTGCAGCGGCCCGCGAAGTTTGCCGGCCCTGCGCTCGGCGTCCAGCGCCCGGGCGTCGGCCAAGGCATGGGGGTTCAGGGCGATGACGGCGTGGAGCTGGTCGTTCCTGGCCTTGATCGCCGCCAGCGACGTCTGGGTCGCCGTCACGGCCGAGGGCTTGGCCTCCTGGGCGGCGGCCGCGGGCGCCAGCAGCGCGGCCGCCGCGCCGCCGATCAGCAAGGTTTTCCGGATCACGCGTTTTCCCCCAACAGCTCAGCCCTCAGATGAACACCGCCACGTTCTGGCGCGCAACGATCAACGGCGTTCCGGCTGCGTCCCACAGCTGCATCTCCTGGGCCGAGTAGCCCTCGCCGATGGTTTCTGCCCGGCTGCGCAGCAGCCGCCAGCCGTCGTCGTGCATGTCTGGCAGGCCCACGATGTCGAGGGCCCAGGTCATGGTCGAGATCGGCCCGAAGGTCGGGAACAGGGTCATGGCGGGCGGCGGCGGCGTGTCGGCCAGGGCGACCAGGGCCGACAGTGAGCGGGCGGCGGGATCGCGATGGCGGATCCACAGCAGATATTCCGGGGCTCCGCCCGACAGCGGCCGCGCGCCGCCCGCCAGGCGCACCTCGAACTGGCCCGTGAAATCGGGGCCGCCGCGCTCGCCCGGGAAGAAGGGCCCGCAGGCCTCAGGCCGGGCGACGGCGGGGCAGGGGACCTCGCTATAGGCCACCACCGAAGCCCGCGCCGCGCCGAAGGTCAGCACCCCGTGCGTGGCCACGCCCTGCTCGCCCACCAGGTCGACGGTGACGAACAGGGTCGACTTGCCTTGGCGCAGCGGCTTGACCTGGATCGACAGTTCCCCCGTCGCCGGTCCGACGAAGGCGAATTGGGCCGAACGCAGGGGCGGGGCGTCGGGGAAGGTCCGCTGGGCCGCCTCGACGCACAGCGCCGCGCTCAGCCCGCCATAGGTGGTCCGCCCCTGGCGCCAGTCGTCGGTGACATGGGCAATGAAGCCGGTCTCGGTGGCGGTCATGGCGGCGATCAGGTCGGTGTAGGAGGTCACGTGGCGGCTTTCGGTTGTTTCGCACGCGAAGGTTCGTCTTCTTTCGCTACGGAAGTCAAATGCCGTGCGACCCCCTCCGGCCCTCCGGGCCACCTCCCCCAAAGGGGGAGGATC
>NZ_JBAPVS010000362.1:0-3146 GCF_049283275.1 Caulobacter sp. | reverse complement strand
CCCAAAGGCCGCGCGTTCGTCTGGGGACACGCACGAGTGCATGTCCCCGGGACCTTACCCGCCCTCGCTGATCTCCACGACTTCCTCGAACGTCCGCAGGCCCGGCCGCTGGGCGCAGACCAGCACCGCCATGTTCCCCGGCAGATGCTGGTTGGCCAGCATCTTCTCGTGGGCGGCGGGGATCTGGTCCCAGGGGAAGACTTCCGACAGGCAGGGGTCCACGCGGCGATCGATGACCAGCTGGTTGGCGGCGCTGGCCTGCATCAGATTGGCGAAGTGGCTGCCCTGGACGCGCTTTTGGCGCATCCACAGGAAGCGGGCGTCCATGGTCAGGTTGAAGCCGCTGGTGCCGGCGCAGATGGCGACCATGCCGCCGCGTTTGACCACGAACACCGAGACCGGGAAGGTCGACTCGCCCGGGTGCTCGAACACCAGGTCGACGTCCTTGTTGCCGGTGACCTGCCAGATGGCTTTGCCGAACTTGCGGCTCTCCTTCATGTAGTCGTTGAACTCGGGGCCGTTGACCTTGGGCAGCTGGCCCCAGCAGTTGAATTCCTTGCGGTTCAGCACCGCCTTGGCGCCCATGCTTTTGACGAAGTCGATCTTGTCGTCGTCGCTGACCACGCCGATGGCGTTGGCCCCGGCCACGGCGGCCAGCTGCACGGCGAACACCCCCAGCCCGCCCGAGGCGCCCCAGACCAGCACGTTCTGGCCGGGCTTCAGCTCGTGCGGCTTGTGGCCGAACAGCATGCGGTAGGCGGTGGCCAGGGTCAGGGTGTAGCAGGCGGCCTCTTCCCAGGTCAGGTGCTTGGGGCGCGGCATCAGCTGGCGCGACTGCACCCGGCAGAACTGGGCGAAGCTGCCGTCCGGGGTCTCGTAGCCCCAGATCCGCTGGCTGGCCGAGAACATCGGGTCGCCGCCGTTGCACTCCTCGTCGTCGCCGTCATCCTGGTTGCAGTGGATGACGACCTCGTCGCCCAGCTTCCAGCGTTTGACCTTGGCGCCGACCTTCCAGACGATGCCCGAGGCGTCGGATCCGGCCACGTGATAGGGCTGCTTGTGGACGTCCAGCACGCTGACCGGCTCGCCCAGGGCGGCCCAGACGCCGTTGTAATTGACGCCGGCGGCCATCACGAGAACCAGCACCTCGTCCTCGCCGATCTCCCAGGTGGGCACGACCTCGACCTGCATGGCGTCGGTCGGCTTGCCGTGACGCTCCTGGCGGATGGCCCAGGCGTACATGGTCTTCGGCACATGGAAGGCCGGCGGGATCTCGCCGATCTCGTAGAGGTCCTTCGGCTCGGCGGCGGTCTTGTCCAGTGTGGCGGTGCTCATCTCACTCCCCGGGTCTTCGGCGCTGCAACACAAACGCCGCATTGGCTCTCTGCGCTCCGTGAACCGTTGCGCGCGGGTCGAAACCTGGCGTCGGTCCATCGTTTTAGGCTCCGTAACGGAAATCCCGCCCCGAAGGCCGCCTAAGCTGTGACAAGTGTTTAAGTCTGGCAAGGGGAAAGTTGTTGCATCGCAGCATGGTTGCGGATGAAACGACCATCTTCCCACAATCCCTTCATCCCGACGAAAGTCGGGACCCAAGCTGAGTTTGGAAGCAGGCCCCGGGCGGCCGATCGACCGCGCCCTTTTCTGACGGTCTGCCTGGGTCCCCACTTTCGTCGGAATGAAAGGAAGAGAGGGGACAAGACGCCACGGCTCCGCTTTCCAAAAGGGCGCTCATCGGCCACGGTCGCCCCATGAGCGCCATGATCCACGTCAGCCGTCCCACCGGCTCGATTCTGCTGCTGGAGCTGGACGCCCCGCCGGCCAACGCCCTGGGCCTGCCCCTGCGGGCCCAGCTGGCGAAGGTCCTCGACGAGATCGCCGGCGACACCGACACCCGGGCGGTGGTGCTGACCGGCCGGGGCGGGGTGTTCTGCGCTGGCGACGACCTGCGCGAGGCTCACGGCCGACCGGCCGGCAAGGCCCTGGCGGCGGTCGAGAACTTCAACCAGCTGATGGACTGGATCGAGGCCCTGCGCACGCCGACCATCGCCGCCATCGACGGCTGGTGCTTCGGCGGCGGACTGGAGCTGGCCCTGGCCTGCGACATCCGCGTGGCCAGCGACCGAGCGGTGTTCGCCGCCTCGGGGGTCAATATCGGACTGATGGCTTCGGCCGTTCGCCTGCCTCGGCTGATCGGGGTGGGGCGGGCCAAGGCCCATCTGCTGACCGGCGCCCAGTTCGGGCCCGAGCGGGCCCTGGCCGACGGGATCGTCACGGCCGTCCATCCGCCCGAGCGCCTGCTGCCCGAAACCTTCCGCCTGGCCGAATGGATCGCCTCGCGCGCGCCCCTGGCCGTGGAGGCGACCAAGCGGGTGATCGACGGTCGGTCCAGCGTTGATCAGGAACTGCCGGCCCTGGTGGCCAGCGCCGACCATCGCGAGGCCGTGGCGGCGTTCATGGCCAAGCGGACGACGCTGTTCAAGCGGGGGTAGGGGCCCCCGCCGTATTTCCACCGGTCGGCCCTCCGGACGTGATAGGATCAATCCAAGGCGCTAGGACGCGCCCCCGGCGAGTCCAGCTCCGCTTCGCGGAAGCTCTCGACGCACCCCGGAAAGGGGTCGCATGACCGTCAGTCGCCACGACAGCGCCCTTCACGGACCTGATATCGCCATCCACCGCGCGCGTCGCGCCGGGCTGTTCAGCTCGGGCGCTTGATCGCGCGCGTCCCCCACGCCGAAAAGGAACGCCCCTTGTCCAAAGGCAATCGCGAAGTCCGCAAACCCAAGACCGCCAAGCCCAAGGTGACCGCCGCCGCGGCCCCGACCCTGCTGTCCCCGCTGCCCAACAAGAAAAAATAGCCCCATGAAAACCTATCCCGGCACCCAACCGACGGGCCCCAAGGGCCTGAACGACCCGCGCTCCACCGGCGGCCAGCCGACGCGGCCCCGGCCTGTCGATCCCGACGCCCTACGCGGCACCAAGACCTAAGAGCGGCACATGAACGAGACCAAGGGCGCCAAGCTGACCGATCGGCTGAAGACGGCCGCCGCCGCCAAGCAGGCGCTGCTCGCCAAGTTCAAGCCCAAGCCGGCCGTGGCCGATCCGCTGTTCGCCGAGCGCGGCGTCGAGGAGGCGGCCGAGCTGAAGGC
>NZ_JBAPVS010000361.1:0-22826 GCF_049283275.1 Caulobacter sp. | reverse complement strand
GGGCGGCGGCCTTCTCGCGGGCGGCGCGCCAGGCGCTCCAGGCCGAGGCCACGGTCCCGACGCCGACCGCCCCGAAGGCGTCCAGCAGGTGGCGGTGGGTGCGCACGTCCAGCAGGCCGACGGTCTCGTGCTGGCCGTGGACCTCCAGCAGCAGGGCGCCCAGGTCCTTGAGCACCCCCACGCTGGTGGCCTGGTCGTTGACGAAGGCGCGGCTGCGGCCGTCGGGCGACAGCTGGCGGCGCAGGACCAGGTCCTCGTCGCGGGCGTAGTCCAGGCCCTTGTCGTCCAGATAGGCGAAGGCGGCGTGGTCGGCCGGCAGGGCGAAGATGGCCGTGGCGCTGGCGTGGCCTGCGGCCCCTCGACGAACGAGCCCCGCGTCGGCGCGCGCGCCAGTCGCCAGGCCCAGGGCGTCCAGGATGATCGACTTGCCCGCCCCGGTCTCGCCGGTGAGCGCGGTCAGGCCCGGACCTATGGCCAGGTCCAGGCTTTCGATGAGCACGACGTCGCGGATGGAAAGGCCGATCAGCATGGTGCGCAGGATCGCCGGGAATCACGGTTTTTCAAAGGGGGCTTGTTCTCGGGACGTTCTCGCCGCCTCCGAGGGGCGTTCCAGAACGGAAAACGGGCCGATCCCAAGGGATCGGCCCGCTTGAACTCTACATCCCCAGGATGCCCATGAGGCCGCCCTTCTTGGGCTTGGCCGGCGGCTTGGCCTCGGCCGGCGTCGTGGTCGTCGCCTCGCCCGGTTGCGGCGCCGTGGCGCTCGGCGGCGCCAGGGTGGCGTCCTTGTCGTGGGTCAGCCGTTCCAGAATGTTCTTCTTGTTGCCCGCCTTCAGCGGCTCGACGGCCGGACGCAGGTTGTTGTTGGTCAGCAGTTTGTAGGCCTCGCCGTACCAGGGATCGCCCGGGAAGTTGTAGCCCAGCACCGCGCCGTTGCGCTTGGCCTCGTCCATCAGGCCCAGGGTCAGGTAGCTTTCGACCAGGCGGTAGAGGGCCTCGGGGGTGTGCGAGGTGGTCTGGTGACGGTCGATCACGGTGCGGAACCGGCCAATCGCCGCCAGGGTCTGACCGTTCTTCAGATAGTAGCGGCCGATGGTCATTTCCTTGCCGGCCAGCTGGTCGCTGACCATGTCGATTTTCAGGCGGGCGTCCTGGGCGTATTCCGAGTTCGGATAGCGCTGGACCACGTCGCGCAGCGAGGCCATGGCCTGCTCGGTGGCGGCCTGGTCGCGATTGACGTCGACGATCTGCTCGAAATAGCAGACGGCCTTCAGATAGTAGGCATACGACGCCGACGGATTGCCCGGATACAGGCCGATGAAGCGGTCGGCGTCCGAGATCGCCTCGTTGTACTGGTTGCTCATGTAGTGAGCGTAGCCGGTCATCAGAATCGAGCGGCGCGACCATTCCGAATAGGGGTGCTGGCGCTCGACCTCGCGGAAATAGTCGACGGCTTCGTTGTAGCTGCCGCGGTCCAGGCGATTGGCGCCGGTCGAATAGAGCAGCTCCACCGGGCGCTCTTCGTAGGCCATGCTCGGCTTCTTGCGCTTGCCGGCGCAGGCGGAGAGCGACAGGGCGACCAGCACGGCGGTCGCGACGATAGCGACCTTGCGTCCCGAGAAATTACGAAGCACGGACTTTTCACCCTCGAAGCAAACGTGCGCCCCTGCGCCGTGCAAGGCTTCTACACCACGCCGATGCGGGCGCAAATGGAAGCCGAGCCGTGACGAGGATACGCCCCAAGACGCATCCCCCAGAGAATCCGTCCAAACGCTAAAGACATCGGCTTTTTGACCAAATCAGGTCGAAGGCCAACGCTTCGATTTCAGATTGTCAGACGGCTTGCGCCAATTCCACCGAATGAGCGCGCATGCGCCAGGCGGAGGGGTTGGCCATCAGGGCGCGGACGACGGCGTTGTTCAGGCCGTGGCCGGCCAGAACGCCCTCGAAGCGGCCGATGATCGGCGCGCCCAGCACATAGAGGTCGCCCACCGCGTCCAGCGCCTTGTGGCGCACGAACTCGTCGGGGCGGCGCAGGCCTTCGGGGTTCAGCACCCGGTCGCCGTCGACGACCACGGCGTTCTCCATCGAGCCGCCGCGGGCCAGGCCGACGGCGCGCAGGGCCTCGACGTCACGGACGAAGCCAAAGGTGCGGCAGTCGGACAGTTCGGCGCGGAACGATTCTTCGTCGATGGCCAGGTCGACGCGCTGACGGCCGATGGCCTTGCTGTCGAAGGCGATCTCGAACGCCACCTCGAAGCGGTCGCTCGGCGACAGGCTGGCCAGCTTGTCGCCGTCTTCGACCGTGACGGTCTTCAGGATCTCGATGTAGCGGCGCGCGGCTTCCTGCTTGCGGCGGCCGGCGCGGTCCAGGATCTGGACGAAGGGCTCGGACGAGCCGTCCATGATCGGCACTTCGGGACCGTCCAGCTCGACCACGCAGTTGTCGATGGCCAGGGCGGCCAGGGCGGCCATCAGGTGTTCGATGGTCGACACGCGCACGTCGGCGGCGTTGTTGATGACGGTGCCCAGCTGGGTTTGGCAGACGGCGTCCGGCTTGACCGGCACGCGGTTGTCGCGGTCATGGACGTCGGTGCGCACGAAGACGATCCCGGCGTCGACCGGGGCTGGGCGCACTACGACCCGCACGTGCGAGCCGGTATGCAGGCCCACCCCGGCGAAGATCACCGGTCCAGCGACCGTGTGCTGAAAATATGCCGAAGCCGACACTTGAAACCCTTACACAAACAGTGGGGCGGCTCATCGACCACCCTCTCGTCCCCACGTACCCTTTAGGGACAATGCTGCGTCGCGGCAAAGCAAGTCCTGTTTCCGATTGTTACCTCTCTAATTAATTGTTTTTAATGACCTTTTCGGCCCATTAACGGCCATTGTTTCGTCGTATTCCAACGGTTGCGCATCCTGGGGCAATCTTGCGCCCCTCCCCTGGCTTCGGCGGCGCGCCGTCGCTAGGCTCTGGCCGCCTTTCCGCGCCCCTTTCTTCCCGGATCCGTCTTCGATGACCAAGACCTTGCGCATAGCCGCCTCCGCCCTCGCCCTGTCGCTGGCGGCTTTCGCCGTCGCGCCGGCCGCCCTGGCCGCCCAGAACCCGGCAGGCCGGGGCTTCACCGCTCGGGACATGGTGCAGCTGGAGCGGATCAGCGATCCGCGCGTGTCGCCGGACGGCCGCCTGGTGGTCTACAGTGTACGGACGATGGATCTGCCGGCCAACAAGGCCTCGATGTCGTTATGGATCGCTGATCTGAAGACGCGAACCGCGCCGCGCCGGCTGGCCATCTCCGACGGCAGCGCCGGCAGCGCCCGTTGGTCGCCGGACGGCAATGGCCTCTATTTCATCTCGGGACGGACCGGCGGCCTGGATCAGGTCTTCCGCACCGATACGGCCGGCGAGACGGCCGTGCAGGTGACCAAGGCCCCGTTCGACGTCGGCGCCTTCAAGATCGCGCCCGACGGCAAGACGATCGTCATTTCCCAGGCGGTGTTCCCCGACTGCGACACGCTGGAGTGCACCCGGGACAAGCTGGCCGCCAAGGGCGCGCAGAAGACGACCGGCGTGGTCTACGACAAGCTGTTCATCCGCCACTGGGACGCCTGGAACGACGGTCTGCAGAACCACCTCTACGCCCTGAAGCTGGATGGAGCGGGCGTCGCGACGGGCGCGCCGGTGGCGCTGATGAACGGCTTCAACGGCGATGCGCCGACCAAGCCGTTCGGCGGCGACGAGGACTTCACGATCACGCCGGACGGCAAGACCGTGGTTTTCTCGGCCAAGTTGGCGGACCGTGAGGAGTCGTGGAGCACCAACTACGACCTGTGGCGCGCGCCGATCGACGGTTCGACGGCCGCCGCCAACCAGACCACGACCAACAAGGCGATGGACTCCCAGCCCACGGTCTCGCTGGACGGCAAGGCCGTGGCCTGGCTGGCCATGAAGCGCCCGGGGTTCGAGGCCGATCGCATGGCGATCATGATCCGCGAGGGCGACGCGGTCCGCGAGCTCTCGCCCACCTGGGACCGCTCGGCCCAGTCGATCACCTGGAGCGCCGACGGCAAGACGATCTACACCACCGCCGAGGACATCGGTCAGACCAAGCTGTTCGCCATCGACGTCAAGTCCGGCAAGGTCACGGCCCTGACCGGCGAAGGCCATGTCAGCGGCTTCAGCGTCGGCCCGCAGTCGATCGTCTACGCCCAGGACAATCTGAAGGGCCCGGGCCAGTTGTACGCCCTTTCGACCGTCAAGAAGGGCCAGGCCCCCGTCAGGCTCACCAGCAACAACACCCAGGCCCTGGCCGGCGTCGCCATGGGCGAGCCCGAGCAGTTCAGCTTCTCGGGCTGGAACGGCGAAACGGTGCACGGCTATGTGGTCAAGCCGGCCAATTTCGACCCGGCCAAGAAGTATCCGGTGGCCTTCCTGATCCACGGCGGCCCGCAGGGGTCGTTCGGCAACCTCTTCCACTACCGCTGGAACGCCCAGACCTACGCCGGGGCCGGCTATGCCGTGGTGATGATCGATTTCCACGGCTCGACCGGCTACGGCCAGGCCTTCACCGACGCGATCAGCCAGCATTGGGGCGATCGCCCGCTGGAAGATCTGCAGAAGGGCTGGGCCTTCGCGACCTCGAAATACGGCTTCCTCGACAAGGACCGCGCCTGCGCCCTGGGCGGCTCGTACGGCGGCTTCATGGTCAACTGGATCGCGAGCCAGTGGAAAGAGCCGTGGAAGTGCCTGGTCAATCACGACGGCATCTTCGACAGCCGGTTCATGGGCTATTCGACCGAAGAACTGTGGTTCAGCGAATGGGAGAACGGCGGCCCGCCCTTCGCGCCCAACACCACCTACGCCAAGTTCAACCCGGCGGACCATGTCGATCAGTGGAGCGTGCCGGAGATGGTGGTTCAGGGCGGCCAGGACTTCCGCGTGCCGCTGGAGGAAGGCATCGCCACCTTCACGGCCCTGCAGCGCAAGGGCGTGCCCAGCAAGCTTCTGTACTTCCCCAACGAGAACCACTGGGTGCTGAAAGCCCAGAATTCGATCCAGTGGCACGACGAAGTGCAGAAGTGGCTCGACCAATGGACCTCAAAAGGCGAGTAGAAGAAAAACTCCCCCTCACATTGAGCAGGAATAAATTTCTGCTACCTTGAGGGCGGAGGGGTCTCGCATGTCATTGACGTGGCCTTGGCGACGCATTGCGAAGACGCGACGCAGGGGACGCTGCTCGGAAGCGCGGGTGATCGCCTCGGAGCTGGACCTGGACCTCATCCATGTTCCGCCGATCGACGAGGAGCTCCTGAAGCGGCTGCGAGAAGGCTTCGCCGACCCCGCGCCAGGCGAACAGATCGCCGCCGCCGTGGAGCTGCGCAAACTGATGGCGCGAGGCTACGACGACGAGCGTCTGGCCTGGCTGGTTCGACATCTGCGCGAACGTTATGCCGAGGCTTCCGGCCAACCGATCGACGCCACGTCGACCAAGCCGTTGCTGATCGACGCCGCCGCTTTCGCCACGCAAGACGGCGGCGAGGCCGATCAGCACGACGAGACCGAAACGACGCCCAATCAGACGTCCGCCGGTCCGGCCGTGGCCTCCAAGGTCGAGATGCTGGCGGAAGCCAACAGCCTTCTGGAAGAATTGAAGCTGCGCTACACGCTGAGCAGCGAACGCGAGATGCTCACCGCCGAGCTGCGCAGCAATGCGCTACGGCTGCTGGTGATGCTTTTCATCGCCCTGGCGTTCAGTCGCGTGATCTCGCCGATCTTCACCGGCCTCAGTTGGATGTTCCATACCTCGCCCAGCGTCTATGGCCTGGACGCACTGTCGACGATTTCGAACCTGACGGTCATCGCCGTGGTGGGCGCGGCGGGGGCCATGGTTTCGATCCTGCGCCGCACCGAGCCGGCGATGGACATCGCCTCGACCAATGCCGATCCCGTGCGGCAGGTCGCCGGCCTGCGCCACGGCGACACGGCGGTCTTGATCTCCGGATTCGTGGGCGCGGCGGTGTCCTTCGTCCTGCTGGCCTTGTTCGCTAGCGGGCTGATGGGCGAGGAGGCCTTGGCCGGTAAAATGGTGGCGGTGTTGTTTCCCACGATCGATCCCTGCCCCGACCCGGATGCGGTCTGCACCTTCACCATGCTCGATCGGGGCTTGAATTTCGCCAGGCAGGCCGACGCCGCCAAGATGCTGATCTGGGCGTTCATCGGCGGCTTCTCCGAACAGCTGGTGCCTGACGTGCTGGACCGACTGACCAAGGCCGCCAAGGCCTCAAATGCGGCCTGACGCCACCGCCCAGGTCAGCCGGACCTGCGTCTCCAACGGACTCAACTCTCGCCCGCCCGTCTGGGCCCGCGCCAGGGCCGCTGGCGCGGCGGCGGGGAACGCGGCCAACGGCAGGACCTTCAGCGCCGCCCGGGCCTTCTTCCGCGCCGTCTCCACCCGGCGGCGGACGTCGGCCTGCGTCCAGTCGGCCGGCAGGCGCTGGACCCCTGCCCGCTTCAGCCGCCACAGGCCGGCCAGGCCATAGGCGCGGGCGGCCTCCTGGACCGCGTGCAGATCGGTCTTCGGATCCAGCCGCCAGGCGGCCAGCATCATCACCGCCCCGGCCGTGGCGTCGACATAGGCCAGGACCTGCGCCTCGGTCTCGAACGGCGCGGCCTCGAGGTCGGCCATGCGGGCCTCGGCCATCTCGGCCAGGGCGCTCAGCGGATAGCCGGCGGCGGCCACGGCCTCGACGCTGGGATGCTTGCGGGCCGGTTGGCCGGCGGCGATCTCTTCCATGGCCTCGCGCCACCAGGTCAGGCGGATCTCGCCCATCAGGGCGTTGCTGACCCCGCTGGCCACTCGGGCCAGTTCGTAATTGAAGGCGTAGAGCGCGATGACGTCGGCCCGGGCCTTGGGATCGGCGATGAACCGGCTGGCCAGCCAGCGATCCGGGTCCACACGGCGCACCAGGGCGTCCAGATCAGTGTCCGGGGCGTCGTTGCGGTGGGCGATGTCCAGTGTGGTCTTTAGGGTCGTCATGGGCGCGGCTTATGCGCTGCATCGCCCAAAAGAAAACGGCCCGCCAACCGGCGGGCCTCTTCCGATCTCACGGATCGACCGATCAGCCGAACAGCGTCTGGTACATCGTCATGGTCGCCAGCATCGGGATGCTGAGCAACGTGTTGATGCGCGAGAACAGCATGGCCATCTTGGCCGCCTTGGCCTTGGCGGCGTCATCGACCACAACAATTCCCAGAGCCCGCTTCTGGTTCGGCCAGATCACGCCCCAGACATTGATGAACATGATCGTCGCCAGCCACATGCCCAGGCCGATGAAGGTGAAGCCCATGTCGACGCCGCGCTCATAGCCGTTCCACAGACCGAAGGTCGCCGCCTCGGCGAAGTAGCCGCGGGCCACCGCCAGGATCACGCCCATCACCCAGGTCGCCAGCGCCGCCCAGCGGAACCAGAACAGGGCCTCAGGGGCGATGTACTTGGAGACGGCCGGCTTCAGCTCGGCGGGGATCTGCGGCATGACGCGGATCTGCACGAAGTTGAAATAGTACAGCAGCCCGATCCACAGGATGCCGAAGAACACATGCAACAGGCGGTATATCGCCTGGAAATAGGCTTGGTCGAAGCCCTGCGGGCTGTGCCCGAAGCCAAACACGATCACCAGCGCCAGGATGACGCTGACGATGATGGTGTTGCGGAAATTCGAAAGTAGTCCGGTCATGTCCAGGCCCCCTAATGCCCTTGCTCGAGGGTCAGGTATAGGGCGCCGCGCAGAGTCGGCAAATAGGCACGATCTCTAAGGCCGTGAGGGATCTAGACGGCGATCAGGGCGGCGGCCATCCGGCGGCCTTCGCTGGCCAGGACGTTGTAGGTGCGGGCCGCGGCCTCGGTGCTCATGAACTCCAGCCCCACGCCCGCCGCCTTCAGCGCGTCGCGCACGGGGCGCGGCGGCAGGGCGTTGACCAGGCCCACGCCCAGCAGCACGAACTCGACCGCGCCGACCGCCGCGAAGACTTCGGCGAAGTCCTCGGGCGTCAGGGCGGCCAGGCTGGCGGCCGACCAGGATCGCGGCTGATCGTCGAGAATCAGCAGCGAGCCCGGACGCCACTCGCCCGAAACCCGGAAACCGCCGCCGCCCCAGGCGTCGAGCGATGGCGGCTGGCGCAGCATCAGGGGCGGGTGCCGGCGCCGAGCTTGATCGGCGTGGCTTCCTCGTCGCCCCGCTTGACGCCCCAGACGAGGATCAGCGGCAGGGCGATATAGATCGACGAATAGGTGCCGATGATGATGCCGAAGGTCATCGTGAAGACCAGCGGGAACAGCACGGGGCCGCCGAAGATCATCGTGCCGCCCAAGGCCAGCAAGGCCGTCGAGCCGGTGATGATCGTCCGCGACAGACGTTCGTTCTCCGACAGGTCGATGATGTCGCGCAGCGGCGTGGTCTTGTACTTGCGCAGGTTCTCCTTGAGACGGTCGAAGGTGATGACCTTCTCGTTCATGGAGTAGCCGATCACGGTCAGCAGGGCCGCGATCGAGGTCATCGAGAACTCGATCTGCAGCACTGACAAGAGGCCCAGCGTCAGGATGATGTCGTGGAACACCGCGATCACCGCGCCGACGCCGAACTGCCACTGGAAGCGGAACCAGATGTAGCCGAGCATCAGCAGCAGGGCGATGCCCAGGGCCTTGAAGCCGCCCATCAGAAGTTCACCCGAGACCTTGGCGCCGATGACCGACGGGGCCGGCATGGTCATGCCCGGGAACTTAGCGATGATCTCGCCCTTGACCCGGTTGGCCTCGGCGATGGCGTTGCCGCCTTCGGTGGGCAGGAAGCGGATCATCGCCGCGTTGGGCGAGCCGAAGTTGTCCTGGACCTGCACATCGTGCGCACCGGTCTCCCGGGCGGCGGTGCGCAGCGCGTCGCCCGAGATGGGCGTGGGCATGCGCGCTTCCATGGCGACGCCGCCCTTGAAGTCGATGCCCAGGTTCAGGCCCTGGGTGAAGAACGACACGCAAGAGCCGGCGATCAGCAGGGCCGAGACGGCGGCGGCGACCGGAGCCCACTTCACGAAGCGGAAGTGGGTCTCGCGGGGGATCAGGCGGATGAGGGGCCAAGCCATGATGGGAACCTAAGCGATCGGCAGCTTCTTCGGCTTGGCGACTTTGAACCACCAACCGATGAGCACTTGAGTGATGATGATGGCGGTGAACACCGAGGTGAACACGCCGATCGACAGAGTCCAGGCAAAGCCCTTGATGGGGCCCGAGCCGAACCCGAACATGATCGCCGCGGAGATCAGGCTGGTGATGTTGGCGTCCATGATCGAGACCATGGCCCGGCGGAAGCCGGTGTCGGCCGCCGACATCGGCGATCGTCCCGCCGCCGCCTCGTCCCGCATCCGTTCATAGATCAGCACGTTGGCGTCGACCGCGACGGCCAGCGTCAGGATCAGGCCGGCGATGCCCGGGAAGGTCAGGGTGGCCTGGGTCATCGACATGATGCCGACGATCAGCAGCACGTTGACCACCAGGGCGATGGCCGCGAACACCCCGAACAGGCCGTAGGCCAGGATGATGAACACGAACATCGCCGCCGCGCCGATGGCCAGCGAGATGGCGCCGGCCCGGACAGCGTCGGCGCCCAGCTCGGCCCCGACGGTGCGTTGCTCTTCCAGGTTCAGCTTGGCGGGCAGAGCGCCCGAGCGCAGCAGCAAGGCCAGCTCGGCGGCGCTTTCCGGCGTGAAGTTGCCGGTGATGATGCCCGAACCACCGGGGATCGGCTGGTTGATGGTCGGCGCCGAGATGTACTTGTTGTCCAGTACGATGGCGAAACGCTTGCCGACGTTGCGGGTTGTGGCGTCGCCGAACTTGCGGGCCCCCGAACCGCCGAAGCGGAAAGCGACCGCCGCCGCGCCGTTTTGATCGAACGACTGGCTGGCGTCGACCAGGTCCTCGCCGGTGACCAGGGCGCGCTTGGCCACGGCGATCGGCGGTTCGCCGGCGTTGGCGCTCTGGATGACCATCACGCCCGGCGGGATGCGGTTGGCCGCCATGTCTTCGGGCGTCACCGTTCCATCGACCATCTGGAAGGTCAGCTTGGCGGTCTGGCCGATCACGGCCTGCAGGCGGGCCGGGTCGCTTTCGCCGGCCGCCTGGATGACGATCCGGTTGCTGCCCTGGCGGGTGATGGTCGGTTCCTTGGTGCCCAGGGCGTCGATCCGGCGACGGATCGTCTCGATCGACTGGTCCACGGCCTTGGCCGCGTCGGCCTTGGCGGCCTCCGGCACGAAGCTCAGCTCCAGCCGGCCGTCGCCCTTGTTGCTGACCGAGGTGTCCTTGCCGCCGATCGCGCCGGCCAGCGGCCCGCCGATCGAACGACGCAGCAGGCTGACCGCCTGATCCACCTTGCCCGGATCGGTGATGCGGACCCGCACCACGCCGCCCGCCTCGCCCAGTTCACTGAACTCGATCTGGTCGTTGCGCAGCGTGGTCCGCACGTCCTCGACCATGTTGGTCAGGCGTTCGGCGCGCAACGCGTCGGTGTCGACCTCGTAGAGCAGGTAGGAACCGCCCTGCAGGTCGAGGCCGAGGTTCAGCTTCTGATGGGGAACCCAGCCGGGAAGCGCGTCGAGCGTCTTCTGCGGCAGGATGTTGGGCAGGGAAAAGACGATGCCGAAAATCACCGACAGTATGACGGCGGTGACTTTCCAGCGGGAGAGGGTCAGCATGGATTACAGGCTCTGGACGACGCCCTTCGGCGTCTCGTTATGGGCGGCGCCCCGCGGTCAACGCGGAGAGGTAATCAGCTCTTGGGGTCGTTGGCCGGGGCCGGTTCGCCCTTGGCGCGGATCTCGGCGATCATGCTCTTGACCACCTTGACGGTCACGCCCTGGGCGATCTCGACGCCGACTTCGGCGTCTTCGACGCGGACGATCTTGCCCAGCATGCCGTTCGACAGCACGACGTTGTCGCCGCGCTTGACGGCGGCGATGGCGGCGGCGTGCTGCTTGGCGCGCTGCTGCTGTGGGCGGATCAGCATGAAGTAGAACAGCACGACCATCAGGATGATGGGCGCGATTTGGATCAGTTGAGCTTGCAGGCCAGCGGGCATGTCGTCTCCAAGAAATTTTAATCGGCGTCCCATCCCACATGGGGGGCCCGCCAAGTCGGCGGAAGCTATGCGTTCACCTGCCCTTTTGCAATGACGGCGCGGTGGGTCTAGGAGGCAACACATGACCGACGCCGCCCTGCCCCTGCTCGCCCGCATCGCCGACGCCTTGGAGCGCCTGGCCCCGGCCGCCTTGGCCGCCCCCGATTTCGAGGCCGGGCGGCTGTTCCGGCACGACCCGGGCAGCGGTGGTTTCGTGCCGGCCCCCGACTATCCGATGGCCCTGGACCTGCTGATCGGCGTCGATCGGCAGAAGAACCGCTTCGTCGAGAATCTCCGCCGCTTCGCCGTGGGCCTGCCCTGCAACCACGTCCTGCTGTGGGGCGTGCGCGGCACGGGCAAGAGCTCGCTGACCAAGTCGGCCTTCATGGTGCTGGCCGCCGAGTTCACCGCCCTGAAGCTGGTGGAGGTCGATCGCGACGAGGTCACCGCCCTGCCCCCGCTGTTCGACCTGCTGCGCACGCGCTCGGAACGCTTCGTGGTGTTGTGCGACGACCTGTCGTTCGAGGACGGCGCGGCGGCCGCCAAGGCGCTGAAATCGGCCCTGGAGGGCGGCGTGGCCGGGCCGCCGGAAAACGTGCTGTTCGTCGCCACCTCCAACCGCCGCCACCTGATGCCGCGCGACCACGTCGAAAGCCAGGGCGCGATCGCCGCCGCCGAGAACGCCGAGGAGGAGATGAGCGTCTCCGACCGCTTCGGCCTGTGGATCGGCTTCCCGCCGATGGATCAGCCGACCTATCTGGCGGCGATCCACGCCTATGCCGACCGGTTCGGCCTGGAGGTCGAGAACATCGAGCGTCGGGCCCTGCAGTGGTCGCAGCTGCGCGGCGCCCGCTCGGGCCGCGTGGCCTGGCAGTTCATCCGTGACCTGGCCGGCGAGCTGGGCGTGAGCCTGCCGGCGTAAAAATCCCTTGCGGAGAAGGTGTCAGCGACGCTTACGGATGAGGGGGCGCGCAAACGAAAGCCGCCGCGACCGGCCTGTCGGCTGATCGCGGCGGATTCTGTCTTCGACCCCTCGCCCGACCTCCCTCGGAGGCCGCCCTCTCCCGCAAGGGGAAAGGGATAGGGCTTACCTCGGCAGCACCAGGCCCGGATCGACCGGACGCGCCTTGTCCTTGGGGGTCGGGGCGTAGCGGACCTCGAAGTGCAGCTGCGGCTCGGTGACGCCGCCGGTCTGGCCGACCGAGCCCAAGGTCGCGCCTTGGGCCACCTGCTGGCGCATCTTCACGTCGGTGGTCGACAGGTGGGCATAGGCCGTCACCCAGCCGTCGGCGTGCTTGACCAGCACCAGATTGCCGAAGCCCGGCACCTGGTTGCCGGCATAGACCACCTCGCCCGCCGCGGCGGCCCGGACCGGCGTGCCGGCGGCGGCGCGGATGTTGACGCCGTCATTGCGCTGGCCCGTGCCCTTGGGGCCGAACTCCGAAATCGTTTGGCCTTGCAGCGGCCACACGAAGCGGCCCCGGCCGGCGGCGGTGATCTCGGCCTCGGTCGGCGGCGGGCTGGCGGCGATGATCTGGCCGGCGGACGGCGGCGGAGTCGGCTGGGCCGAGACCGGACCGCTGGGCGTGCGAGGATAGTTCGAAGTCGGCGGCGGCGTATAGGGACGCGGCTGCGAGGCCGGCGGCTGGTACGACGGGGTGGTCGCGGCCGGCGGATTGTAACGGGGCTCCGGCGAGGTCGGACGCGGCTCGGCCGGGGTCGTCGTCACCGTGGTCTTCAGCGGGCCCTTGTCCTTGTAGCCGGACGGCAGGCGGATCTTCTGGCCCTTCTTGAGCGTGGCCGAGACCCTGATGTCGTTCTCGTCGGCCAGGGCGGCCGGCTTGACGCTGAAGCGCTTGGCGATGTCGCTGACGGTGTCGCCGCTGTTGGCGACATAGGCCTTGGCCGTGGTCGCCGGGCCCTTCAGCTTCTGGCCGGGCTGGATCGTGTAAGGCGGCTTGAGCTTGTTGTCCTCGACCAGGTCGGCGCGCGTGGTGTCCAGGCCGCGGGCGATGGCGTCGATCGCGTCGCCCGACTTGACGGTGTAGGTGCGGCGCGGACCGGCGACCTCGACCACCTTGCCGGTGACGCTGACCGTCGTGGTGGTGACCGGCCGGCCGGCGGGCGTTTGGGGCTCATCCTCGGCAGCGCGCGAGGGGGCCGGCGTGGCGGTCTGCATCGAAGCGCGGCTGGGCGTCGCGCCGATCGGCGCGCTGGTCGCTGAGTCCGGAGCGCCGGCCTGCATGACCGTGGTCTTGGTCGGGCCCTTGTCCTTGTAGCCGGACGGCAGGCGCAGCTTCTGTCCCTTCCTGATCGCCGAACCGGTGCTCAGGTCGTTCTCCCCGGCTAGGGCGGCGGCCGAAACCGAGAAGCGCTTGGCGATGGCGAACATCGTGTCGCCGGTCTGGACGACATAGGCCTTGGCGTCCTTGCTGTCGGGTCCCTTCAGCACCTGGCCGGGGCGTATCCGGTAGGGCGACTTCAGGTCGTTGTCCTTGGCCAGCTGCGCGCGGGTGGTGCCCAGGGTGCGCGCGATGGCGTCGATATTGTCGCCGGACTTGACCTTGTAGGTCTCGGGCGGGCCGGAGATCGTCACGACCGGCCCACCCACCGAGGTGACCGTCACGGGACGCGCCGGCGTCGGGCGGCGCTCGGCCGCCGGAGGCGGCGGCAGGGACTGGGCGGTCGTCGCCGGCGCCAGGGTCTGGCTGGAGACGCCGACATTGCCGGCCGGCGCGGAGAAGCTGGGAGCCGGCTCCTCGGCCGGCGTGGACGCCCCCTCGGGCTGCTGGTTGGCGCCCGGCGCCTGGACGATCGGGAAGTTCGGCGTGGGGGCCTGGCCGCGGATCGGATATTGCGCGCCGCCCGTGCTCTCGCAGGCCGCGAGGGTTCCAGCCGTCAGGGCGATAACCGCCGCGCGCGTCCACAACTGCCTCATAGCCTCTCCTTTGCCTGGCGAGGCTCCAGACGCCGTCGCAAGGGTAAACCAACCATTAAACATCTTGCGCCGCCTCCGGAACCCGAAGCCGCCGCCCCGCCCTACTCGCGGGCGACGCCGTCCAGGATCGGGACGAAACGCACGTCGCAAAGGACTTCAACGGTGAAGCCCCCCTTTCCATCGCCCGCATAACGGCGAAGACTCTGCACCGGCCCCTTGCCCACCGGCGCGACGAGCACGCCCTGGGGCTTGAGCTGCGAAAGCAGAGTTTCCGGCTCATCCTGGGCCGCCGCGGTGACCAGAATGCGGTCGAACGGCGCCTGTTTGGGCCAACCCTCCCAGCCGTCGCCGAATTTCGTGATGACATTGGTCAGGCCCAGCACCGCGAAGCGGGCCTCGGCCTCCTTCATCAGGGTCCGGTAGCGCTCGACCGTATAGACCAGCCGTGACACCCGGCTGAGGACGGCGGTCTGGTACCCCGAGCCGGTGCCGATCTCCAGGACTCGGCAACGCGGCTCCAGGGTCAGGGCTTGGGTCATCAGGCCGACGATGAACGGCTGGCTGATGGTCTGGCCGCAGGCGATCGGCAGGGCCGAGTCCTCCCAGGACCGTTCCTTGAACAGGTCCGGCGTGAACAGGTCGCGCGGGGTCTTCTCGATGGCGCTCAGCACGGCCGGATCGGTGACGCCCTGTTTGCGCAGAGCGGTCATCAGCGCCTTCAGGCGGGCCTCGGGGGTGTCGCTCTTGGCCTGGGCCATCACGCCCCCGCCTCGGCTTCAGCGACCGCATCCAGCCTCGGAGGCGTGCCGCCGAGCACGCCCTTCATGGCCGCGACCGTCTGGTTGTGCGTCAGGTCGATATGCAGCGGCGTGACCGAGATGCGCCCCTGGTAGACGGCTTTCAGATCCGTGCCCTCCGCCGGGGTGGACGGCTTCATGACGAAGCCGGTCCAATAGTAGTCGCGGCCGCGCAGGTCGGTGCGCTTTTCCATGCTCCGCATGTGCGAATCGCGGAAGCCCTGACGGGTAACTTCAACCTCGGTGACGTTCTCGGGGGCGGCCGCCGGGAAATTGACGTTCATGATGACGTCCTTGGGCCAGCCGATCTCCAGCAGGCGTTGGACGATGCCGGGCCCGAAGGCTTCGGCGGTCTCCCAATGGGCGACGACTTCGTCGTGGAAATAGGTCATGGCCTGGGACAGGGCGATCGACGGGATGCCCAGGGCCATGCCCTCGATGGCGCCGGCCACAGTGCCCGACAGGGTGACGTCCTCGGCCAGGTTCTGGCCGCGGTTGACGCCCGACAGCACCAGGTCCGGCGTGGGGCCTTCGATCAGCTGCTGAACGGCCATGGCCACGCAGTCGGTCGGGGTGCCTTCCACGGCGAAACGGCGCGGATCGATGCGGCGCACGCGGATCGGGTCCGACAGGGTCAGGGCTCGCCCCGCGCCTGACTGCTCGTACTCCGGCGCCACGATCCAGATGTCGTCCGACAGGGCGCGCGCGATGCGCTCCAGGCTTTGCAGGCCCTCGGCGTGGATGCCGTCGTCGTTGGTGAGGAGGATGCGCATCTTACTTCCTTCTCCCCTTGCGGGAGAAGGTGTCAGCGAAGCTGACGGATGAGGGGTCGCACAGCGGGTTCAGAAAAGCGGTTGAAGCGACCTTCAACCCCTCATCCGACCTGCTGCGCAGGCCACCTTCTCCCGCAAGGGGAGAGGGATCGTGTGAGACGTTCACTGACCGCCCCCGATATGCGTGACGCCGCCCATATAAGGCACGAGCACGTCTGGGATCGTGATCCGGCCGGTCTCGTCCTGATAGTTCTCCAACACGGCCACCAGGGTGCGGCCCACGGCCAGGCCCGAGCCGTTCAGGCTGTGGACGTACGACGTGCCCTTCTCGCCGGCCTTCTTGAAGCGGGCGTCCATGCGGCGAGCCTGGAAGTCGCCGCAGTTCGAGCACGAGCTGATCTCGCGATAGGTGTTCTGCGACGGCAGCCAGACTTCCAGGTCGTAGGTCTTCCTGGCGCCGAAGCCCATGTCGCCGGTGCACAGCAGCATGGTGCGGAACGGCAGCTCCAGCGCCTTCAGCACCGCCTCGGCGCACTGGACCATGCGCTCGTGCTCGGCCTCGCTCTGGTCGGGCGTGGTGATCGAGACCAGCTCGACCTTGTAGAACTGGTGCTGGCGAATCATGCCGCGGGTGTCGCGGCCGCTGGCCCCGGCTTCCGAGCGAAACGACGGCGTCAGGGCGGTCATCCGCAACGGCAGCTCGGCCTCGTCGGTGATCTGCTCGCGCACGATGTTGGTCAGCGAGACTTCGGCGGTGGGGATCAGCCAATGATCGACCGTGGTCCTGAACAAATCTTCGGCGAACTTGGGCAGTTGCCCCGTGCCGAATAGGGCCTCGTCCTTGACCAGCAGCGGCGGGCTGATCTCGGTGTAGCCGTTCTGCACGGTCTGCAGGTCCAGCATGAACTGGCCCAGAGCCCGCTCCAGCCGGGCGATCTGACCCTTCAGCACCACGAAGCGCGCGCCGCTCATCCGGGCGGCGGCCTCGAAGTCCATGCCGCCCAGGGCCGCGCCCAGGTCGACGTGGTCCTTGGGATTGTTCAGGCGGCCGGCCGGCAGCTTGGAGGCGTCGCCCCAACGACGGATCTCGACATTGCCCGCCTCGTCCTCGCCCTTGGGGACGTCCGGCGCGGGGATGTTGGGCAGGCTGGCCAGCAGGTCCTTCAGCTTGGCGGCGACGATCGCCTCTTCCTCGCCGGCGCTCGCCATGGCGCTCTTCAGCGCCTCGACCTCGGCCATCAGGCGCGCGGCCTCGGCCTCGTCCTTCTTGGCCTTGGCCTGGCCGATCAGCTTGGAGCTTTCGTTGCGCTTGGCCTGACCTTCCTGCAGCGCCGTCGTGGCCGCGCGCAGCTGAGCGTCCAGCTTGACCGCCTCGGCGGCCGCGCCCGAACGGCCCTTGGCCGACCAGGCGGCTTCGAAGGCTTCGGGATTGTCGCGGATGGCCTTGATGTCGTGCATCGGAACGCTCGAAGAGAAGTCGTTAAGAACGGACCTCTCTAAGGCGCGTCGGCGGGGGCGCCAACCTTTTCGGGAGGCGCTCGTGGCCCATCGACAGGTCATCAAGCGAGCGTGATCGCGCCGGCCGCATTTTCAGGCTCGACGACACCGCCAGACCCAGGCATAGATTTCACAGGCAAGACTATTCCAAAGTGATTTCAGGGCGCAGATAGATGTCGCGGCTGAAATGCATGGATAACGGCGATTAATGTCGTTCCTACATTGCCCATTAATCCCGGGATGAAAGACAGCACGCCGCTTAACGCACTCGTGTTTGTTTTTTGAAATCCCGGAGCCTTCCCATGAAGAAGTTCGCTATTCTGGCCGCTGTCGCCGCCGTGTCGGCTGTCGCCGTTCCCGCCAGCGCCGCTCAACTGGTCCGCGTCTCGCTGACCGGCAAGGCGACCGCCCAAATCGACGCCGAGATCCGCGCCGCCGCCCAGACCGTCTGCACCGACCGCAAGGGCGTCGTCTCGGACGACTGCATCACCGGCACGATCAACGACGCCAATCGCCAGCTCGCCGCCATTTTCAGGGCCCGGACCACCAAGACCGTCGCCCGCCGCGAAAACCTGACCGTCATGCGCGTTTCGCTGAAGGGCAAGTCGGCTGACCAGATCCAGACCGAGATCAAGCTGGCGGCCGAAACCGTCTGCAAGGCCACCAACCCGATCACCGCCAGCGACTATCGCGCCTGCGTCGGCAGCGCGATCCGCTCGGCCAAGGCCCAGCTGCAAGCCTCGACGGTTTCGCGTCGTCAAGACGCCTAAGCCAGTCGCCCTCCCCCTCTCCGGGGAGAGCGGTTGAAAGACGAAAAAGCCGCGCCCCGTCGAAAGACCGGGCGCGGCTTTTGCTTTTGAGGAACGCCTCATCCGTCGGCTTCGCCGACACCTTCTTCCGCAGAGGCAGAAGGAAGGAGCCTAGATCGTCGCGACGTCCGTGCCGGCTTCGCGCTCATCCCGGGCCTTGCGGCGCTCGATCAGCCAGACGCACCAGATCGCGATCTCGTAGAGCAGGCACATCGGGATCGCCAAGGTCATCTGGCTGATCGGATCGGGCGGGGTCAGGATGGCCGCGGCGATGAACACCCCGACGATGGCGTAGCGGCGGCCGTCGCGCAGCAGTTTGCTGGAGACGATGCCCGCCATGCCCAGCAGCGAGACCACCACCGGCAGCTGGAAGCACAGGCCGAACGCCAGCAGCAGGGTCGTCACCAGGGTCAGATAGTCGCTGACCTTGGGCAAAAGCTGGATCGAGATGCCGGCGGTGGTGATCTGCTGGCTCAGTGAGAACCACAGCACGAACGGCAGCATCACGTAATAGACCAGGGCCGCGCCCAGCAGGAACATCACCGGCGAGGCGAGCAGGAACGGCAGGAAGGCGCCGCGCTCGTTCTTGTACAGGCCCGGCGCGACGAAGCGGTAGAGCTGCCAGGCCAGCACCGGGAAGGTCAGGACCACCGCCCCGAACCCGGCCAGCTTCAGCTTGGTGAAGAAGAACTCCAGGGCGGCGGTGTAGACCAGGCCCAGGGCCTTGGTGTCGGTCGACGGAATGTCCTTCAGGCCCACCAGGGCCAGCAGCAGGTCGAACGGGCCGTGATGGCCGCCGGCCTGCTGGGCGGCCAGCAGCTTCTGGGCCACGGTGAATGGGTGGACCAGGAACAGGAAGATCTGGTCGGCGAAGGCGAAACAGACGCCGAAGCCGATGAACAGGGCCGCCACGCAGATGATCAGCCGCGTGCGCAGCTCGATCAGGTGATCCATCAGCGGCGCGCGCGAGGCTTCGATCTCGTCTTCCGGATCGTTTCCGATGGCGTTGCTCACGAGATGATGTCCGTGGCGCTGGGCTTGGCGGCGCGCTTGCGCGGCGTCTTGGCCGGAACCGACAGGTCGCCGCTCTTTTTCGTGTTAGCGGACGCGCGCTTGGCCGCCGGCGCGGAAATGACCTGCGTCGTCTTGGCGGCCGCCTTCTTGGCCGGAGCCTTGCGCGCCGGCTTGGAGATGATCTCGACCGACGGCGCCGGGGCTTCAACCGTCGAGGTCAGCGGCTGATAGGCGTCGTGCGGCGAGACCTTGACCGCGCCGCTGTTGAGGCTGGCGTCGATGTCGGCGAACACCTGGTCGACGCCGACGTCGCCGGCCTGGGCCGCGGCCTCGCGCATGGGGCTGGTGTACTGCCCCTCGCGCATGGCCTGGACTTCCTTGCGCAGCTCGTCGAGCTCCGACTGCCGGGCCATCTCATCGAAGCTGGCGCGGAACTCGTTGGCCATGCCGCGCAGCCGGCCGACAAACTGGCCCAGCTTGCGCAGCAGGACCGGCAGGTCCTTGGGACCCACCACGATCAAGGCGACCGCGGCGATGACCAGGAGTTCCGTTCCGCCGATATCAGGAAGCATGGACGCGCCTTAGAGCGAACCGATCGGGCCGGATTCGCGAAGTGAACGACGGTCGCGGCCGCCCTCCCCTCTTGGAAGCGCGGCGCGACAAATCTCCTACGACTTGCGCAGGTCTTCCTTCTCGGCGTCGGTGCGCGGCAGCGCGCCCGTCGACTTGTTGGCCGCAACCTCGTCGGAGGTGTCGTCCTTCAGGCCGTCCTTGAAGGCTTTGATGCCCTTGGCCGCGTCGCCCATGATGCCGGACAGCTTTCCGCGCCCGCCAAACAGCAGGGCCACGACCGCGATCACGATCACCCAGTGGATCCAGCTCATGCTACCCATGACGACGATGCTCCTTGCGACATCGGCCCATTAGCCGCTGCGGCGTGTCGTTACAATATCCCAGACAATATAGGCGGTCGCGAGGCGGGGAGCAAAGCGGCGTCGGACGATAAACCGCAGCCGGCCTCGCCGTGTAAAGAGCCTTATCGTCCTTCCATCTCTCCCAGGAAATCCTGAGCGAATTCCGGGGCCTCGTCGCCGTCCTCCAGCGGGTCTTCGTCCTCGCCGACCCGCAGTCCCATCGGATCGGGCACGGAAAAGCCCGGCGGCAGGTCCAGGGCCAGCAGACCGGCGGCCCGCATCTCCGCGATTCCCGGCAGGTCGCCGAGGGTCGCCAGGCCGTAGTGCTCGAGGAAGGCGTCGGTGGTGCCGAAGGTCACCGGGCGTCCCGGCGAGCGGCGGCGGCCGCGCATCTTGACCAGGCCCAGCTCCAGCAGCACGTCCAGCGTGCCCCGGCTGGCCTGCACGCCGCGCACGGCCTCGATCTCGGCCCGCGTGACGGGCTGATGGTAGGCGATGATCGCCAAGGTCTCCTGGGCCGCCTTGGACAGGCGTCGCGGCTCCTCGCGCTCCTGCGTCATCAGGAAGGCCAGGTCGGTCGCCGTCTGGAAGCGCCAGCGGCCGGCCACCTCCACCAGTTCGACGCCCCGGCCCGCATAGCGCGCGTGCAGATCGGCCAGACCCGCGCCGATGTCCGCCCCCTCGGGCAGGCGATTGGCCAGATCCTCGAAGCTCAGCGGCTCGGCCGCCGCGAACAGCAGGGCCTCGATGCAGCGTTGGGTGTAGAGAGGGTCTTGGGAGGTCAAGCGATCGCCTCCAACGGTTCGGCCCGGGTCCGCAGATAGATGTCCGAGAACGCCTCCATCTGCCGCGCTTCCAGAATGCCCTCCTTCACCAACTCGAGGCTGGCGGCCAAGGTCGAGGCCAGGTAGCTGGCGGGACTGGGACCGTCGGGGTCCTCGTCCCAGGGCTCGATGGGGACGACGCCCGACAGGGTGGTCCAGTCCTTCATCTCCGGGAGCAAGTCGCGCAGGCGGTCACGGGCGTCCTCCAGCGGATAGGCCTGGGGCGGACGCGGGGCGTAGTGGCGGCCATGCTCGCGCTTTCGCTGGGTGATGTAAGCCGTCATCAAGGCGTAGAGGTCGCCCTCGAAACGGGTCGAGGAGACGATCTTCACCGCCTCGGGGTCGCCGCGCATGAAGACGTCGCGATTGAGGATCGGCTGCTCCTTCAGGGCCTCGACAGCCTGGCGCATCACGTCCAGCTTGGCCAGGCGGAAGGCCAGCTGCGCCGCCATCTCCTCGGCCGGCGGCTCCTCGGCCTTGGGGCGTTCGGGCTTGGGCAGCAGCAGGCGGGATTTCAGATAGGCCAGCCAGGCAGCCATCACCAGATAGTCGGCGGCCAGCGAGAACCGCACCCGGCGGGCCTGCTGCACGAAGGCCAGATACTGCTCGGCCAGCTTGGTGATCGACAGCTGCAGCAGATCGACCTTCTGGCTGCGCGCCAGGGCCAGCAGCACGTGCAGCGGCCCCTCGTAGCCGTCGATGTCGATGACCAGCGCGGCGCCGTCCTCGGCCGCCTCGTTGGCCGCTTCGAAGTCGAGCGTGGGCTGGAAGCCCGTGCTCACGCAAAGCGTCCGTTAAAAGCGGCGTCAAACCGGGCGCGGGCCTGCTCGACGTCCAGGGGCTCAGGGACCTTGACCAGCCGCCCCATGACCGCCTGCACCCGACGACGGGCCTCGCGCGAAAGCTTGCCGACGCCCGACATCACGGCCTTCATCTCTTCCATGTCGCCGTTGCAGTGCAGGACCACGTCGCAGCCGGCGGCCAGACTGTCCTTGGCGCGCTGCTTGAAGTCCCCCGAAAGGGCCTTCATCGACAGGTCGTCGCTCATCAAGAGGCCGTCGAAGCCGATCGACTCTCGAATGATCTTCTTGATTGCCTTGCGCGACGTCGTCGCTGGGCGGTTGCGGTCGATGGCCGTGTAGACGACGTGGGCGGTCATCGCCATCGGCATGTCCGACAACACGCGGAACGGCGCGAAGTCGCGGGCGTCCAACTCGGCCAGCTTGGCCTTCACGACGGGCAGCTCCAGGTGGCTGTCGCTCATGGCGCGGCCGTGGCCGGGGATGTGCTTGATGATCGGCAGCACCCCGCCGGCCAGCAGTCCCTCGGCCGCCGCGCGACCCAGGGTGGCCACCTGCTCGGGGGTGTCGCCGTACGCGCGGTCGCCGATGATCTCGTGCCCTTGCGGATCGGGCACGTCCAGCACCGGCACGCAATCGACGTTGATTCCCAGCGACAACAGGTCGTGGGCGATCAGCCGCGCGCCCAGGCGGGTGACCTCGCGAGCCACCAGCGGGTCATTGGCCACCAGCGCGCCATAGGCCGCTCCCGGTGGGTATTTCTTCCAGTGTGGCGCGCCCAGGCGAGCGACACGGCCGCCCTCCTGGTCGATCAGGATCGGAGCGTCGGGACGCCCCACCGTCTCGCGCAACGCCGCCGTCAGGGCCCGGACCTGGTTCGGATCGGCGATGTTGCGCTTGAACAGGATGAAGCCCCACGGCTTCACGGCCCGGAAGAAGGCGGCCTCTTCCGCCGTCAGGGTGGTCCCGGCGCAGCCGAGGATCGCGGCGGAGATGGCCATGCGCCCTGCTCCCCTACTTCACGAAGCAGGATTTGCCGGCGGCGGTCAGGGCGTCGCAGAAGGCCTTGGCCTCGGCGCGGCTGGCGAAACCGGTGACGGCGGTGCGGTAGAGCGTGCCGCCGTTCTTCTCGATGGCCTCGACCTTCTTGCCCTTGCCCGCCGCCATGCCCGGCGCGATGCGCGCGGCGTCGTTCCAGGCCTTGTCGGCCAAGGCGGGCGAGGACAGGGCCCCGATCTGCACGCTGGCCGGACCGGCGGCGGAGGCGGTCGGCGCGGCGGCGGCCGGCTTGGTC
>NZ_JBAPVS010000360.1:0-24003 GCF_049283275.1 Caulobacter sp. | reverse complement strand
CCCTGAGGCGGGTCGGCCGGCGCGGGGGCCGGATTCGGCGTGGCGGGGTTCGGCGTCGTGGCGGAAATCTGCACGGGAAGCTCCAGGACCGCGCCGAAAAAGGATTCCGGCATCGCCAGGCTACCCGTCGAAGCTAAACCAGAGGTTACGCTCAGTGTCAGGGTGTTGTCGTATCGGCGGCGCGGGACCGCCAACGAAAACGCCCCCTCCGTAGGGAGAGGGCGCTGATCGTTCGATGTTCGGAAGAGCCTAGTTGGCCGTTCCGACCGGCGCGGCGGCCGCGACCGGAGCCGCCGGCGTGGCGACCGGTGTGACCGGGCCGGCCAGGTTCACCATGGCGTCGGAGTCGGTGAAGATGGTCATCTTCTGACCCGGTTTGATCTCGACGTCCTTGCCGTGCTTGATCAGGCCCAGCGGGCCGAACAACACGGTCAGGGTGATGGTGGTGCCGTAGCGGGCGTCGCCCTCGGCGCCCTTCTGGCCGCGCAGTTTGATCTTGGTGTCGCCGGCCTTCAGGTAGTCGAAGCGGACGTTCAGCTCGCCCGGCTTGCCCATCATGCCCTTCTTCTTGGCGTGGGTGACTTCGCCCGCGCCCTTCAAGCCGGCGGGCAGCTTGCGCCATCGGCCAGGACGACGTCGTCGACCAGGCTGATCGAGAAGCGATCGCCTTCCTTGTTGGTCTCGGACGACAGCTTGTCCTCGACGCTGATCACCACCTCGGTGCCTTCCGGCACCTTGACGGTCTGGGCGTGAGCGACCGAACCGGCCATGACGAACAGCGCCGCGACAGCGGTTTTGTACAGATTTTTCAAGGTATTTCCCCCGCAGGCCCCATCCCGCACCGCCTACTAAGCCGATATCGTCAAGCTTGGGAAGCGTGCGACAGTGCGCGGCTGTGCGTAACCCTGGCGTGAGGGGGCTAGTCGTCGCGTCCCAACCCGTACGGCCCGCTTTTCTCCAGCGCCGCCTTCCAGGCCGGCCGGGCGTGCATGCGGCCGATCCAGGCTTCGAGGTTCGGATAGTCGCCCAGCTTGCCGTGCGCCTTGGCGACCTCGGCCACGAAGCTCATCTGGATGTCGGCGCCGGTCAGGCTGTCGCCGACGAAGAACTGGCGGCCAGCCAGCGCGCCCTCGACATAGCCCAGGTGGTTGGCCATCTCGCTCTCGATGCGCGGGTGCAGCGGCGCGCCCGCCGCGCCCAGCCGGCCGACATACATCCGCAGCAGCATCGGCAGCATGGCCGAGCCCTCGGCATAGTGCAGCCACTGCTGGTAGGCGTCATAGTCGGCGCCGGCCGGGTCAGGGGCCAGCCGGCCGCCGGCGTGGCGGCGGATGACATAGTCGGTGATCGCCCCGCTCTCGATGATCGTCGCGTCGCCGTCGGTCAGCACCGGCGACTTGCCCAGCGGATGGACGGCGATCAGCTCCGGCGGCGCCAGGCGGGTCTGGGCGTCGCGCGCGTAGAACTTGATCTCGTAGGGCAGGCCCAGCTCCTCCAGCAGCCACAGGATGCGCTGCGAGCGCGACTCGTTGAGGTGGTGGACGACGAGCATGTTTCTTCCCCTTCAGGGCCATTTATGTTGCACTGCGGCATTGCTCGCAGGTGCGAAAAGCTCCAGAGTGAAAGAAAACAACTGTTCGGCGCACGGGAGCAAGCCATGACCGCACCAACGCTTAAGGGCGGGGTCGCTCAGGAAACCACGGAATCCCTGATCCTGCCGGGGCTGACCGGTCTGCTGCGCGAGGCCGCCGGCGCGGCCCAGCTGTTCGTGGCCGAGGCCAAGCCCGCCGTGAAGGCCGCCATCACCGGCGCCGGCGGCAAGATCGACCGCGCCCTGGCCGACGAACATCAGCATCAGGTGCACGGCTACGGCTGGTACGCCGCCTATGCCGAGCTGCTGAACCAGGTCGCCGGCTGGGCCGAGCGGCTGGAGGCCGAGGGCCGGTTCGGCGAGATCGAGGCCCTGCTGGCCCAGCTGTTGTTCTCCGAATACTGCGCCCAGCTGGTCGGCGGCGTGCCGATGAACCAGGGCGAGATCGTCCGCCCGGCCCACCTGATCACCGACCGCTCGGTGCTGAACCGTCTCTATTCCAACGGCCTGATGAAGCTGATGGTCGAGGGCGGCACGCAGGCGGTGAAGACCCGCATCGCCCGGCGCCTGGCCGAGGCGCGCGGCCGCCCGACGCTCGAGCACACCGGTCTGGACGAGACCTTCGAGATGATCCGCGACCAGTTCCACGCCTTCGCCGAGGAAAAGGTCACCCCCTTCGCCCACGAATGGCACCTGAAGGACCAGCTGATCCCGATCGAACTGGTCGAGGAGCTGGGCGCCCTGGGCGTGTTCGGCCTGACCATCCCCGAGGAATACGGCGGCAGCGGCATGGGCAAGACCGCCATGTGCGTGGTCTCCGAAGAGCTGTCGCGGGCCTGGATCGGCGTCGGCTCGCTGGCCACCCGCTCGGAGATCGCCGGCGAGCTGATCCTGACCGGCGGCACCGAGGACCAGAAGCAATATTGGCTGCCCAAGATTTCGGACGCCTCGATCCTGCCGACCGCCGTCTTCACCGAGCCCAACACCGGCTCGGACCTCGGCGCCCTTCGCACCCGCGCCGAGCTCACAGGCGACCAGTATGTCGTGACCGGGAACAAGACCTGGATCACCCACGCCGCCCGCGCCGACGTCATGACCCTGCTGGTCCGCACCGACCCGGCCACCACCGACTATCGCGGCCTGTCGATGCTGCTGGCCCCCAAGCCGCGCGGCGTCGAGGGGAACGACTTCCCGGCCCAGGGCATGAGCGGCGGCGAGATCGGGGTGATCGGCTATCGCGGCATGAAGGAATACGAGCTGGGCTTCGACGGCTTCACCGTGCCGGCCGAGAACCTGCTGGGCGGGGCGCCCGGCCAGGGCTTCAAGCAACTGATGGCCACCTTCGAGAGCGCCCGCATCCAGACCGCCGCCCGCGCCGTCGGCGTGGCGCAGGCGGCGCTGGAGACCGGTCTCGGCTACGCCCTGGACCGCAAGCAGTTCGGCCAGGCGATCTTCGAGTTCCCGCGCGTCCACAACAAGCTGGCCATGATGGCCGCCGAGATCATGGGCGTGCGCCAGCTGACCTATTTCGCCGCCCATCAGAAGGACGAGGGCAAGCGCTGCGACCTGGAGGCCGGCATGGCCAAGCTGATCGCCGCCCGCGTGGCCTGGGCCGCCGCCGACAACGCCCTGCAGATCCACGGCGGCAACGGCTTCGCCCTGGAATACGTCGCCAGCCGCCTGCTGGCCGACGCCCGCATCCTCAACATCTTCGAAGGCGCCGGCGAGATCCAGGCCCAGGTGATCGCCCGAAGGCTGCTGGAAGAGGGCAACTAGGGGGAAGGCGCCTCAGCGGACCTTTGGAGGGTCCGAGAGGGGTGCGCCGCCCATTCAGCTGGGAGGCAGGGCGATGTTGCGCGACAGGGCCCCAATCGTCACCTCGCCAAAGCGCGTGAGCAGACGGTGCTCGGCCTCCGCCATAGCGTCCTTCAGGGCTTCGTTGACGGCCTGTTCGATCAAGCACTTGGGATTGTCGTCGGCGAGGCCGATCGCCAGCACCTTGGGGCTGCCCAGCGCCTCGTGGATGTCGCGCAGGCTCACCGTGTCGAGCGGCCGCGCCAGCGCCCAACCGCCGCCGTGACCTTTGACGGAGGTCAGGTAACCCGCCGCCCGCAGGCCGCCCATGGTCCGTCGCACCACGACCGGGTTTGTGTCGAGCATTCTGCTGATGACCTCGGAGGTCACGGGCCCGCCGATACGATCCATGTGGATCAGCACGTGCAGCATTCGGGACAGGCGGGTGTCTGAAGGCATGGCGGATCCTAGAGCAAATCACTCGTAACAATATAAGTTGCATGTCGAGATTCGCCCTATATGTTTCACGCAACATTGAAAGTTGCGAGTGCGAGTCATGGATCGATACGATGTCGTTGTGGTCGGGGGCAGTTTCGCCGGCCTTTCCGCCGCGATGCAGCTGGCCCGCGCCCAGCGCAGCGTGCTGCTGGTGGACGCGGGGCGCCCCAGGAACCGCTTCGCGGCGGCCTCCCACGGCTTCCTGGGGCAAGACGGCGTCGCACCGGCGGGGATCATGCGCCAGGGGCTCGACCAACTGGCGCGGTACCCGACCGTCACGTTTCGCCATGCCGAGGCCCTGGCCGCCTCGGTCCATGACGACAGGTTCACCCTGGACCTGTCGGAGGGCGCGCGGGTCGAGGGCCGCAAGCTCATCCTGGCAACCGGGGTGCGGGACACGCTGCCGCTGCAGTCCATGATCGGCCGTTGGGGGGTGAGCGTTCTGCATTGCCCGTACTGCCACGGCTACGAGGTGCGGGGCCGTCGCCTGGCCGCTATCGCCAACGCCGCGGCCGCGGTCCACCAAGCGATGATCCTGCCCGATTGGGGTCCCACGACCTTCTATACGCAGGGGGTGTTCGAACCGACCGCTGAGGAAGCCGCGTTGCTCGGCGCGCGTGGCGTGGAGATCGAACGCACGCCGGTCGTCGAGCTTATCGGCGAGGGGTCTAGCATTCGCAGCCTGATCTTGGCCGACGGCCGCGAGGTCCCGGCCGAGGCGGTCTTCACCGCGCCGCGCACGCAAATGGCCAGCCCGCTGGCCGAGCAGCTGGGTTGCGTTTTCGCGGACGGCATGACCGGTCCCTACATCAAGGTCGATCCGATGCAGCAGACCAGCGTGCCGGGAGTGTTCGCCGCCGGCGACGCGGCGACCGAGATGTATAACGCCACGCTGGCGTCGGCCGCCGGCGTCATGGCCGGCGTGGCCGCCCACCGGGCCCTGGTCATGGAGGCGGCGCACCGCGGGCTGGACCGGCCATGAACGGCTTCGACGATGCGGCGGCTGTCGCGCGCTACGCCGAAAACCCGCCGCGCCTTGTGCCGGGCTTTGGCGACCTGCAGCGCATGACGCGGCTGCTGATGGCGGAAACCGCACCGGCGGATGGCCGCATCCTCGTGGTCGGCGCCGGCGGGGGGCTGGAGCTGCGGGCGTTCGCCGAGGCGCAGCCTGGCTGGCGTTTCGTCGGCATCGACCCCTCGGCGGAGATGCTGAAGCTGGCGACCCGCACGCTTGGGCCGTTCGCGGACCGGGCAGACCTGCACGAAGGTTACATCGCCTCAGCGCCGACAGGACCGTTCGATGCGGCCTGCTGCCTTCTGACCTTGCATTTCGTCCCGCTCGCGGACCGGCTGTCCACCCTGACGGAAATCCGACGCAGGCTGAAGCCGGGCGCGCAGTTCGTGGTCGCGCATCACAGCGCGCCGGACGGACCGGCGCGGGACCTGTGGTTCGACCGCTTCGGCGCGTTCGCTGCGGGCAATGGCGTGGCTTTTGACCCTATGACCGGAGGCGCGCGCGTTGTCGGCGACCGTTTGCCCATCCTGTCTCCGGAGGTGGAGGTCGATATTCTGCGCGCGGCCGGCTTCACCGATCCGCAGTTGTTCTATGCCGCGTTGACCTTTCGCGGGTGGGTTGCCCGCGCCTGAATCCCTCTTCCGCCGCAAAGCGGACCATTCACGCAGCCGTGCTGCGTCGCACAACGAAAAGGCCCGCGAACCGAGGGGTTCGCGGGCCTTTTCAGTGCAGCCGCTGGAAGGGCTGTTCAGGCGTCTCAGGCGGCGGCGGTGCGCTGCGCCTTGATGGCCGAGAGGGTCAGAACGATCAGGCTGAGCATTGTCTTCATCCAAAATAGGCGGGACATCAAATCGTCCCCATTGGTTTCAATATGGATGACAACGTTGTCATTTTCAAGGGTCTTTGCTGCGGTGCAGCGTCGCAGGTCGCCGGGCGATCCGGGCCTTTACCGGCGGATGGGTTTGGAGGACCCTTGGCGCTCGCCGTCGGTTCCCCATCTTGGAGGCGTCATGCCCGCCGTCCGCCTCTCCGCCCTCGCCCTGACCGCCGCCCTCGCTTTAGGGGGCGTGGCTTCGGCCGAGGCCGTTCGGCCCTCGCCCAGGCTGTCCCTGGCCCCGACCAAGCCCCTGGACCTGACCGCGCCCGGCCTGCCCGTGCTGTATTCACGCGCCCCGACGCCGCTGCCGCCCGGCGTGGCGCGGACCTCGGTCGAGGGCAAGGCCGGCGACGCCATGCTGGGCGCGGGCCTGCTGTGCGGCCTCAAACCCAACGCCGACGACAGCAGCGCGGGCCGCGCGCGCGGCTACGACCCCGACGGCAAGTTCGTGGGGGCGAAGGTAGGGTTCAGGTTCTGATGAACAGCTAGCTCGCCGGCATTGGAGAGGGCGGCGGTACGTGGCTGACCTCACCCGAGCCGCAGGTCCAAGTGCGCACACCCCAGACATAGCGTAGGCCGCGCAGGCCCTCGTGGACGACGCCGGTCATGCACAGGCGGCCCTCGACAGCTAGCTTGCCCTCGGCGGGGGACAGCGATAGTCCAAGTGGCACGCCCTCAACCGTGGCGTCCAATAGATAGCCCTTGCTGTACTGGCGATCGGGATCAGGCCACAGGCCGGTCGGGACAGCCGGAACCAGGGTCTCGCTGCGAACGTGGAGGCGGTTGATATTGATCACCAGCAGGGTCTGGCTGAGCGGCAGCAGGATCAGGATCCCCACCACCAGCAGGGCCAGGGTCTTGTGCGAGGTCGCCCGGCGCCCGCCGAACACCGCGTAGGGACCAACCGCGACCGCGACCAACAGGCCCATGCCCGGCCAGTCGATTTCAGCGAAGGTCTCCAGTTGCCGGTGCCAGGCCCGATCGCTGCTGAAGTGCCAGGTGACGAACACAAGCGCCGCTACGGCAAAGAACCAGGCCAGGCTGAGCCCACGCCGGTTCAGCCAGCCGCCGACCGCCTTGAAATCGGACGGCGCGGCGGGCCAAAGGTCAGAGAGGCCCTCCAGGCGAAGGGCCACATCCGATAGGGCAGCGCCGCCGTCGTCGTTGGGGCTCGGCGGCTTGTCCAGATAAATCTTGAAGCCGTCGACCGTGACGTCGATTCTGAGAACCTTCAGATCGAACAGGGCCAGGACCACCCGCCGGAGTTCGGGCCGATCCCCCAGGGCGCGCCCCAGGCCCGCATGATCGGTGGCTAGATAAATCCGACGGTCGAAGGCCACGTCGCCGGTCTGGGGTTCGACGGCATAGCCGATCCGCTTGGCGAACTGGTCGAACCCGCCCTCGCGCAACAGGCAGGCAGGCGTCTTGCCGCGCCGGGTCAGGGTCACGACATGGCCACCGCGGGTGTACCAATTGCCCTTCCACAGATTCATCCGCGCGCCGGCATAGGACAGCTCCCAGCCGCCGGGCGCGGTGGCGATCCAGTCGTGGTCGCCCTGGTCTTCCCAATCCAGCACTCGGGTGTCGCGGGCGGGGGAGGCGGTGTCTGGGAAACTCATGGCCGAAGCTTAGCCATGGGGGAGGCCGGTCTCGCAACCCCTACAACCGCACCCCGCCCAGCCAGGTCTGCCACACCACCACGAAGCCGCCGTGCAGGATCACCGCCGGCCACAGCGAGCCCGTTCGCCAGCGCATCAGGGCGCAGGCCAGGCCCAGGATCGCGGTGCAGACTAGGAAGTCCGGGCGCAGGAACATCGCGCCCTGGGGCAGGAAGGTCAGGGCCTCGAAGGGATGCCAGGCGACATAGAGCGCCGTCGAGATCGCGATGGCCGGCCACGGCCGCGCGGTCTCGTCACGGCCGGGGACCAGCAGGCCGCGAAACGGGATCTCCTCGCCCAGGGCGGGCACGACCAGCACGACCAGCAGCCGCAGCGGCAGGCCGGGCGCGGTCGGGGTCATCGCGTAGAGCCCGGTCGAAAAGCCGATGACGGCCATCAGGCTTGCGGCGACCGCCGCGACCAGGCCGCACAACGCCCAGCCGCGCGCGTCGGGCAGGGTGGTCAGGGATCGGCGCAGGCGCTGGAAGGGGACGGCGAGCATCCGCCATCCTACCCCAGCTTCACCACCTCGCCGTCCTCCTTGGTGAAGGCGGCGGGCTTGCGGTCCAGCAGGTCGAGGACGGCTTCGGAGGGCCGGCACAGCTTGACGCCCTTGGGGGTGACCACCAGCGGGCGGTTGACCAGGATCGGGTGGGCGGTCATGGCCTCTAGCAGCCGGTCCTCGCCCACGCCCTCGTCCAGCAGCCCCAGCTCGGCGGCCGGCGTGCCCTTCTCGCGCAGCAGGTCGCGCACGGTCAGCCCCGCCTCGCCGGCCAACTCACGCAGCTGCTCGGGCGTCCAGCCGGCCTTGAGATATTCCACGACCGTCGGCGCATAGCCCGCCGCCTGGACCATCGCCACCACGTTGCGCGAGGTGCCGCAGGCGGGGTTGTGGAAGATGACGATCGGGAAATCAGGGTCGCTCATGGGTCACCGTGGAGGGAAGGGAAGGCGGAGATTGGCGAGCGGCGGCGACCTTGCGAACGGCCAGGCCGCGCTCGTACCAGGGTTTGGAGGCGTTCACGATCGCCACGATCGACAGCATGACCGGCACCTCGATCAGCACGCCGACGACGGTGGCCAGGGCGGCGCCCGACTGGAAGCCGAAGATGCTGATCGCCGCGGCGACCGCCAGTTCGAAGAAGTTGCTGGCGCCGATCAGCGCCGACGGGCCCGCCACGCAATGGGCCTCGCCCGTCAGGCGGTTGAGCAGGTAGGCCAGGCCCGAGTTGAAATAGACCTGGATCAGGATGGGAACGGCCAGGATGGCGATGATCAGCGGCTGGCTCAGGATCTGATCGCCCTGGAATCCGAAGAGCAGCACGAGGGTCGCCAGCAGGGCGCCGATCGAGATCGGCTGAAGCACCGCCAGCAGGCGCGAGAGGGCCTCGGGCCCCTTGGCCAGCAGGACGCGGCGGATGACCTGCGCGGCCACGACCGGGACGATGATGTAGAGGCCCACCGACAGGACCAGGGTCGACCAGGGCACGGTGATCGCCGACAGGCCCAGCAGCAGGCCGACGATGGGCGCGAAGGCCACGACCATGATGGTGTCGTTCAGAGCCACCTGGCTCAGCGTGAAGTTCGGCTCGCCGTCGGTGAGGTTGCTCCAGACGAAGACCATCGCCGTGCAGGGCGCCGCGGCCAGCAGGATCAAGCCCGCCATGTAGCTGTCGATCTGCGCCGCCGGGAGATAGGCGCGAAAGACGTGGCCGATGAAGATCCAGCCCAGAAGCGCCATGCCGAACGGCTTGACGACCCAGTTGATGAACAGGGTCACGCCGATGCCGCGCCAGTGGTTCTTGACCTCGCCGAGCGCGGCGAAATCCACCTTGATCAGCATCGGGATGATCATCAGCCAGATCAGGCCGGCCATCGGCAGGTTGACCTGGGCGATCTCCAATGCGGCGATCCCATGAAAGACCGGCGCGAAGAAATGGCCCAGGGCGACGCCCACGACGATGCACAGTCCCACCCAGACGGTGAGGTAGCGTTCAAAGACGGACATGGAGAAACCTTGGTCGGGAAGCCCTAGGCGGCGGAGTCATCGGGAGCCTTGGACCGGCCGATCTCGTCGAGGCGGCGTTGCAGCGAAAGGCGGTCCAGCGAGGCCATCGGCAAGGCGCAGAACGCCGTGATGCGGCTGTTCAGCTGCCGGTAGGCCTCGGTGAAGGCCAGGGCGACCTCCGCCTCGGTTCCTTCGGTCGAGCCCGGATTGGGGATGCCCCAATGGGCGCTCATCGGCTGGCCCGGCCAGATGGGGCACACTTCGCCGGCGGCGTTGTCACAGACGGTGAACACGAAATCCAGCTCGGGAGCGTCCGGGTTGTTCAGCAGCGCGAACTCGTCCCAACCCTTGGAGCGCAGGTGGTCGGTCTTGTAGTTGAGATGCTGAAGAAGGCGGATCGCCCGCGGGTCCAGGACGCCGCTGGGCGAGGAGCCGGCCGAATAGGCCTTGAAGCGTCCCGCCCCGACCCGGTTCATGATGCATTCGGCCATCACCGAACGCGCCGAGTTGTGGGTGCAGAGAAACAGGACGTTGAGCGGGCGGTCCTTGGCGTCGTCGGTCATGCCGTCTCCAATGCGGTAAGGCAGGTTCCATCGCAGGCCGCGGCCTTGGCGACGATGTCGTTCAGCGGGGCGCAGATCGCCGGGTCGCCGTTGCAGCAGTCTTCCATCAGGAAACCCAGCAGGCCGCTCATCGCGCCGTAGTCGGCCGTGTAGACGATCGACCGGCCCTCGCGGCGCGAGGCGATCAGGCCCGCATGCGACAGCACGCTGAGATTGGCCGACAGGGTGTTGGGCAGGCTGTCCAGCCGCCGGGCGATCTCGCCCGCCGCCACGCCCTGGGGGCCGGCCTTGACCAGCAGACGGAAGATCGCCAGGCGGCCTTCATGTCCGAGGGCCGAGAGGCTGGCGGCGGCGCGTTTCGTTTCCATATTTCCAATATGATCGAAATATGAGACGGATCAATGACGAAGATGGAGTCGCGCATGACCGAGTTTCCCGCCTTGCAGCCCGAGTTCCTGGTCCCGGTCGATCGGGAACGGCTGGAGGTGTCGGCGCCCTCGACCCATCCGCCCCGGATCCTGCTGCTGTACGGCTCGCTGCGGGCCCGTTCGTTCAGCCGGCTGCTGGTCGAGGAGGCCGCCCGCATCCTCCAGCGCCTGGGCTGCGAGACCCGGATCTTCGACCCCCGCGACCTGCCGCTGCCTGACGCCACGGGGCCCGACCATCCCAAGGTCCAGGAACTGCGGGCCCTGTCGCAATGGTCGGAAGGCCAGGTCTGGTGCAGTCCCGAACGCCACGGCGCGATCAGCGGCGTGATCAAGGCGCAGATCGACTGGATCCCGCTGGAGATCGGCAGCGTCCGCCCGACCCAGGGCAAGACCCTGGCGGTGATGCAGGTCAGCGGCGGCTCGCAGTCGTTCAACGCGGTCAACACCCTGCGCCTGCTGGGCCGGTGGATGCGGATGATCACCATCCCCAACCAGTCGTCCGTGGCCATGGCCTACAAGGAGTTCGACGACCACGACCGCATGCGGCCGTCCAGCTATTACGAGCGGGTGGTCGACGTGATGGAAGAGCTGGTGAAGTTCACGCTTCTGACCCGCGACCGCGCCGACTACCTCGTCGACCGCTACAGCGAGCGCAAGGCCAGCGGCCGCATTCCCGAGCATGTCGAACTGGGCGCGGCGGCCATGAGCCACGAGGCCGAAACGACGGCCTGACGGAAGGCGACGGCCCCAGGGCAGGCCGCGTTGTTCCAGGTCGGATCGGCATTCAGACGTGCCCCCCTTATGGCCGTCATTCCCGCCCTAGAAAGACAGAGATGCACCGACGCGGGCAATGTCCACCGCTGGCGCGTGAAGCGGCCATGTCCGTCGACTGTTCGGGGTGGATCGCCGACGGGGGGGCGACCGATGGTGACGCTTCCCCCTTCATGGCTGAAACGCTAAGCGTCGTTGATGCGCATTGCCATTGTCGGGGCCTATGGGCTCATCGGTTCATATGTGTCCGCCCGATTGGCGGCTGACGGTCATGTGGTCGTCGGCGTCGGGCGCGACATCGACGCGGCTCGCCGCCGCTTCCCCGCCGTGGAGTGGAAGCGCGCCGATGTGGCCAAAGCCTCGATCGCGGATTGGACCGTCGTGCTCGCCGACACTGAGGCCGTGATCAACTGCGCCGGCGCCCTGCAGGACAGTCCTCGCGACGACCTTAAAGCCGTCCATGTCGAAGGGGTCCGTCGCCTGATCAAGGCTTGCGAAGGGGGCGGTGTCCGCCGTCTCGTGCATATCTCGGCGGCCGGGGTCGAGCCAGGACGGAGGACGGCCTTCAACGCCACAAAGCTGGAGGCCGAGACCCTTCTAGCTCGAAGCTCGCTAGATTGGATCATCCTGCGCCCCGGCCTCGTATTCGCCCCGACGGCCTATGGCGGCACGGCCTTGTTGCGCGGCCTGGCCGGGTTCCCCGGCGCCAGCCCCGTGGTCTTCGGCGACAGCCTGGTCCAGACGATCGGAGCCGAGGACCTAGCGGTCGCGGTCGCCCGCTGCCTGGCGCCGGACGCGCCGACGCGCGTCAGCCTAGATCTCGTCCACGGCGAGGCGCTGACCCTGATCGACCTTGTCGGCCGACTGCGCGGCTGGTTGGGACTGAGGCCCGTGCGGACGATCCGCCTGCCACTCGGTCTGGCCCGCGCGACCGCCACCGCTAGCGACGCCTTGGCCTGGCTGGGCTGGCGCAGCCCAATGCGCACCGCCGCATTGGAGCAACTGCGGATGGGCGTTCGCGGCCGGACGGAAGACGCTGCGCGCCTGAGATGCGCGCCGCGATCCTTCGACGCCCTGCTGGCCGCCGCCCCCTCGGGCGTTCAAGAGCGCTGGTTCGCCCGCGCCTATTTCGCTAAGCCCGCCATCCTGGCCTGCCTGTTCGCCTTCTGGCTGTTGTCAGGGTTGATCGGCCTGACGGTTGGATTGAAGGATGCCATCGCCGTGCTGACAGCCTCCGGGATGGACGCCGGGCTGGCGACCACAGCGGTGATCGGAGGTAGTCTGGTAGACATCGCCCTGGCCTTACTGTTGATCTGGCGACCGACCGCCGCTCGCGCCTTGCAGGGCATGCTGCTGGTCACGGTTGGCTATCTGCTTGGCGGCGCTCTGGTGCGCCCCGACCTGTGGTTCGATCCGATGGGGCCGCTGCTCAAGAGCATCCCCGCCGCTTTCCTGGCCCTGGCGGCGCTGGCCACGCTGGACGAACGCTGATGGACCTCTACGCCCTGCTGAAGATCGCGCACGTGGTTGGCGCGACGGTGCTGCTTGGCACGGGAGCCGGCATCGCCTTTTTCATGCTGATGGCTCATCGCACGCGCGACCCAATTCTGATCGCCCACACCGCTAGGATCGTGGTGCTGGCCGATACGGTGTTCACGGCCTCGGCGGTAATCCTGCAGCCCATCACCGGTGCGGCCCTGGCCCACCTAGCCGGCTATCCGCTGTTCTCGGGATGGATCGGACTGAGCCTAGTTCTCTATGTCGTCACCGGCCTATGCTGGCTGCCGGTTGTGTGGATCCAAATCCGCCTGCGGGACTTAGCACTTCAAGCCGCAGCCACAGGCGCGCCATTGCCTGAGCGCTATTTCCGCCTGTTCAAACTGTGGTTCGTATTGGGCTTCCCGGCCTTTGCTGCGGTCTTGGGCATAGTATGGCTGATGGTGGTTAAGCCCGCCTTTTAAGCCTGCAATGTGCGGCCTGCTGGAGGGTTTCCCGCCACAAGGTCGGGAATGACGGCTGGAAGGGATAGGTCGCGGACCGGTTGATCAGCCCGAAGCGCTGAATGTCGATACGCCCCTAGGCCGCGGCCTCGGCGTCGTCGTCGCTTTCGTCTTCGTCGTCGCCCAGCAGGGCCGACAGCACCACGGCCAGGCGCTCGGGCTTGATGGGCTTTTCGACCACGTCCTGCATGCCGGCGACGATGTAGGTGGCGATGTCCTTGGGGTCGGCGTTGGCCGTCAGGGCGACGATCGGCACGGCGCCGGCCCGGCCGGGCAGCTTGCGGATGGCGCCGGTGGCGGTGACGCCGTCCATGCGCGGCATCTTGATGTCCATCAGGATCAGGTCGAAGCGGCCCGACTTGGCGGCCTCGACGGCCTCGACGCCGTCGGCCACCTGTTCGGACGTGCAGTCGAACATCTCGCACAGGGCTTCGGCGACCATGCGGTTGGTGGCGTTGTCGTCGACGATCAGGATGTGGGCCGAGCGGGCGTCCAGCACCGGTTGGTCTTCGACAGGCATCGGCGGAACGGCCTCGGGGACGGTCACCGCGAACTGCACGGTCAGGCCGGCGCCCAGATTGGCCTCGGCCCGCAGCGGACCGCCCATGGCGCGGGTCAGGCCGTGGGCCAGGGCCATGCCGACACCCAGGGCCAGTTCGTTGCGATCGTCGATGCTGGCCGCGCCCAGCGGGTCGAACATCCGGGCCAGACGCAGGTCGGCCGAGCCGGGGGCGTTGTCGCGCACGCGGCCTTCCAGCATCAAGCCGTTGTCGACCTGGTGCACCTTGAGGCTGGCCTCGATCACCCCGCGCCCGGCGGCCAGGGCGCTTTCGATCAGGGCGTCGAACACCTGCAGCACGCGCTCGGCGTCGACCAGGGCGGCGGCTTCGGGTTCGCCGTCGTAGGAGAAGAGCAGGGTCGAGCCGCCCTCGGCGGCGCGGGGACCCCAGCGGGCCTCGACGGCGTCGCTGAGATCGCGCAGCAGGGCGGGGGCGGGCGCCAGGGCCAGGTCGCCGGTCGCCGCGCGGCGCAGGTCCATGGCCCGGCTCAGCACCTGGCTCATGTCGCGGCTGGTGTCGCCGATGGCGCGGACATAGGCGGCGGCGTCGGGCGTCAGCCGTGACTGCTCCAGCCGCTCGGTGAAGGCCAGGACGCCGTCCAGATGGTGGCCGATGTCGTGGGCCATGCGCTCGACCAGGGCCATGGCGTTGTCGGCCTCGCGCTGGCGGCGGCGATGCGAGGTGAGCAGCGAGCTCAGCCCGCCGACGCCGACATAGTCGCCGGCCTCGTCGACCGCGACATAGGCGCTGCGGAAGACGGGCGTGGCGCTTTGGGCGATGCGCTCGACGAAGTCCGCGGCGCGGACGCTGGCCTCGACCGTGCGCGGCTCGGGGTCCATCAGTTCGGAAATGGGGCTTTCGGCGCGATCGGGCGCGACGGCCATCTGGCCCAGGAACACGTCACGATAGACCAGGCCCAGCGGTTTGCCGTCCACGACCACGGCGAGCGCGCCAAGGTCGGACTGGGCGTGGAACATCAAGGCAACCTCCGCGCATGGGGTCGCGGGATCGATCGGAGCTCGGCGGTCAATCAGGCGGGCGAGCGTGTCCATGCGGCCGTTCGACGAGGCGTTTTGCGGGCCTCACCTTCGCCTGTCGGCGTTGCGGAGTCGTAAATGGCCGGGGTTTTTGAGGAATTTGCCGGCCGCGTCCCGGCCGATCGCCGCGCGACCACCACCCGTCCGGCGTGAGCCCGCCGGCGCCGCCGTGCTGGCGCTCCATCGGATGTCGAGAGGCGAAAAAGGGCGGCGGATCGCTCCGCCGCCCTCCGGTTCGCGCCAGGTGCGCTGTCTAGAACGACTTGGTCAGGCTGACGCCGTAGGTGCGCGGCTCCAGAGTGATCAGGTTCGTGAACAGGCCCGAGCTGTCGTCGGTGGTGTAGGCGTCGGTGATCGGCGTGTCGTCGCCCAGGTTCTTGACATAGGCGTCGATACGGAAGCCCCACTCCGGCTTCTCGACCTTCAGGGTGATGTTGGCGTTGTCCCACGACTTCAACTGGTCGTAGACGGTGTTGTAGACGCGAGCATACTGCTTGCTCTGGCGGTAGTAGTCGCCGCGCAGGGTGGCCGACCAGCCGCCGGAGAAGTCCCAGGTGTACTGGGCGCCGATCGAGGCGGTCCAGTGCGGCGAGTTGGGCAGCTCGTTGCCCGACAGGTCCGCCGAAGTGCCTTCGATCGAGTAACCCGGGCCGTAGTTGTAGAGGCCGGTGCCGAAGGCCAGGCCCTGAGCCTGGGCCAGGGACGCGCCGCGGCTTTGCAGGAAGGCCTGGTAGACGGCGGCCCCGCCGCAAGCGAAGGGGACGCTGGCGCCTTGGCCCAGGGCGATGAGGGTCGCCACCCCGGCGGTGGTCAGCACGCAGTTGGAGCCGACCGCGGCGGTCGGCAGGCCGGGGCCCGCCTTGACCACGGTGTACAGCGGATTGCCCTGGGTGCGGTCCATGGTGTCGATCGACGACACGCCCTTGGCGATCTCGGTGTGCAGGTAACCCAGGTTGGCGTTCAGGCGCAGGTTGTGAACCGGCGACCAGACCGATTCCAGCTCCAGGCCGTAGACCTTGGCGTTGATGTTCTCATTGACCGAGGTGCGGCTGACGATCTTGGAGATCTGGTAGCCCTGGTAGTCGTAGTAGAAGCCGGTGGCGTTCAGCATCACGCTGCCGCCGGCCAGGGTGTTCTTCGATCCCAGTTCGAAAGCGTTGACGAATTCCGGATCGAACTGCGGCTTGACGGCCGAGCCGACCGCCGCCGGCGGGTTCGAGCCGCCGCCCTTGTAGCCCTTGGAATAGAAGGCGTAGAGCAGGTTGTCGTCGCTGAGCTTGTAGTCGAAGCCGAAGCGGCCGGTCAGTTCGTCGAAGACCGACTTTTCCTGCGGGTTGGTGGTGCTCTGCTTGAGGCCGATGCCCGGCGACAGCAGGACGGTGTCATAGACGTCCAGGCGCTTGTCGTCGTGGGTCTGGCGCAGGCCCAGGGTGAACTTCAGCTTCTCGTTGGCCTGCCAGTACACTTCGCCGAACAGGGCGTGCGACTTCAGATGATAGGGCGAGCGGTTGTCATAGTAGTTATGGCCGCTGCCGTCCGGCGTGGCGTTGGTGTCGATGCCGATGCAGGTGGTCGGCAGGGTGACCGGGTTACAGGCCGGGTTGCCGGTGTTCTGGAAGTTCAGCGCCAGGGCCGAAATGGTCAGCGAGTTGCCGATCACGATGTAGTCGGTGGTCGTTTTGTAGTCGAACCAGATGCCGCCGATGTTGAAGTTCAGCGGGCCGTCGAAGTTCGACTGCAGGCGGATTTCCTGGCTGAACTGCTCGGATGTGCCCGAAGAGACGTCCAGGGTGGTGAACAGGTTGGTCCTGCCCACCTGCGGATCGGTGAAGAAGCCGCCCGGCGTAAGCGCGGTGCTGTTGAACGGAACCGTCGAGACGTTCCGGTTGTAGTCCAGCTTGGTGTAGACCTCGCCTTCGCTGTACGACGTCAAGGCCGTCAGGGTCAGCTCTGGGGTCAGATCGTATTGCAGGTTGAACTGGTAGATGTCCGAGCTGGACTGGTAGATCGGGTCGAACAGGGTCTCGATTTCACGCAGGTTGCGGCTGGTGGTGTCGCCGGTGTTGGCGTCGCCGCTGGTGAAGCCGAAGATGTTGCCCAGTTCACCGGTCAGGGTGCCCGAGGTGTTGACCGTGCCGTAGGCGCTGTCGCCGTACAGCGAGGCGGGCAGGCAGCCCTGGGTCAGGAAGGCGCGAGCCGCGCCCGTGGGCACGCCGCCCAGCGTGGCCGGACCGTTGTCCTTGGTGCAGAGCTGCTTGCCGACGCGGGCGCGGCTGTCGTCCTCCTTGAAGTGCTCCCACATGAAGTTGGTGCGCAGCGACTCGGTGGGATTGAACATCACCGAAAGGCGGGTCGAGTACAGGTCGCGGTCGTCGACCTTGTGGTTGTTGAAGGTGTTGGTGACGTAGCCGTCTCGATTGAGCCAGTTGCCCGCCAAGCGGACCGCCAGCTTGTCGCCCACGATCGGCAGATTGATCATGCCGCGCACCTTCTTGGTGCTGTAGTTGCCGATTTCGCCCGTGATCTCGGCCTCGAAGGTGTCGGTGGGCTTGGCGGTGATGATGTTCACCAGGCCGCCCGTGGCGTTGCGGCCGTACAGGGTGCCTTGCGGGCCGCGCAGCACTTCGACGCGCTCCACGTCGAAGAACTCGGCGTCGAACAGGTTGCCCGATTGCAGCGGGGCGTTGTTCTCGTGGACGCCGACGCCGCCGTCGGTCGAGACGCCGACGGCCTTGTTGCCGATGCCGCGGATCGCGAAGTTGAAGCTGTTGGTGAAGTTGCCCTTGGCGAAGGTGACGTTCGGAATGGCCTGCTGCAAGTTCGGGCCGCCGTCGATCTTCTGCGCTTGCAGGGTGTCCTGGCTGAAGGCCGACACCGCGATCGGCACGTCCTGCAGGGCCTCTTCCTTTTTCTGGGCGGTGACGACCAGTTCCTCGAGCACATTGCCGCCGCCTTGCTGGGCTTGAGCGAAGGCTGGGGTGGCGATGGAGGCCAGCACGGTCACGGACGCGCTCATGGCCAACAGGCTCCGCATACGCAGAGATTGCGACATTCTATTCCCTCCCTGAACGTCGCGGCTCCTTATGGCGGACCCTGCGAACGTCGTGTTGTTTCCTCGGCGCCGTACTTTTGAGCACTACGTGGGCGTACGGCCGATCCCCCGTAGACTAAGGCGATTGCATACTTGGCGTCTGCGACTGTCAACCGGCCAAAATATAAGTAATCATTGATAGGTTACACGATTTCACTTTACCCAAGGTCATGCTGACTTCGAGATCGGTAAGTTTTCATTAAAATTCGAAAAATAGGTCCGGCGCCTGACGCAGCGTCAGGCGTGGCTTTGGCCCGGTAAACCTTGACGCAGTTTGCCTCCGCGTTCGGTTCATAGTGTCTCATTCGCGCCGAAGGTACAGCCCAAATATCAACGTTCGAAACAATTGTTTTAGAGCTGGGGAGCCCGGGACACAGTCGGGTCGATTGGCTGGCCCCCCGTCGCTCGGGCGGGATCAGGGCCTGGCGGCGTCCCCGCCGACCACGGTCGCCTGTCGGGCCAGGAAGCGCCAGCGGCCGTACTCGAACAGGAAGACGTTGGTGAACCGCCGCTGCAGGGCGCCGTCGCCGCGCAGCTTGCCCAACTGGCTCGTCGCGGCGGGCGTGACCGACTCCCGACCCATGACGACGCCGACATTGCCGGTGATCTGCAGGCCCTCGATTACGCGTTCATAGCCCGTCCTGGCCATCTGCCCCTGACCCAGCATCTCGATTACCTGGGCCTTGCGCATCACCGCATTGGCGGGGCCGTTGAGGATGTAGTTGGGGTGCATGAACGCCTGCTGGGCGGCGACGTCGCCGGCCCCGACGATCCGCGACTGTTCGCGATCGGCGGCGCGAAGGCCCGCCTCGTCCAACCCGTCGGCGAACGCCGAGCCTGGCAGTCCCGAGCCGGAAAGCAGCGCCAGCGCCAACAGCGCGGCGCGGGTGGAGATCCAGTACGCCAAGGCTTCATCCTCCGGCTCGTGTGCCAGGAGGGTCGCAGAACGCGGCTCTTTCGGCAACGGCCTCGCCGCTGACCTCGCGCACGACCCAGGCTTGGTGTAGAGGGGCGAGATGTCCGCTTCCCCTTCCTCTCCGTCGGCGTCATCGCGCGCCGAGGCCGCCCTGGTGCTGTTCTCCGGCGGCCAGGACAGCAGCGTCTGTCTGGCCTGGGCCCTGGAGCGCTACGCCCGGGTCGAGACCGTCGGCTTCGACTATGGCCAGCGCCACGTGATCGAGATGCAAGCCCGCCAGGCCGTGCGCCGCCAGATGATCGAGCGCTTCCCGCACTGGGCGCAGCGCCTGGGCGAGGACCATGTGCTGGACCTGACCGGCTTCGGCGCCGTGGCCCAATCGGCCCTGACGGCCGACGTCGCGATCGAGATGACCGAGCGCGGCCTGCCGTCCACCTTCGTGCCCGGCCGCAACCTGGTGTTCCTGATCTACGCCGCCGCCCTGGCCGACCGCCGGGGCCTGGGAGCGCTGGTCGGCGGCATGTGCGAGACCGACTTCTCGGGCTATCCCGACTGCCGGCGCGATACGCTGGACGCCATGCAGCAGGCGCTGAACCTGGGCATGGACCGCGACTTCGTCATCGAGACCCCGCTGATGAAGCTGACCAAGGCCGAGACCTGGGCCCTGGCCAAGACCCTCGGCGGCGAGGCCTTGGTCGACCTGATCGTGGTCGAGAGCCACACCTGCTACCAGGGCGACCGCGGCGAACTGCACGCCTGGGGCCACGGCTGCGGCGCGTGCCCGGCCTGCGAGCTGAGGCAGCGCGGGTACGAGGAATGGGACGCGAGCGGGCGGGGCTTGCTCCGTGCGTGAAAACCTCGTCCTTCGACAAGCTCAGGATGAGGTTTTCATTTTGAGCGCCAGTGTTTTCCAACCGTTCAGTAGTCCTCATCCTGAGCTTGTCGAAGGACGAGGACGGGCCCGCTCGCGATGACCTATTCCGTCAAAGAGATCTTCCTCACCCTGCAGGGCGAAGGCGGCCAGGCGGGCAAGGCGGCGGTGTTCTGTCGGTTCGCCGGCTGCAACCTGTGGACCGGCCGCGAGCAGGACCGCGCCAAGGCGGTCTGCACCTTCTGCGACACCGACTTCGTCGGGACCGACGGCGAGGGCGGCGGCAAGTTCGCTACGGCCGACGCCCTGGCCGATGCGGTCGAGGCGGCCTGGACCGGCGGCCCGCGCGACCGCCTGGTGGTCTGCACCGGCGGCGAGCCGCTGCTGCAGCTGGACACGCCGGCCATCGACGCCCTGCACGCCCGCGGCTTCATGATCGCGGTCGAGAGCAACGGCACGGTCGCAGCGCCCTCGGGGATCGACTGGATCTGCGTCAGCCCCAAGGCCGACGCGCCGGTCGTCCAGACCACGGGCCAGGAATTGAAGCTGGTCTACCCGCAGGACAAGGCCCTGCCCGAGCGCTTCGCGGACCTGGATTTCGAGCGCTTCTACCTGCAGCCGATGGACGGTCCCGACCGCGAGCGGAACACGCAATTGGCCGTCGCCTATTGCCTTTCGCACCCACAATGGCGTTTAAGCGTCCAAACACACAAATATCTCGGCCTGCCCTGACGGATAAGGCGCTCGACTTGGTGACAGGGTCGAGCCGCTAGAGCCTCCCAGGCCTTGTCAAAAGAAGTACCCTGATGAAGCCCGTCTTCGAGATCACGAAGGCCGCGCATTTCGACGCGGCGCATTACATCGAGCAAGGTCCCGCCGACCATCGCTACCGCAAGCTGCACGGCCATTCGTTCAAGGTCGAGGCCAGCGTGCGCGGCGTCATGCAGGACGCCGGCTGGGTGGCCGACCTGGACAGCCTGGACGGTGCGCTGAAGGCGGTGGCGACCGAGCTGGACCACGGCCTGTTGAATGATCGCCCGGGGCTGGAAAGCCCGACCCTGGAGCGCATCTGCCTCTACTTCGCCGAACGCCTGACGCCCCAGTTCCCGGGCCTGTCGCGCGTGGTGGTCTCGCGGCCGACCATCGGCGAAAGCTGCGCGCTGACGCTCTAGGGATTCACCCCTCGGGCGCACACGGAAACAACCGGTATCCACCGCTCTCGCGACGTGATCTGCTGAAGCACGTCTTGCCGCGAAGGTGCGTCCCGCGATGGACAGCCGATCTGAAATTTCCGAGCGATACGCCGTCTCATGGGAGGGGATCGACGCGCTCAACGCTCATGTCGCCGTGCTCGATACGACGGGTCGCGTGATCGACGTGAACGCCAGCTGGCGACGGTTCGGTCGACAGAACGATGCGCGCTCCGACTATGTCGGCTCCAACTATCTCGAGGTCTGCCGCAAGGCCGCCGGCCAGGGCGATCGGGCGGCGGCGCGGATGGAGGAAGGGCTGCGCGCCCTGCTGAGCGGGCAAGCCGATCGTTTCCGCCTGGCCTACAACTGCGCGCAGCGGACTTTTCGGCTGCGGGCCAGGACGATCAGCCATCCCGTGGGCCGGGTCCTGATCGCCCACGAGGACGTGACCGCCCTGCTGGCCGCCCGGCGCGACCGAAACCGGGCCGACGCCGAGGCCGCGGCCGCGGGCCGCGAGCACGCCGCGAGGATCGCGGGCCTCCACGAGGAACTGGGGCAGAGTCTGGCGGCCATCTCCCTGGCCGTCCATGTCCTGGAACGGGCTGGGAGCGACAGCCCGGCCGTGGCCACTATCCGCGTGGCCGTCGAGGAGGCCAGGCGCGAGCTGCGGCAGCTGCGTGAGGCCGACCCAGCCAGCGCGAGACGCAGAGTGACGGAATAACGCCGGTCTTCCTTCTCGCCTGGTCCTGTCCTATCTCTGCCTCGCCGATGACGCCGGGGAAGGCCGCGAATGCTCTACATGCTGCTCTGCTACAACAACGAAGCCGAGGTCCTGGGCTGGACCCAGGAACAGGACGACGCCGTCATGGGCCGCCTGTCGGTCGTCCATGACCGGCTGATCGCCGAGGGCAAGATGGGCCCATCGGGCCGCCTGCAGGGCACCGCGGCCGCCAAGACCCTGGTCAAGACCGACAGCCCCTTCGTGATTGACGGCCCGTTCGCCGAGACCAAGGAGCAGTTCCTGGGCTTCTACGTGCTGGACGTCGCCGACATGGACGAGGCCCTGGGCGTCGCCCGCGAACTGACCGAGGCCAATCCCGGCGGGGCGTACGAGGTGCGGCCGATGCGGCTGTACCTGCCGGGCGCGATCGCGGGATAGCAGTTCCTCCCCCACAGGGGGAGGCGGCCAAAGGCCGGTGGGGGAGGGCTTGGTGCGGATCGAGCCGATCCATCCCCTTCCGTCGACTTCGCCGACACCTCCCCCACAGGGGGAGGCTTTAGTCGCCCCGGAAATAAGGAAGCTCAGTACTGCAGCTCCACCACGCCCGGATCGCCCTGTCGGCGCCAAGGGCCGGCGAAGGCCGGGTCCTCGCGGCGGCGGCGGTCGGGGCCGAAATAGCCGGCGCAGCGGATGAACGGGCGGGGGTGCTCGATGATCAGGTTGATGCGGTGGATCACCGCGCGCGCCGTCACCGGCTTGGCCAGGAACTCGTTGACCCCCGCGTCGCGGGCCTCGGCGACCCGGCGCATCGTGGAATGGCCGGTGATCATGATGACCGGGGTGAACGGGCCGGGACTGTCGGGCGAATTGCGCAGCAGGTTGACGAAGTCGATGCCGTCCAGCGGACTCATGGTCAGGTCGCTCATGACCAGGTCCATCTGGGTGTCGCGCATCAGCTGCAAGGCCTCGGCGCCGTCCATCGCCTCGAAGATCTGCCGTACGCCCAGAGATCGCAGGATCTCGGTCAGCAGCATGCGCATATGCTGGTTGTCGTCCACCAACAGAATCTTCAGCAGATCGAAGCTCACGCGCCCCCCGGCCTGTACAGGCGGCGGGCTTGCCCGTCGCTCAAGGGCCGAACGTTACGAGGCTGTAATAATCGGTCAATCGGGAATTCCCTTAGAACCTCAATAGCTTCCGCTCCAGGTCGGATTTCGACATTCGTCGTCGCTTCATGGGGTTCCCAAAAAGCCGCCCGCCGGGGTCCGACGAGAGTTTTTGACGCCGATATTCAGAATATTATTAACGCCGGCGGCGCTTAACTACCCTTTGCCACCGAGAAAAATAGGAACAAGTCGCAACGAACGAGAGTTCTTGCCATCGGAGGATTGTTGATCCGATGCTATCCCGCGACGAAATCATCAAGCGCGAAGCTTTGGAGCTTTGGCGCCAGACGCACGAGGAACCTCCGCCCGAGGTCAGCGGTGGGGAATTGCTTGAGATCATTTGCCGAGATCTTGACATGCAGGACTATGACCGCGTCCGCTCGCCGTTCCTCCGCCCCACCATGATCCTGCGCCCCGAGGAGTGGCCGGAGGCGCGGAAGGGCTAGCAAGCTCCAGCTATCAAAAATCTCTTCGTCATCCCGGGTCAGCGGCAAGCCCCCGGGATGCGTCCTCGTCCTTCGACAGGCTCGGGATGAGGACGAATTTTCGCGCCGTTCAGTAGAGATCCTCATCCTGAGCTTGTCGAAGGACGGGATCTCTTCCCGCCGTCGTTTCAGTCGCGTCGCGAGGCCCAGGACGACGAGCTTCTAAAATCAAACCCTGCCTTGGCCGCCCGGAACGAAGGCTCCGCCGCCCGTTTGCGCCCGGTGGCGCAGGAAGGCGTCGGCCAGCACGCAGGCGGTCATCGCCTCGACCACCGGCACGCCGCGGATGCCCACGCACGGATCGTGGCGGCCCTTGGTGCGCAGGTCGATCTGTTCCCCCGCCTCGTTGACGCTCTGGCGCGGCGTCAGGATCGAGGAGGTCGGCTTGAAGGCCACGCGCGCCACCACCGGCTGGCCGGTCGACAGGCCGCCCAGCACGCCGCCGGCGTGGTTGCTCAGGAACACCGGGCCGTCATTGCCCATCCGCATCTGATCGGCGTTGTCCTCACCCGACAGCGCGGCGCTGGCGAAGCCCTCGCCGATCTCCACGCCCTTGGCGGCGTTGATCGACATCAGGGCCGACGCCAGTTCGGCGTCCAGCTTGCCGTAGAGCGGCGCGCCCCAGCCGGCCGGGACGCCGGTGGCCTCGACCTCGACGACCGCGCCGGTCGAGGAGCCGGCCTTGCGGACCGTCTCCAGATGCTCTTCCCAGACCGGGATGATCGCCGCGTCGGGCGACCAGTAGGGGTTCTCGTTGATC
>NZ_JBAPVS010000359.1:0-3243 GCF_049283275.1 Caulobacter sp. | reverse complement strand
GATCCTCCCCCTTTGGGGGAGGTGGCCCGGAGGGCCGGAGGGGGTCTTGCGACCTCAGCCCGCCGCGAACTTGCCGATCAGGTGCTCGGCCAGCCGGATCGACAGGGTGATGATCGTGAAGGTCGGGTTGGAGACGCCCGCCGAGGCGAAGGCCGAGGCGCCGGCGACGTACAGGTTGTCGAGCGTGTGGACCTTCAGGTCGGCGTCGACCACGCCGTCTTCCGGCAGGGCCGACATGCGGGCGGTGCCGATGTGATGACCGTTGACCACCACCTGCCGCGTGATCGTCGCCCAGTCGGGGAAGGTGACCTGGCCGCCCAGGCCCGCGACCGACGCCTGGAACAGGGCCGTCGTCTTCTCGTAGGTGGTCTGGTCGCGAGGATCGAGCGTCCAGGTGATGTGGGTCTGGGGCTGGCCGAACACCTTGTCGCGGCGCTGGGGGTCCTGGGCCAGGACGATCCGGCTGTCGGGGGTGGGCGTGGCCTCGTAATAGTAGTTGCCGCCGTTCCACCAGAACCAGCAGCTGCCGATGCCCCACTTCAGCTGCTGCTCGGCGTCGGGCTCGAAGCGGCCGGTGACCCCCACGCCGTTGGCGTCGCTGAAGGCGACCGGCCGCACGCCCGACAGGCCGACGCCGTCCATCAGCCGTTGCTGGTCGTAGGTCAGGTAGCTGCCGAAGACCCCGATGACGGACCCGGTCAGCGGGTGGCACATGAAGGTCTTGCCGACGTGGCCGGACTCGTTGCCCACGTCCGACAGCAGCAGCAGGCGGGCGTTCTCCACCGACCCGCAGGCCAGCACGTAGACATCGGCCTTGACCGTGAACTCGGTGGCCTTCCTCGGGATCGGGTTGGTGTTGTCCATGCTGGCCACGCGCAGCCCGGTCACCCGGCCGCCGGCCTTGTCGATCTCCAGCAGGCTGGCGTTGAGGATCACGTCGCAGGCGCTGTCGCCGATCGTGCTCTGGCCCTCGAACGTGCGGGTGGCGAAATTGGTGTTGGGCATGAACTGGTACATCGCCACCTCGAAGCCCGGCAGATTGGGCACGTCGGCTTGCAGGACCTGGGCCCAGTACTCGGCCGTGAAGTTGTCATGCAGCCCGCACAGGGCGGCGGCCTTGCTGTAGAAGGGATCGAGGTCGGCGCGGGTGATCGGCCAGCCCGGGAAGCCCGGACGCTTCTGGAAGGTCAGCGGATCGAGCGGCCGCGACTGGCCGCCCCAGTGGGTGGAGGTGCCGCCGTAGAACCGCTCGCGCTCCGACGGCCCGCCCCGCACCCCCGGATAGCGCAGGATCAGGAAGTCCCGCTCGTTGGTGGCGAACAGCCCGTCCGCCAGGCCGTCATAGAGCAGGGCCTTGTCCGCCTGGCTGGCGTAATAGTCGGGATAGACGCGCGAGCCCTCGATCATCGTGACCCTCAGCCCCGCCTTTTGCAGGAACCAGGCCGCCGTGATCCCCGCCGGCCCCGATCCGACGATGCACACCTGGGTGGTGACCACCGAACCGTTGGCGATGTCCTTGCCGTTCCTGATCATGGCTCCACCCTTGAGTTGAGCCGAGCATGTTTGCTATTTTCAAGTGCGTCAAGCGCTGGCACAACCGGCGGTGGCGGTTACTTCGGATCCATACGCGCCTGTGCGGCATTGCCCCATCGACAGCCGGCCCGGGCTGGGCATGATGGGGCCGAGCCCGCCCAACTTCGGGCCCCGAGTCCGAATAAAGGAGCGCGATGAGCGCGCGATCCCCGACCGAGACCCAGAACGCTTCCCAAACCGCCCCGGGAACCGCGTCTCCGCCGGCGGCGTCCGCTTCGCCCAGCGTCACCACCGCGCTGAAGCACGCGCCGATGGGCATCGCCATCTTCGACGACCAGATGCGCTACCTGGCCGCCTCGCGGCAGTACTTGACCGACCAGAACATGTCGCCCGACACCCCGCTGCTGGGCCGCCGCCACTATGACGTCTTTCCCGAGATCCCGCAGTTCTGGCGCGACAAGCACGCCCAGGTGCTGACGCAGGGCGTCGAGCTGCGCGAGGACGAGGGCGACCGCTATGTCGACCGCAACGGCGAGGTCCACTGGGTGCGCTGGTCGATGGCCCCCTGGCGCACCGACGACGGGCGGATCGGCGGGCTGGTGCTCTATACCGAGATGGTCACCAAGGCGGTCGAGGCCAAGCACCGGCTGGAGGCCGCCGAGGCCCGCTACCGCGCGGTGTTCGACCAGGCGGCGATGGGCGTGGCCCGGGTGTCGAGCAGCGGTCGGTTCCTGGAGGTCAACGACCGGTTCTGCGCCATCACCCGGCGCGACCGCGAGACGCTGCTGGCCGCGACCTTCATGGACATCGTCCGCGGCGAGGACACCGTCGCCGCCGTGGTCACCCAGGGCCAGGCCCTGTTCGCCGGCGAGATCGACACCTATTCGGTGGAGCGGCGGGTCGAGGGCCGCGACGGGACGATCTGGGTGCACGTCACCGCCTCGCGGGTCGATCCCGGCGGCGAGGGGAGGCCCTATCTGGTGGTGATCATCTCCGACATCACCGCCCGCAAGCAGGTCGAGGCCGAGCAGCAGCACTATCAGGACCAGCTGCGGCTGTTGATCAACGAGCTGAACCACCGGGTGAAGAACACCCTGGCCACGGTGCAGTCGATGGCCAGCCAGACCCTGAAGAACGAGCCCGACCCGATCGTGGCCTTCGAGAAGTTCGAGTCCCGACTGATGGGCCTGTCGCAGGTGCACGACGTGCTGACCCGCGAGAGCTGGCACGGGGCGAGCCTGTCCGACGTGGCCGAGCGGGCCCTGGCGCCGTTCAGCCCGCCGGACGGAGCCGACCGGCTGAGGATCGACGGCCCGCCGGTCTGGCTGGCCCCGGGCGGGGCCCTGACCATGGCCCTGATCTTCCACGAGCTGGCGACCAACGCCCTGAAATACGGCGCGCTGGCCAACACCAAGGGCAGGGTGGTGCTGGCCTGGACCTACGACGCGGCGACCCGCGACCTGGCCCTGACCTGGACCGAGACCGGCGGCCCGCCGGTGGTCGCCCCCACCCGCCGCGGCTTCGGCTCGCGGCTGATCGAGCGCAGCTTGCGCGGCGAACTGAAGGGCGCGGCGACCATGGACTACCGGCCCGAGGGGCTGGTGTGCGCGATGCGGGCGACGCTGTCGGACCCGGTGGAGGGGGGATCGCCTTTGGGGTGACTGGGACGAAAGACCCCCTCAGTCGCTCCGCGACAGCTCCCCCAGAGGG
>NZ_JBAPVS010000358.1:0-15524 GCF_049283275.1 Caulobacter sp. | reverse complement strand
GATCCTCCCCCTTTGGGGGAGGTGGCCCGGAGGGCCGGAGGGGGTCTTGCGGCGGCGGCCTAGTAAGGCAGTTGCTCCGGCGCGGGCGTGCCTGGAGCGGGCATCTCGGCCGCGGGGCCCTCCGGCGGTCCCGTCAGGATGTCGCCGATCGGATCGTCGGTGGCGGGCGGCGGCTCCGCCACGCCGCCGGGGATCGGGGTGGCCTTCAGGCGCGGCAGGGCGCCGGCCATGAAGTTGCGCCAGATCTCGGCCGGGGCGCCGCCGCCGGTGACCCTCTTCATCGAGGTGTTGTCGTCCTTGCCGGTCCACACCGCGGCCACGAAGCCGCCCGTGTAGCCGACGAACCAGGCGTCGCGGTAGTCGCTGGTGGTGCCGGTCTTGCCGGCGATGTCGTAGCCCGAGACCGCGGCCCGCGTGCCCGTCCCGGCGGTCACGACCTGGCGCATCATCTGGTTCATGTACTGCAGCGACGGCGAGCCGATCACCGCGGGTCTCTGGGTCCGGTCGACGCTGTGATCGTAAAGCACCTTGCCGCTGGTCGTGCGGATGCGTTCGATGCCGTAGCCCTTGGCCAGGAAGCCGCCATTGGCGAACGGGGCGTAGGCCTGGGCCATCTCCATCGGCGAGACCTCGACCGCCCCCAGGGCCATCGAGGGGTCCAGCTGGATCTTGCTGGTGATCCCCAGGCGGCGGGCGGTGGCGGCGACGTTGCTGGTGCCCACTTCGCTGGCCAGGCGCGCGGCGACCGTGTTGATCGACTGGGACAGGGCCGTCTGCAGGGTCATCGGACCCAGGTACTTGTTGGTGTAGTTCCGCGGCTCCCAGTTGCCGATCTTCACCGGCTCATCGACCACCATCACCGACGGGTTGCGGCCCTGGTCCATGGCCGTCAGGTAGACGAACGGCTTGAAGGCCGAACCGGCCTGGCGGCGGGCGCTGGTGGCGCGGTCGAACTGGCTCTCGCCATAGTCGGCGCCGCCGACATAGGCGCGGATGCGGCCTTCGCCATCGATGGCCACCAAGGCCGCCTGCTGGACGCCCTGGGCCTTGTGGCCCTCGACGCCGGTCTTCACCGAACGCTCGGCGGCCACCTGGATCGGCAGGTCCAGGGTGGTCTCGACGACCAAATCCTCGGTCGGTTCGCCGACCAGCGAGCGCACCTGGGCGTCGACATAGTCGGTGAAGTACTGGGCGCGCTGGTTGGCCAGGGTGGCCGAGACACGGACCGGCTCGCGGAAGGCCTCGTCGCGCTGCTCGGCGGTGATGGCCCGCATCCGCACCATCTCGTCCAGCACGATGGTGGCGCGACGGGCGGCGCGGTCGCTGGCCGAGACCGGCGAATAGCGGGCCGGAGCCTTCATCAGCCCGGCCAGCAGGGCGGCCTCACCGACGGTCAGTTGGCTGGCGGGCTTGTTGAAATAGCGCTGCGAGGCGGCCTCGATCCCATACGCTCCGGCCCCGAAATAGACCCGGTTCATATAGAGGGCCAGGATCTGCTTCTTGCTGAACTTCATCTCCAGCCAGACGGCCAGGATCAGCTCCTGGGCCTTGCGGCGATAGTTCTGGGCCGGGCTGAGGAACAGGTTCTTGGCCAGCTGCTGGGTGATGGTCGAGCCGCCGCGCTGGGGGCCGCCCTCGTGGGTCATGTTCCAGATCAGCGAGCGGGCGATGCCCCACGGGTTGAAGCCGATGTGGTGATAGAACTGGCGGTCCTCGATGGCCACGAAGGCCGCCGGCACGTAGGCGGGCAGAGCGTCCAGGTCGACCGGCGGGGCGTACTGGCTGCCGCGCACGGCCAGCAGCGCGCCGGACCGATCCAGATAGTTGATCGAGGGCTGGCGCTTGACGTCGTACAGCTTGGAGGTGTCGGGCAGGTCGCTGGCGAACACCGCGAAGAAGGCCACGACGAAGATCAGGCCCCAGACGCCGAGCACGACCGTCCAGTAGAACAGCGCCTGAATGGGCGTGCGCTGCGGCTTCGCCGGCTTGTTCCCGCCGAAGGTGCCTTTGGCCATGTCGTCCTTGTCCTGAAAGGCGCGGCCCCCCTGGGGCGCGCCGAAATCCGTTTAGCTGAAGCCCACAAAAGGCGCGACAAGATTGACGAGGTATGAACGCCCCTTCATCGGTCTTGCAGCCCCCCTTGCACGCCCTGCGTGTTCATGGTTCGTTTCAGCTTCCGGTCGCGCCGCAAGGACGGTGAACACCCCGTTTGCAGGACCCATGACGCCGATATCCGCTTTCAAACCCATTTCCGAGGCCGGATCGTGGCGCCGCGCTTGGCCTGGCGTCCGCGCGCTGTCACAAGACGCCCGTGTACGACCAGCCTGATTCCACGCTTGACCGCCCAAACCTTGGTTCGGGCCCCCCGCTAGAGGCGGCGCGCGAGGTTCTGCGCCGCACCTTCGGCCACTCCGATTTTCGAGGGCTGCAGGCCGGGGTGATCGGCGAGCTGCTGGCCGGGCGCAGCGCCCTGGCCGTCCTGCCGACCGGCGGCGGCAAGAGCCTGTGCTACCAGATCCCCGCCCTGGTGCGGCCCGGCCTGGGCCTGGTGGTCTCGCCGCTGATCGCCCTGATGGCCGACCAGGTGGCGGGCCTGCAGCAGGCGGGCGTGGCGGCCGAGCGGCTGGACAGCAACACCCTGCCGGGCGAACGCGCCGAGATCTGGCGGCGGATCGACGCCGGCGTTCTGGACCTGCTCTACCTGTCGCCCGAAGGTCTGATGCAGCCCTCGATGCTGGAGCGGCTGTCGCGCCTGCCCCTGTCGCTGGTCGCCGTCGACGAGGCCCACTGCGTCAGCCAGTGGGGTCACGACTTCCGGCCCGAATACCGCATGCTGGGCCGCCTGGCCGAGGTGTTCCCCCACGCCCCGCGCCTGGCCGTCACCGCCACCGCCGACGCCCGGACCCGCGACGACATCCGCAGCGAACTGCGTCTGCAGGGCGCGGCCGAGTTCGTCGACAGCTTCGCCCGCCACGAGCTGGCCCTGAACGCCGAGCGCAAGAAGGGCAAGGGCCACGAGCGGGTGATCGAACTGGTCACCGAGCGTCCCAACCGCGCCGGCGTCGTCTATGCCGGCAGCCGCGACTCCACCGAGAAGCTGGCTGAGAAGCTGATCGCCGAAGGCATACCGGCCCTGGCCTATCATGCGGGCCTCGACAAAAACCTGCGGGCCCGGCGGCTGGAGGAGTTTCTCGAGGCGGAAGAAGCCGTGATGGTCGCGACCATCGCCTTCGGCATGGGCGTCGACAAGCCCGACGTCCGCTTCGTGATCCACGCCGACCCGCCGGCCGCCATCGAGGCCTATTGGCAGGAGATCGGCCGGGCCGGCCGCGACCGCCAGCCGGCCGAGGGCATCACGCTCTACAGCTCCGCCGACCTGGCCTGGGCGGTGCGTCGGATCGAGGCGCAGAGCGCGCCCGACGAGGTCAAGGCCGTGCAGCTGCGCAAGCTGCGCCAGTTCTACGCGATGCTGGAAGGCGTCACCTGCCGCGCCGCCGCCGTGCGCCGCTATTTCGGCGAGGAGGGAGTCGAGCGCTGCGGGGTCTGCGACATCTGCGTCTCGCCGCCCCTTGGCGTCGACGCCAGCCAGGCCGCCCAAAAGGCCCTGTCGGCCGCCCACCGCATGGGCGGCCGGTTCGGGCGCGGCCGACTGGTCGACCACCTGCTGGGCAAGACCAAGGACGTGACGCAGGCCGAGGCCCAGATGACGACCTTCGGCATCGGCAAGGAATTCAGCCCGCAAGGCTGGCGCGACCTGATCGACACCCTGGTGTTCGAGGGCCTGCTGCGCGAGGACCCCAATGACGGCCGGCCGCTGATCGGCCTGGGCGACGGCGAGGGCGTGCGCCAGGTCTATCGCGGCGAGCGCCTGGTCTCCTTGCGCCAACAGCCGGCGACGGCCGACAGCCCTGGCCGTTCGGGAGCCGGCAAGACCGCCCGCAAGCGCCAGGCCCTCACGGTGCCGCTGGAGGACCAGGCGCTGTTCGAGGCCCTGCGCGGCTGGCGTCGCGAGGAAGCGGCCCTGCAGCATGTGCCGCCCTATGTGATCTTCCACGACGCCACCCTGGCCGAGATCGCCGCGGCCCGGCCGGGCACGCTGGCCGCCCTGGCCAAGGCCGGCGGCGTGGGCCAGGGCAAGCTGGATCGCTACGGCGAGGCGGTGCTGAAGGTGGTGCGCGACAACTAGGCCGCATCCGCTTTAGAAGGGCCGGCAGGGAAACGTTTCGCGGCCCGACGTGTTACGATGGTCGGCGCCTCCATCCGCAGGATTTCGCATGACCGACTTCACGATCAAGACCCCGGCCCCCAAGACCTCCGCCAAGGCCACGGCCAAGGAAGGCGTCAAGCGCGCCAAGGCCGCCGTCGAGAAGGCGGTCGAGACCGTGGCCGAGAAGACCGAGGGCGCCCGCACCTACGCCGCCGAGAAGGCCGAGGTCGGCAAGACCTGGAGCATCGAAAAGGCCAAGGCGGCCCACGAGATCGCCGAGGAACGTCCGGTCGCCCTGGCGGTCGGGACCTTCGTGGCCGGCCTGGTGTTCGGCTTCCTGCTGGCCCGCAACTTCGACCGTTAGAGCGTCAGCCGCTCGGCGTTGACGCCGGCGGCGCGCAGGGCGGCCAGGCGGGCGAAGGCCAGGGTCAGCGCCTTGCGACGCGCCGGGGCCAGGGGCGCGACCGGCGCCTCGCGGATCACGGCGCCGCCAAAGCCGTCGGCGACGATCAGACCGGGATCGCCCGGCAGGATTCCCTCGGGAAAGTCCGGCGACACGGCGAAATAGAAGGCGTCGCAATAGGGGGCGTATTCGGGCCACTTGCGATCGACCCGGAAGTCCTCGAGCCCCGACTTCACCTCGACGATCAGCACGTCGCCCTTGGGGCCGAGCGCCATCAGGTCGGCGCGGCGGCCGTTGGGCAGGGTGACCTCTGCCAACGGCGCATAGCCCAGCGAGACCAGGAACCGCCCGGCCCCGCGGGTCACCAGGTCGGTGGTCTCGGGCCGCGAGGGCCGAAGGTCGATGAGGACGTCCATGCCGGAACTTTGTTCCAGCTTTGTTCGTGGATCAAGAGTGCTTCGTCACCCGCAGCATCGCGGTGTCGTAGCCCATGGCCTTGGCCCGGTCGGTCAGGGCCTTGAGCTCGGCAGGCGTCGGCGGCTTGCGGGTCAGGAGCCACAGGTATCGGCCCGAGCCCTCGCCGACGATCGACCAGCTGTAGTCGTCCGCATGGTCCATCACCCAGTAGTCGCCGACGAAGAACGGGCCGAAGAACGAGACCTTCAGCTTGGCCTTGGTGGCGGCGTCCGCGACCTTCGCCTTGCCCTCGCTGACCTTCACCGGTCCGGTCGGACCGCCCTGGCGGCAGGTGTTGACCACTCGGATCAGCCCGTCGGGCCGCTTGGAGTATTCGGCCGTGACGCCGTCGCAGCCCTTCTCGAACCGCATGTCGTAGCGCGCCGCCTCGTACCAGAGGCCGGCATAGCGATCCAGGTCGACCGCCTTGGCCGGCTGGGGCGGATTGGGATTGCCGCTGGGCCCGCCCACGCAAGCGGCGACGGCGACCGTGGTCAGGAGAAGGGCGGCCAGCAGGGTGGAAGGACGACGCATCAGGCGGCCGGCTGCTGCGGATATTCCAGCTTGGCGTAGCCAAGCGCCTTCACCCGCTCCAGGGCTCGCGCCTTGGCGGCCGGACTCATCACCGCCTGGCGCGACAGCAGCCAGAAATAGTTGCCGCCGGGCGTCGCCATGATCGCCCAGGAACGATCGTCGGCGCAGTCGAGCACCCAGTATTCCTGCTTCTTCAGCCCACCCAGGAAACTCATCGTGAAGCGCGTGTTCTGGGACCCGCCGATGATCTTGCCTGTGGTGTCGAACGTCTTGGCCGCGCCGCCGGCCGAACCCTTGTGGCAGACCTGGTGAACGGCGAAGCCGTCGGCGCTCTTGCTCTTGAACTCGGTGGTCGGGGCCTCGCAGTCGCGCTGGCCGGCGTTGGGCGTGCGGGCGATCTCGTACCACTTGCCGGTGTAGAAGCTGGCGGCGACAGGCTTGGACGGGGGTTGAGCCGCCGCCCAGGCCGCGATCGGAGCCTGGGTCGCGAGCAGGCTCGCGGCGACGATGATCGGGAAAATTCTCATGTCGTCACCTTGAACTACAAGGCGTCAGAAACGCAAAGCGCCCCGCCAGGGTTCCGTGGCGGGGCGCTCCGGGTACTGAACAGACGGGTCTATTCGGCGGCGATGGTCACCGGCCGGGCGCGATCCTTGAAGTTGATGGCCTGCAGGTGGCGGATGCCTTCCTCGGCGATGTCGTCGCCGACCATCCGGTCGCCCTCGCCCTTCAGCTCGTCGATATCGACGTACATGGCGTAGAAGGCCTTGGTGCGGTCGGTGATGATGCCAGCGTTGAGCAGCGTCTTGACCAGCACCCGGAAGATGTTGGTCTGCTCCTTCATGTTCTCCCGACGCAGGTCGTCGGTCATGATCTTCCCGTACTCCTCGACCACCTTGTCGGGGTCCAGGCCGAACTCGGCATAGAGGTCCAGCTGTTGGTGCGGCGAGACCAGGTTGAACAGCAGGGTCTGGAAGCAGTGGGCCGCCCAGTCCTCGATGATCGCGTGCTCCTCGGGGCTCAGCTTGGGCACGGTGCGGTCGGCCCAGATCTTGCCGAACTTGTGATGGAAGGCCTCGTCGGTCATCACCAGCTGCAGCATCTTCTTGCCCAGGGGGTCATTGATCTGGGTGTAGAAGGTGGCGAAGGCGCCCATGGCCAGACCCTCGACCAACATCTGCATGCCGATGATCTTCTTGTAGACCTCGGGCGCGCCGATGATCTCGACCAGCAGGGTCTTCAGGGCGGGGCCGCACTCGACCGGCTTGCCCCAGCGAGCCTTGATGTACTTGGCGAAGGCCGTGACGTGGCGGGCCTCTTCGCGGGTCTGGTTGGCGGCGTATTCCTGGGCGCCCTGGTCCTTGAGCACGTGGCAAAGCGAAGCCGACAGGTTCAGCGCGCCTTGCTCGCCGTGCAGGATCGACGAGAAGCTGCGCAGCACCGACTGGTTGATGAAGCGGATGCGCTGCTTGGGGTCGCTGAGGTGGTCGGAGACGTAGTCGGTCGACAGGGCGATCACCAGATCCTCGGGAACCAGCGCCTGGTTCTCCATGTCGAACGGCTCGTCGAAATCGATATAGGCCTTGTCCAGCGGGTCCCAGAAGTGGTCGTGGGTCGCCGAAATGATCTTGTCGAACGCCGTGGAGCGGTTGTTGTAGCGGTCCAGTTCGAGCATCGACTCGAAGTCGTCCGGCGCCACCGCGTCGTACATGGCGTCCTTGGTGATGTTCTTGTCCGTCATGGTGGCTCCTCGCCTAAAGGGGCTGGACAGGCTCCGTCTAACGCGGGTCTCTGGCCTATCTGAACACTGTCAACTCAAAGAGCCGGCGGGGTCAAATTAAAAGTGACGGCTGCGTCAGGTTCGAAAGCGCGCCCGAACGGCCTAGGAAAAACGTAACCGTGGGATTCAACATCTTCGTTTTGACCGGCGCGGGGATCTCGGCCGAAAGCGGCCTGGGCACCTTTCGCGACACCAGCGGGATCTGGACCCAATACGACCTGTCGGAGGTGGCCACGCCCGAGGGCTTCGTCCGCGACCCGGCCAAGGTGCGCGCCTTCTACAACGCCCGGCGAGCCAATCTGGCGGGCGCGACGCCCAACGCGGCGCACCTTGCCCTGGCCCGGTTGCAGACGGGCCTGGCGGCGCGAGGCGGACGCTTGTTCCTGTGCACCCAGAATGTCGACGACCTGCACGAGCAGGGGGGCTGCGTCGACGTGGTCCACATGCACGGGCAACTTCAGGTGACGCGCTGCCACGATTGCGGCGCGACCTGGCCGGACGCCGAGCCCCTGAGCGGCGACAGCGCCTGCCCAGCCTGCGCCGTCGTCGGGACCGCCCGGCCGCATGTGGTGTGGTTCGGTGAAGAGCCGCTGTTCCTGGACGCGATCGACGACGCCCTGGAGGAGTCCGACCTGTTCGTCTCCATCGGCACCTCCGGCTCGGTCTATCCTGCCGCCGGCTTCGTGGCCCAGGCCCGGCGGCTGGGGATCCGCACCTGCGAGCTCAACCTCGAACCCTCCGACAACGCCCGCGCCTTCGACGAACGCCGCTACGGTCCGGCGACGGCGGTGGCGCCGGCCTGGGTGGATGAGGTGCTGGGGACTAGGGCGACATAGTTGTTCGCGCCAGTGCGGCGAACGCTTGCCCCCTACGGATCGCTTCGCGATCGTCTTCCCCCACAGGGGGAAGAGGGCGGGCGTCCTCCGCCCCCTATGGGGGCGGACAGACCGCGAAGCGGTCAGGTGGGGGCAAGCGGGTGTGATCCCACGCCTAACCCTCCAGCCCCGCCAGCACCTTCGGGTCCCGCTTCGCCAGCTCGACGATCCGTTCGATCAGCGCGTCCTTGCTCTCCAGGGCCAACCCGTCGCGCACCTTCGCCAGACGGTCGCGGACATAGCCTTGCCCTGTCGCGTCCAGCAGGTTGGCCGCCACCACGACGGCCGCCTGGTGCTTGCAGGCCCCGAACTTGTCGAAGCCCGGGCAGGTGCAGGCGCCCTCGCCATCGGGCGCGCGCAGGGTGACGACATAGAGATCGCCCGCGCTGCCGGTCACGTGGCCTGTGACGGCCTCGTCCTCGATCGCCACCAGATCGACCGCCCCGGCCTCGGCGATGGCCGCGCCGCTTTCGAACCAGCGCTCGTCCATGCGGCCGCGCCAGGCTTCCGTGTCGAACAGGGTTACGCCGTGGCTCATGCGTCGTCCTCGATGCGGTGGATGTCGTCGTCCGACAGGCCGAAATGGTGGCCGATCTCGTGGACCAGAACGTGGGCGATCAGCTCGCCCAGGGTGACGTCGCCGCGTTCGCACCATTCGTCCAGGATCGGCCGGCGATACAGGAACACCATCGACGGCTGCGGCGAAGGGTCCAGGATCGAGCGGCGGCCCAGGTCCACGCCCTGGTAGAGGCCGGTCAGCTCGAACGGGTCCTCTATCCCTAAGTCGTCGAGCACCTCGTCGGCGGCGAAATCGTCGATGCGGAACACCACGTCGCCGGTCTGGCGGCGAAAATCGGCGGGCAGGTCGTCGAACGCCTTGCGCGCCAGGGCGGCGAAGTCGTCCAGCGAGGGAGCCACGGCTGGGTTGAGACGGTCGGTCCAGGTCATGGTCGGTACATAGGCCGGAGGGGACGCGCCGGAAAGGCCGGTAAAGACCCCTGGGACAGCAGCGCTCATCGCGCTCTGGTCACGCGCGGCCTAATCTGTGAATCTGATTCGCTAACCACGTCCGCAGCCCGGGGGCCGACGACAAGCCTGATGACCTCGTCCGACTTGATCCTGGCCGCGACGGCCGGCGCGGTCTGCCTCGCCCTTTGCGCCACCTTGTGGGCGATGTCCCAGCGACGGCGGTTCGAGGGCCGCCTGGCCGGCCTGAAAGCCCGCGCCCAGGCCCTGGAGACTCGGCTGATGGACAGCCAGGGGGCGGCCGAGGCCTTCGAGACCGCGGTGGTCGTCATCCATGACGACGGCGTCGACCTGGTGTCGGGCGAGGACGCCTTGGCCGCGTGCGCCAGGATTCTGGACGTCGCCGCCGACGCCCAGGCCGTGGTTGTGGCCTTGACCGAGGCCGATCCGGCCCACGCCCATAAGCTGAAGGCCCTGTTCGAACAGGGCGAGGTCTGCGCCTTCGAGGCCCGCGGTCCGCGCGGCGGGGTGGTGGTCGAGGGTCGGGCGGCCGGAACCCGGGCCTGGCTGCGCCTGGCCGCCGCCGCCGAAGACGAGACCGGCCTGCCCGACGCCGGCCGCTTCGCCGCCTTCATGGACAGCCTGATCGAGCCGGCCTGGATCGCCAGCGCCGACGGCGCGCCGGTTTGGGGCAACGCGGCCTATCTGCGGGTGGTCGGGGTCGCGACAGCCGCCGACGCGGCGCGCGACAACAAATCGATCGACCGGGCCGCCGACGCGCTGGTGGTCGAGGCCGCCAAGGCCGGCGAGCTGCGCGAACTGGTCCGCTGGGTGCCGCTGGACGGCCGCCGCCGCGCGTTGCGCTTCTCGGCCCAGCCGCTGGAAGGCGGCGGCGTGGGGGTGTTCAGCAGCGACGTCAGCGAGGTCGAGGACATGCGCGACGCGCTGAAGAAGCACGTCGAGGCCCATGACGAGACGCTCAACCACATCGCCGACGCGGTGGCGATCTTCAGCCAGAGCCGCCGCCTGGCCTTCCACAACACCGCCTTCGCCGAACTGTGGGGCCTGGAGCCGGCCTGGCTGGCCGAGCGTCCGACCCATGGCGAGGTGCTGGACCGCCTGCGCCAGCGCCGTCGCCTGCCCGAAACGGTCGACTACGCCAAGTGGAAGGCCGCCGAGCTGGCCCGCTACGAGGACCTGGAGCCCCAGGCCGACGAGATGTGGGACCTGCCTGACGGCCGCACCCTGCGCGTGGTGCGCCAGTCTCACCCGCTGGGCGGCATGCTGCTGCTGTTTTCCGACATCACCGGCGAGCTGCGGCTGAAGGCCCAGTACAACGCCCTGATCCAGGTGCAGCAGGCGACGCTGGACAAGCTGAACGACGCGGTGGCGGTGTTCGGGTCGGACGGCCGCCTGCGGCTGCACAACGAGGCTTTCGAGACCTTCTGGAACGTCTCGGCCCAGGCCCTGGAGGCGGCGGTCGATTTCGAGGGCGTGGTCGAGCTGTGCGTGCCGCGCCTGCACGACCTGGCCTTCTGGCGCGAGCTGAAGGGCCGGGTGGCCGATCCCGACCCGCAGATGCGCGCCCCGACCTCGGGCGAGACCCGCACCTCCGACAACCGGATCATCGTCTATCAGAGCCGGCCCCTGCCGGACGGCGCGACCCTGATCGCCTTCGCCGACGTCACCGACACCCGCCAGCTGGAAAGCGCGCTGGCCGATCGCTCGGCCGCCCTGACCGAGGCCGAACGGTTGAAGCGCGACTTTGTCGGCAACGTCTCCTACGAGCTGCGCACGCCGCTGACGACGATCATCGGCTATTCGGAGCTGCTGGAGCGGGCCGACGGTCTGAGCGAACGCAGCCGGGGCCACGTGGCCTCGGTGCGCGCAGCCGCCACCCAGTTGGCCCGCTCGATCGACGACGTGCTGGACATGGCCCAGATCGACGCCGGCGAAATGGCGCTGGAGATCGAGGACATCCGCGTGGCCGAGCTGCTCAGCGGCGCCCAGGAGCGCGCCCTGCCCATCGCCCAGCTCGGCGGGGTGACCCTGTCGGTCGAATGCGACAAGGACGTCGGCCTGATCCGCGGCGACCGCAAGCGACTGTCCCAGATCCTGGACCACCTGGTCGAGAACGCCCTGCGCCAGACCCCGCCGGACGGGGTGGTCACCCTGTCGGCGCGGCGGGCGCTGGGCGAGGTGCGGCTGGACGTGTCGGACACCGGCCGCGGCGTGCCGTTCCACGTCCAGGCCCACATCTTCGACCGCTTTGTCGGCCGCGACCGCGGCGGTCCCGGCCTGGGCCTGGCCCTGGTCAAGGCGCTGGTCGAGCTGCACGGCGGCTGGGTGGCGCTGGAGAGCGAACCGGGCGCCGGCTCGATGTTCACCTGCCACTTGCCCGAGACGCAACAGCCCGGGGCGGCGCAGCCGGAGTTTGGGTTTTAGGAACGGGGTCCGTGCGGCGAACGCTTGCCCCCTACGGATCGCTTCGCGATCGTCTTCCCCCACAGGGGGAAGAGCCTAGAGCGCGAGGCTCCGCCCCCTATGGGGGCGGACAGGCGGCGCAGCCGCCAGGTGGGGGCAAGTACGCCCCCTAGTGCTGGCTTTCCGGCAGCCGCACCACCAGCCCGTCCAGCGCGTCCGACACCTTGATCTGGCACGACAGGCGCGAGTTCGGCTCGACGTTCTCGGCGAAGTCCAGCATCGACTCCTCCATGGCCGACTTCTCGCCGGTCTTGTCGGTCCAGGCTTCGTCCACATAGACATGGCAGGTGGCGCAGGCGCAGGCGCCGCCGCAGTCGGCGTCGATGCCCGGGACGTTGTTCTTCACCGCGCCTTCCATGACCGTCAGGCCCGGCTTGACGTCGATGACGTGGTCGGTTCCGTCGTGCTCGATGTAGGTGATCTTGGCCATGGGTCCCCTGGAATGGTTTTGAACGGTCGTTTTACGCCGCTACTTCTTTCATGGAAATCGTCGGATCCGCCAGCTTCTCTATGCTGACGGGGGTGCGCTTGGCGATCAACTGCTTGCCGGCCATGAATTCGGGCGGCGCGTTGACGGCCTCGACGGCCTGGACCAGGTCGCCCTTCAGGTGGAAGACGGCGAACTTGGCGCCGGCCACGTCGCCGCGCACCACCTGGCGGTCGGCGTCGAACGGCAGGCCGGCGATCTGCAGTTTCAGGTCGTACTGGTCGGACCAGAACCACGGGATCTCGGGCGGCGGCATGGGCCGGCCGGCGATGGCGGCGGCGGCCTGCTTGGCCTGCTCCAGGGCGTTGGGCACGCTCTCCAGCCGGAACTGGCGGCTGTAGATCGGCAGCGGACGGTGGGTCAGGTCGCCGATGGCGAACACGAACGGGTCGGCCGTGCGGGCCTCCAGGTCGACCACCACGCCGTTGGCGCATTCCAGCCCCGCGTCGCGGGCCAGCTCCTCGTTGGGGATGGCCCCCACCCCGACCAGGGCGACGTCGCAGGCGATCACCGAGCCGTCGGTCATCCGCACGCCGGTCACGTGACCCTCCGCGCCGTCGAAGCCGGCCACGCCCGCATTGAGCACGAAGGTCACCCCGCGCGCGCCGTGATAGTCCTGGAAGAAGTTGGACAGGGTCTCGCAGGCCACCCGGGCCAGGACGCGCGGCTCGCGCTCGATGATCGTGGCGTGGCCGCCCAGGGCGACGGTCGAGGCCGCCGCCTCCAGGCCGACATAGCCGCCGCCCACCACCGCCAGCCGCTTGCCGGGACCCAGGGCGCCCTTCAGGGCCTCCGCATCGGCCGCCGTGCGCAAGGCCAGCACGCCGGCCAGGTCGGCGCCGGGGATCGGCAGGGCCCGGGCCCGGGCGCCGGTGGCCAGGATCAGATAGTCGTAGGGCAGGGTCTCGCCCGAGGCGAGGCTGACGGTCTTGGCGCCGCGATTGAGGCTGGTCACCACCCCGCCCAGACGCAGGGAGACGCCGGCTTCCTCGTACCAGCTGCTGGGCTTGAGCTGCAGGCTGTCGGCGTCGGCCTCGCCCTTCAGCCAGGCCTTGCTGAGCGGCGGGCGCTGATAGGGCAGCAGCGGCTCTTCGCCGATCAGCACGATGGGGCCGACATGGCCGTACTGGCGCAGGAAGGCGGCGGCCGAACCGCCGGCGTGGCCGGCCCCGACAATGACGACGCGAGCGTTCAGGTCACCTGTTCCAGCTTCACTCAACGCCAAAGTCCTCCCGTTCGAGCAAAGATGACGGCAGCGTCACCTTTTTGCAAGCCGATCGGCCTTGGGCTCGAAGATCGGCCAACCCTTGCGAGTCATGGCTGATCTCCTGCGGCGATGGAACAGGCCTCGTCCCGAGCCCGTCGAAGGACGAGGCGGTAAGAGCCGTGGTCCTTAGACCACGCGCTCCACCAGCATCTTCTTGATCTCGGCGATCGCCTTGGCCGGGTTCAGGCCCTTGGGGCAGACCTGGGCGCAGTTCATGATCGTGTGGCAGCGATAGAGCTTGAACGGGTCCTCGAGGTTGTCGAGGCGCTCGCCCTTGGCTTCGTCGCGGCTGTCGATCAGCCAGCGGTAGGCGTGCAGCAGGGTGGCCGGACCCAGGTACTTGTCGCCGTTCCACCAGTAGCTGGGGCACGAGGTCGAGCAGCAGGCGCAGAGGATGCACTCGTAGAGGCCGTCCAGCTTGGAGCGGTCTTCCGGCGACTGCTTCCACTCGGTCTGCGGCTCGGGCGTGACGGTGTGCAGCCAGGGCTCGATCGAGGCGTACTGGGCATAGAACAGCGTCAGGTCGGGGATCAGGTCCTTGACCACCGGCTGCGACGGCAGCGGGCTGATCTGCACGGCCTTGCCAGGGGTGTCAGCGTGGCCGTGGGTGCAGGCCAGGGTGTTGCGGCCGCCGATGTTCATCGCGCACGAGCCGCAGACGCCTTCACGGCACGAGCGGCGGAAGGCCAGCGTCGGGTCGATGGAGTTCTTGATGTAGAGCAGGGCGTCCAGGACCATCGGGCCGCAGGCGTCGACGTCCACCTCGTAGGTGTCCCAGCGCGGGTTGCGGCCGTCTTCCGGATCGTAGCGATAGATCTTGAACGCGCGGGTGTTCTTGGCGCCGGCCGGGGCGGGCCAGTGCTTGCCGCTCTGGACGGTGGAGTTCTTGGGGAGGGTGAGCTGAACCATCGATCGTACCCTCAGTACACGCGCTGCTTGGGCGGGATGTAGTCGATGTCTTTCGACATGGTGTAGCTGTGCACCGGCCGGAAATCGATCTTCACCTTGCCGGTCGACGGGTCGAGCCAGGCCAGGGTGTGCTTCATCCAGTTGGCGTCGTCGCGCGTGGAAAAGTCCTCGCGGGCGTGGGCGCCGCGGCTTTCGGTGCGGTTGACCGCCCCGGCCACGGTGACGACGGCCTGGCCGATCAGGTTGTCGAACTCCAGGGTCTCCATCAGGTCGGTGTTCCACACCAGCCCGCGGTCGCTGACCTTGATGTCCTTGGCCTTGTCCCAGACCGCCTGCAGGCGCACGACGCCGCTTTCCAGGCTCTCGCCGGTGCGGAACACCGCGGCGTCTTCCTGCATGGCCTTCTGCATCTCCAGACGCAGGGCCGCGGTCGGCTGGGCGCCGTTGGCGTTGCGGTAGCGATCGAAGCGCGCGACGTGCGCGTCGGTCATGCTGTCCTTCAGCTCCGGCTGGGTGGCCATCGGCTTGAGGATCTCGGCGCAGCGCAGGGCCGCGGCGCGGCCGAACACCACCAGGTCGATCAGGCTGTTGGAGCCCAGGCGGTTGGCGCCGTGCACCGAGACGCAGGCCGCCTCGCCTACGGCCATCAGGCCGGGGATCACCTGGTCGGGGTTGTCGCCCGACTTGGTGACGACTTCGCCGTGATAGTTCGTCGGGATGCCGCCCATGTTGTAGTGGACGGTCGGCAGGACCGGGATCGGCGCCTTGGTCACGTCGACGCCGGCGAAGACCTTGGCGGTCTCGGAGATGCCGGGCAGGCGCTCGTGCAGGATCTTCGGGTCCAGGTGGTCCAGGTGCAGGAAGATGTGGTCCTTGTTGGGGCCCACGCCGCGGCCTTCGCGGATCTCGATGGTCATGGCCCGGCTGACCATGTCGCGCGGGGCCAGGTCCTTCACCGACGGGGCATAGCGCTCCATGAAGCGCTCGCCTTCCGAGTTGGTCAGGTAGCCGCCTTCGCCGCGCGCGCCTTCGGTGATCAGGCAGCCGGCGCCGTAGATGCCGGTGGGGTGGAACTGCACGAACTCCATGTCCTGCAGCGGCAGGCCGGCGCGCAGGGCCATGGCGTTGCCGTCGCCGGTGCAGGTGTGGGCCGAGG
>NZ_JBAPVS010000357.1:0-6301 GCF_049283275.1 Caulobacter sp. | reverse complement strand
GGGGACACGCCGCAAGGGCATGTCCCCGGTCCGCTTTTTCATCACCGCCGTCAAAACGGAAAACGACGTTTTGACACCGCTTGCGCAAGGCGTCGCTTCGGAGTAGATTCCAAAATGACACCGGTGGCAAAGTGGCTTGGCCGCAATGACACCGGTATCAGGGACGTTTTGGACCGGCCTGCCGGTCCTGGGCGTCCGCGGCTCTTTCTGAGTTCGCTCCTGCGCAAACTTTCAGGGCGTCGAGTGTGTCTCGGCGCCCTTTATTTTGAGAGCCCCAATCTTCCTGAAGGAAGCCGTGGGGGTAGGCGGCGCGGAACCGACACGGTCGGACCGCCCGGCGGGATGGAAACAAAGGACGACAATCACGCCCATCAGCACGCGAACGGACACGCGAATTGACGTCGGGGGAGCCTCTGGTGTGGCGTCCGCCCGCGACGCGGTCTAAACGGTCGCCCAGCGCCGAACGCGGCGAAATCTTCCACGCCGAGGCCCGCCCACAAGGCCGCACGCAAGATCGATCCTTTGAGGAGCAGTACTGATGGTGAAAGACCGTATGGCCGTGCTGACGGCGATGATGGACCAGGGCGTCATCCCGGTCTTCTATCACCCCGACGCCGAGGTCTGTAAGAAGGTGATCCAGGCCTGCGCCGACGGCGGCGCGCCCTGCATCGAGTTCACCAACCGCGGCGACTTCGCCAGCCACGTCTTCTACGACGTGACCCGTCACTTCGCCTCGGCCGATCCGCGCGTGATCATGGGCGTGGGCTCGATCGTCGACGCGCCGACCGCCGGCATCTACATCGCCAACGGCGCCAAGTTCGTGGTCGGCCCGATCCTCAACGCCGACGTCGCCAAGGTCTGCAACCGCCGCAAGATCCCGTATTCGCCCGGCTGCGGCTCGGCCTCGGAGATCTCGTACGCCGAAGAGCTGGGCTGCGAGATCGTCAAGGTGTTCCCGGGTTCGTCGGTCGGCGGCCCCGATTTCGTCAAGGCGGTGCTGGGCCCGATGCCCTGGACCCGCATCATGCCGACCGGCGGCGTCGATCCCGACGAAGCCTCGGTCAAGAAGTGGTTCGGCGCGGGCATCGTCGCCGCCGGCATGGGCTCCAAGCTCATCACGCAAGAGCTGCTCGATGCGGGCGACTACGCCGGCATCACCAAGAAGGTCCGCGAGACGGTGGATCTGATCAAGAAGGTTCGTGGGAAGGCCTAAAGACCAATGACCGACAACATCCTCAACATCCGCCCGGCTTCGGAAACGAAGTGGGACTGCGCTTCCTTCGGTGAAGTGATGCTGCGCTTCGACCCGGGCTTCGGCCGGGTTCGCAACGCTCGCCAGTTCAACGTCTGGGAAGGCGGCGGCGAATACAACGTCGCCCGCGCCTTCAGGAAGTGCTGGGGCAAGCGCTCGACCGCCGTCACCGCCCTGCCGGTGAACGACCTGGGCTGGCTGGTCGAGGATCTGATGATGCAGGGCGGCGTCGACACCTCGCATGTCATCTGGCGCGACTTCGACGGCCTGGGCCGCAACACCCGCGTCGGCCTGAACTTCACCGAGAAGGGCTTCGGCGTTCGCCCGGCCCTGGGCTGCAGCGACCGGGGTCACTCGGCCGCCTCGCAGATCCGTCCCGGCGAAGTGAACTGGGAAAAGCTGTTCGGCGAAGAAGGCGTGCGCTGGTTCCACACCGGCGGCATCTTCGCGGCCCTGGCCAGCAACACCGCCGAAGCCGTGATCGAAGCGGTCGAAGTGGCCCGCAAGTACGGCACCGTGATCTCCTACGACCTCAACTACCGCGCCAGCCTGTGGAAGTCGCAGGGCGGCAAGGAAGGGGCCCAGAAGGTCAACCGCCACATCGCCAAGTACGTGGACGTGATGATCGGCAACGAAGAAGACTTCACCGCCTGCCTGGGCTTTGAGGTCGAAGGCCTGGACGAGCACATCAGCTCGATCGATCCGGCCAACTTCAAGAAGATGATCCAGACGGCGGTCAAGGAGTTCCCCAACTTCAAGGTCGCCGCCACCACCCTGCGCAACGCCAAGACCGCCTCGGTCAACGACTGGTCGGCGATCCTGTACGCCGGCGGCGAGTTCTACGCCTCGATGATGCGCGAGAACCTCGAGATCTATGACCGCGTCGGCGGCGGCGACGGCTTCGCCTCGGGCCTGGCCTTCGGCTTCATGGAAGGCAAGGGCCCCCAGGCCGCCGTCGAGTACGGCGCGGCTCACGGCGCCCTGGCCATGACCACCCCGGGCGACACCTCGATGGTGCGCAAGGAAGAGGTCGAGGCCGTGATGAAGGGCAAGGGCGCGCGGGTCATCCGCTAGTCTTCGCTCTCGTTGGCTGAACAAGCAGAGCCCCCGGTCGCAAGGCCGGGGGCTTTTTGCTGTTCACGTTCGAGGGCCAGTTTGAACTCCAGGCTGCCTACGAAGGCAGCTAATTTCTTGAGGAGCTTGCGACGCAGATGGGCGAGGCGCCGCGGCGTCCATTCTGTATCGCGTGCGGGGGACTTGGCGGCGAGACGGCGGGTTCGGCGTCGAGGCATGGGATCTCCGGTGTAGGCCTGAAGACACAGCTTGGCCGCCTCACGCGGAAAGCCGCTGAAGGGTCGGGGAGGGATGCGGAGCGCCGGGCTGGGCCCGGAAGCTTTGTAGAGAAATACCGTTTCGACACAGTCCGACGCTCCGCGCGGTCGTTATCGCAGGAGCGCGCCGACGGTCGGCCCTGTTGAGGCCTTGCCGGCTTGAAGCCCCCGGCGGGCGGGCCAGGCCAACGAAGCCTGGTCCCGGAACGCGCGCGTCCCCGCACGCCTGCAACGCCATCGACCCTCACGCCCGACCGTTTCCGTGTTCCGGGCTCGGCGAGCATCTCGCGGACGCGAGGTTTGGTCCCCGAAAGAACCGTCGGCGGCGTTACCCGCTCGACCGCACCCCAAGGCCGCGAAGGTCGCTGGCCGCGCGCCCTCCCCATCGCCTCGAGATGGTCTGATTATACGGCGCCGTGAGAGGGGGAGGATAAGTGGATTTTCGGCGTTGAATTTGTTGGGGAAACACACCGGGAGCGATGGGGATAAGTTTCTTAGAGCGAATAGCCTGTGCTTCCAGAGGCATTGGCCGGGGCAGGTGCGAGCAAGCCACGCGGGATGAGCCTTCAGCCGTAAAGCTGACGCTTTGAGGAGCCGCTATGGGTGGAAAGTTGTCATTGGCCTTCGTCCTGAAGGCGGCCGTTGCTGGTTAACGAACCTTAAGTATCGCGCCAAAGTCGCTCGTGCTTAGACTTATCAAATGATCACACGGCGTGATTTCTCCCTTCTGTTATCCGGCAGCCTGGCGGCTCCAGCAGCGCTGGCGGCGGCCCCAGTCCCTGCACTCCGGCGCGCGGAGGCTCGTCGATTGCAAAAGTATGCCGAGACGACCCACCCGCGCGGATGGGAAGCCGCTGCGGATCCGGCGTGGCGGTCGGGTTGGGACAGGCTCGCGGCCGAAGCGGATGACCTGACGACGGAGGCCTGGGTCATGGGTCTCATGGCTCGGTTGGCTTGGTTCCGCGACGGACACACGACCATCTACACTTATATGGTCAAGCTCCCAGGCTTCGACCTTGACCTGCCGATCACAGCCAGCCCCTTCTTCGACGGCCTCTACGTCACCGCCGCCAAGGCGGAGGGCGCGGCGTTGCTGGGCGGCCGGATCGTGCGGGTCGACGGGGTCGCCGTCGAGCAGGTCCTGCGCGCCTTCGCAGCCGTATGGCCTGCCAACAACGCCGCCGGGGCCTATCACCACGCGGGCCTCGCCCTGAAGCCTGCGGTCCTGCGAGGGGCACGACTGGCCGGGCCGGCAGCCGCGTCAGCGCCGGTCACCCTCGAAGCGGAGGTCGAGGGGTCAGTCGTCAAGGTCGCGCTGACGCCGCGTCCGGATGGCGGCGATGCGCTGGTCGCACTTTCACGCAAGCTCTGGCCGGTCGAGACCTGGCGGCCGGGCGCCCAGGCCAACTTCGTCCATGCAGACGGCAAGGTGCTGGTCATCGCCTTCGATCGCCTGAGCGACAAGCGCGACTCGATCTTGGCTTTCGTGCGCGACGCCTTTGCGGCGACGGAAACCCCTGAGATCGAACGTGTCGTGCTGGACCTGCGCCGTAACGACGGCGGCAGCAACCTCATGGGCGAGGGCCTGAGGAGGCACCTCGAACGGTCCCGGTTCAACCGGCCCGGCGGCCTTTACGTACTCACCAGCGGGAAGACCTTTTCTGCAGCCCAGAACCTGACCTCGCGGATTGAGCGGGAGACCTGGGCGGTATTCGTGGGCGAACCCAGCGGCGGTGCGCCTAACCACTACGGCGATGCCATGCCGTTCCAGGCCGACGGGTTCCCGGCGTATGTCTCGACCCTCCCCTGGTTCGACTCTCACCCCTTGGACAAGCGCATCTGGACCATGCCCGACGTCCTGGTCCCGCTGCGATTCGCGGACTGGGCGGCCGGCCGGGATGCGGCGATGGAGGCCGCATTCGCCCATGTCGACAACCGGACGCTTGATGACCTGAGCGAAGCGCGGACCATGTATTCCGACCGCCCCAGCCAGAAGACTGAGTGGAAGCCGTTCTGGATATGAACCTCAGGCCCTCGTGGTTCACGCCCCGAAGCGGACCTAGCGAACGTCCGAGAAGGGTCGAAAGCAGATATCCACGGCTGCCCGCAAACCCGTCCATCACCTTCGCGATCAAGGGGCGGGGCTCAGCCTCCCAGCACCCGCTCCAGCACCTCGACCACCAGGGCGTGGTCCTCCACCTGGGGCAGGCCCGAAACGGTGATCGCGCCGATGCAGCCCAGGCCCTGCAGGGTCAGCGGAAAGCCGCCGCCGTGGGCCGCGTGATCGCGGGGCGACAGGCCGTAGCGTTCCTCCAGGGTCTCGCCCGAGGCCTTCAACTTCAGGCCCACGGCCAGGGTGCTGGCGGCCAGGGTCAGGACGGTGTTGCGTTTGCGACGCACCCAGTCGGCGTTGTCGGGGCCCGCGCCCGGCAGGGCGGCGTGGAACAGCGGGCGCTCGCGCAGGCTGATGTCGATGGCCACCGGCGCATTGCGGGCCACGGCGGCGTCGCGCAGGGCGGTTCCCAGGGTCCAGGCGGTCTCCAGCGTGAAGCGCGGGAACACCAGGGCCTTTTCCTGGGCGGCGATGGCGGCCAGCAGCTCCGCGTCGGTCACAGCGATAGCTCGCGGCCTTCGGCGGCGCTGCGCTGGGCCACCTCGATCAGCGCCATCACGGCCAGAGCCTCATCCGGCGGGACGGGATTGGCGCCGTGGCCCGACAGGGCGTCGCGGATGGCGGCGTAATAGGCCAGGTAGTCGCCGGGCATGCCCTCGACGACGCGGCTGGTCGTGGCTTCGCCGTTTGGGACAGTCAGGGTCCCAGGACGCGGATCGGCGCCCCAGCCTTCGGAGCCGGGGATGATCCCGGCCTTCAGGGCGTTCTCCTGGTCGTCCAGGCCTTCCTTGTGGAAGCTGCCCTTGGTCCCGTGCACGGCCATCCGCAGGCGGGAGTCGATGGTCATCTGGCTGGCGTGCAGCAGCACCCGCAGGCGGGGATAACGCAGCACCAGGTGGAAATAGTCCGGGGCCTGGCCGCCGTCCTTCTGGGCCGCGAGGTCGGCATAGACGGCCAGGGGCGGGCCGAACAGCTGCAAGGCCTGGTCGATCAGGTGCGGACCCAGGTCCAGCAGGGCCCCGGCCCCGGGCTTCTCGCGCCAGCGGTCGCGGACGGCCGGGCGGAAGCGGTCGAAATGGCTTTCGTACTGCACGATCTCGCCCAGCGACCCGTCGGCGATCAGGGCCTTGAGGGTCAGGAAGTCGCTGTCCCAGCGGCGGTTGTGGAAGACGCTCAGCAGCTTGCCGGCGCGCTGGGCGTGGTCGGCGACGGCGCGCGCCTCGTCCAGGGTGACCGCGAACGGCTTGTCGATGACCACGGCCTTGCCGGCGTCCAGGGCCGCGTGGGCCTGTTGGGCGTGCAGAGGGTCGGGGGTGGCGATCACCACCAGGTCGATCTCGGGATCGGCCAGGGCGGCGTCCAGGTCGGGCGCGACCTTCATGCCCGGATGGTCGGCCAGGACCTTGGCGGGGTCGCTGGAGACCACGGTGTGCAGCAGCAGGCCGGGCGTGGCGACGATCAGCGGCGCGTGGAAGGCCTTGCCGACGAAGCCGTAGCCGGCCAGGGCGACCTTGAAGGGGAGGGGGGAAGACATGGGCGAGTTTGTACCACGCGTCGACGTCATCAAAAGCCCTCCCCCTTGATGGGGGAGGGTTGGGTGGGGGT
>NZ_JBAPVS010000356.1:0-5971 GCF_049283275.1 Caulobacter sp. | reverse complement strand
GCGCTGCGGCGACCGCCATCGCCGGCAGGGCGAGGCTTTGGCCGTTCGGCGCATCCAGGAAGGCCAGCATGACGCCGAAAACGCCGGTGGCGCCGCCCCACGCCAGCAGAGACCAGAAGGCGCCGGTCAACCGGATCGCCAGCAAGCCGGCGATGGCTCCCAGCATCAGACAGACCTGCAACACCGAGGCCGAGGCCTCGCCGGCAAGGGGAGCGGCCAGCGCCAGCCCCGGCAGGATCCAGCGCGGGACAAGGCCCGAGCGCCGCGCGGCGGACCGCTTCGCGCGTTGCGCCACGGCGCCCAAGAAGGGCTCGCGCCGATGGCCTGAGGGATGGGTCATTTGGGAAATCTCCCGGGATATCCCGCTAGCGAGAGGTCAGCGGCCGCGCGGCCGGCGCTCATGACCGGTGCTCGAAATCGAGCACCACGCGCCCTTCGATCTCGCCGCGCGCCATGCGCTCGAAAATGCCGTTGATGTTCTCCAGCCCGTCGGCGTGGACGGTGGCGCGCACACGGCCGTCGGCGGCGAAGGCCAGGGCCTCCTGCAAATCCAGACGCGTGCCGACGATCGAGCCGCGCACCGTGATCCCACGCAGCACCGTGTCGAAGATCGGCAGGGGGAAGTCGCCGGGAGGCAGACCATTGAGCGACACCGTGCCGCCGCGCCGGACCATGCCCAAGGCCTGGGAGAAGGCGATGGGCGACACGGCGGTGACCAGGACGCCCTGAGCGCCGCCGATCGCCTTTTGCAGGTGTGGGCCGGGATCGGTGTCCCGGGCGTTGATCGTGATCTCGGCGCCCAGACTCCGCGCCAGTCGAAGCTTGTCTTCGTCGACGTCGACGGCGGCGACCTTGAATCCCATGGCCTTGGCGTACTGCACGGCCAGATGGCCCAGTCCGCCAACGCCGGAGATCGCCACCCAGTCGCCGGGCTTGGCGTCGGTGACCTTCAGGCCCTTGTATACAGTGACGCCGGCGCAAAGGATCGGCGCCACCTCCAGGAAGCCTAGGTTGGCGGGCAGATGGCCGACATAGTTGGCGTCGGCCAGCACGTATTCGGCGAAGCCGCCGTTCACGGAATAGCCGGTGTTGCTCTGGGCCTCGCAAAGGGTCTCCCAGCCGCCCAGGCAGTGGACGCAGTGACCGCAGGCCGTATGCAGCCACGGCACGCCGACCCGGTCGCCCGGCTGGACGTGCGCCACGTCCTCACCGACCTCGACCACCGTGCCCACGCCCTCGTGCCCCGGGATGAACGGGAGACTGGGTTTGATGGGCCAGTCGCCATGAGCGGCATGCAGATCCGTATGGCAAACCCCGCAGGCGGCGATCTTGACCAGAACCTGGCCGCGTCCGGGACTGGGCCGGGCAAGCGTCTCGACGACCAACGCCTGGCCGAAAGCCCGGACGACGGCGGCCTTCATGGTCTTGGGCATGGAACCCTCCGAGTGGCGGCCGGCCCGGCGAAGCGACCGCGCCTTGTCGGCAGGCATAGCGCCGACCAGGGGCGTTCGCAGTTGGGAGTAATACTTAGATCGGTCAGTGGGCGGCCATCGCGCGCTCGACGGCCTCGACCAAGCCGAACTCGACCAGCGGCTGTTCAAGGACCTGGCTGTAGCCGGCCGCCCGGGCCCGGGCGGCCAGTCGCGCGGATGGAAAGGCCGTAATCATCAGCGCCTGGCCCTGCCATCCCAGGCCGCGCAACCGCTTGAGGATCGACAGGCCGTCGATCTCGGGCATGCGGTAGTCGGCGACCAGACACACCGCGCCGAGCGCCGTGGGGTCGGCCAGCAGCGCCAGGCCCGAGGCGTAGGCGCGCACCTCGAAGCCGCGTCCATGCAACAGCAACTGCAAGGAGCGCCGCACCCCCGGATCGTCTTCGACCAGCAACAGCCGGGCGCGGTCTTGTATCTTGGTGGGAAGCGGTTGAGTCATGTCGACCTGCGTGCCTGCCCCAGCGAGGGCGAAAGTCCGCCATGCCATGACGCGCGATCACGGTCGTTACGTAGAGCTCCTTAGGCGGGATCGTGAAGATCGGCGGCGAAGGCGATCCGCAGCGCCTCCGAAAGGCTCCTGACCTGCAGCTTGGCCATCAGATTGGCGCGATGCACCTCCACGGTGCGCGCCGAGATGCCCAGGTCGAAGGCGATGGTCTTGTTGGGCAGCCCTTGGGCCATGCCCCGGAGCACGTCCTGCTCACGATGGGTCAGGGCGGCGATGGCCACCGCGGCGTCCGCCGCGCGCGCCGCGCGCGCCTCCACGTCGTCCAGCCGCCCGAGGGCGGCGTTGACGGCGGAGAGCAGCACGGTCTTCTCGAACGGCTTTTCGATGAAATCGACGGCGCCCCCCTTCATGGCCCGGACCGCCACACCGACATCGCCATGGCCGGTCAGGACCACGACCGGCATGGCGATGCCGCGTTCGGCCATCAGCTTCTGGACCTCCAGGCCGTCCAGGCCCGGCATGCGCACGTCCAGCAGGACGCAGCCGGGCTCGGCGTCCTTGGCCGCGTGCAAGAAGGCGTCACCCGAGGCGTAGGTCGAGACCGCATAGCCCGAAGTCTTCAGCATGAACCCGGCCGAGCGGCGGATCGCCTCCTCGTCGTCGACGATATGGACCATCCGGCTAGGGCTCATGGGCGTTCTCCTGCTCTACCTTGACCAGCGTGAAATGGAATTGCGAGCCGCCGCCCGGTCGCGCTTCGTGCCAGATGCGGCCGCCGTTGGCCTCGACGATCGTGCGGCAGATCGACAGCCCCAGGCCCATGCCTTCGGCCTTGGTGCTGACGAACGCCGTGAACAGCTGCGCGGCGATGCTCGGCGCGACGCCCGGGCCGTTGTCGGCGATCGTGACGCGCACCAAGCCATCGCCTTGGTCCCGCGAACATAGCCAGAGCTTGGAATGCTCCTCGCCGCCCATGGCCTCGACGGCGTTGCGCGCCAGATTGATCACCACCTGCTGGATCTGCACGCGGTCGATAAGCACGGGGGTGGCCGCGGCGTCGAGATCAAATTCCGGCTCCAGGCCCTGGTCGCGAGCGCCCATCAAACCCAGGGACGCGGCTTCGTGAATGACCGATACAAGGTCCTCGACGCTTTTCTCCACTTCGCCCCGGGCGACGAAATCGCGCAGCCGGCGGACGATATGGCCCGCCCGCAGGGCTTGGCTGGCCGCGTCCTCGAGCGCCTCGCGGATCATCGGCAGATCGTCGGGATCGGGCTTGGCCAGCAGATCGCGCACGGCTTCGACATAGTTGGCGACCGCGGTGATCGGCTGGTTGAGCTCGTGGGCCAGGGTCGAGGCCATGGTTCCCATGCCGCTGACGCGGGCGATATGGATCAACTCCGCCTGAAGCTCCTCCAGCCGGGCCTGGGTGCGCTGACGCTCGGTCAGGTCGCGGACGAAACCGGTGAACACCCGTGGGCCTTGACCGGTGGCTTCGCCGACCGACAACTCCATGGGAAAGGTCGTGCCGTCCTTGCGCAGTCCCACCACCACGCGCCCCTTGCCGATGACCTTGCGCTCGCCCGTCGTCAGGTAACGGTCGATGTAGCCGTCATGGTGCTCGCGGTCCGGGGAAGGCATCAGGCAGCGCACATTCTCGCCCAGCACCTCGGTCTCCTGAAAGCCGAACAGGCGCTCGGCGGTGGCGCTGAACGACAAGATCTTGCCCCGCTCGTCGATCACCACCATGGCGGAGGGAACGGTGGATAGGATCGAGCGCAGGTGCTCGGCTCCGGCGTCCAGGGCTCGCTCACTGGCGCGTTGATCGGTGACGTCGCGCACCACCTTGCCAAAACCCCTCAGGCTTCCGGCCGGGTCCTTGAGCGCGGTGATGGAGACATGGGCCAGGAACTCCGAGCTGTCCTTTCGCAGCAGCCAGGCCTCATGCTCCACCTTGCCTTCGGCCTGGGCGCGGGCCAGGTCGGAATGTGGACGGCCCGCCTGGCGAGCGTCGGGAGGGTAAAGGATCGCGACATCCTGGCCGACCACCTCGTCCTCGCTCCAGCCCATGAGTCTTCGCCCGCCGGCGTTCCAGATTCTCACCCGCCCCTGTGGATCCAGCAGCGAAATGGCGTATTCGTTGGCCCCGTCGATCAGCAGGTTCAGTTCGGCGACCAGGTCCTCGGCCTGCAGCGCCCGGGCCGCGGCGTTCTGTTCGCTGGTGGTGGAGCGCAGGCGCAACCGACCACTTCTGACGCCGACCAGGGTGATGCCTACGGCCGCCAGCAGGAAGGCCAGAGCCTCGACCAAGGCCGGAGCGTCCAGCCGGCCGTGACCGCTGAAGGCGAACCCGGCGGCCAAGCCCAGCGCCATCGCGCCAAGGGCGGGGCCGACACCGCCGAACGCGGCGGCCACCACGACGGGCGCGGTGAACAGCAGGTAGGCGCCCTGGGTCCCGAGCCAAGGCGTCAAGGCCCAGCGGATCGCGATCGCGAGCACGAAGGCGGCCAGCGCGAGGCGATAGCCTCTCATCTGGTCCCGCCGTCGGAGAGCCGAACCGGACGCCATGCCATAAACATCTTCCCCTGATCGCGGCGATCCCCCGAACCGCGATCCGATCATGCCCCTTCGCGCCGTGTCATACAAACAGGCTAGGTCCGCGTCGGGCCGCCTTCGGGATTCTACGGATGGCGCGCGGGCGTTGGGTCGGGTTCCTTGCCGCCCGCCCCCACCCGCCCAACTGCCCCTGATCCCGAGGACCCATGTCGCTGCACAATCTCGACGCCCTCCTCTCCCCCGCCTCAGTGGCCGTCATAGGCGGTTCCGATCGGCCAGGCTCGGTGGGCCGGGTCGTCGTCGACAATCTGCTTTCGGGAGGCTTCAGCGGTCCGATCCATCTAGTCAATCCACGCCCAGTGTCGGTGGCCGGCGCGACCTGGTCGGCGACCATCGCCGACCTGCCCGAGCCGCCCGAGCTGGCCGTGGTCGCCGTGCCGGCGCCCGCTGTTCCCCAGGTGATCGCCGAGCTCGCCGCCGCGGGAGTGAAGATCGCGGTGGTCCTATCGGCGGGGATCACCCTGGCCAATGGCTTGCGCCAAGCCATGCTGGAGGCCGCCAAGCCCTTCGGCCTGCGCATCGTCGGCCCCAACGGCCTGGGCCTGCTGGCCCCCCATGCTCGCCTCAACGCCTCCTTCGCCCGCGGGGCGCCCGCCCCAGGGGGACTGGCCCTGATTTCCCAGAGCGGAGCCCTGGTCAGCGGCGTGATCGACTGGGCCAACACCCGACAACTCGGCTTTTCAGGGATCGTGTCGATGGGCGACATGGCCGAGGTCGACCTGGGCGATCTGATCGATCTGTTCGCCGCCGATCCTCACACAGACGCCATCCTGCTCTATATCGAGGGCGTCACCGACGCGGCTAAGTTCATGTCGGCGGCCCGGGCCGCCGCGCGCATCAAGCCGGTGATCGCCCTGAAGGCCGGCCGCAGCGCCGCCGCTGGCAAGGCCGTCCGCTCCCATACCGGGGCCCTGGCCGGGTCCTATGAGGTCCACGCAAGCGCTTTCGAACGGGCGGGCCTCGTCCAGGTCGAGACCCTGAGCGAGCTCTTCGACGCCGCGGCGGTGCTGCGCGCCGGGCGAGATTTGGCCGGCGAGCGCCTGGCCGTCGTCACCAACGGCGGCGGGGCCGGCATCTTGGCCGTGGACGCCATGACCTCCACCGGCGGCGTCCTGGCCGAGCTCGGGCCGCTGACCCTGGATCGCCTGAACGCGGCTCTGCCCGCCGGTTGGTCGGGCGGCGACCCTGTCGACCTGGTGGGCGACGCCGGATCGGAACGCTATCGCCTGGCGTTGGACGCGGTGCTGGCGGATGACGGGGTCGATGCGGTCCTGGTCATGAACTGTCCCACGGCCCTCTCCAAGCCGGGCGACATCGCCCGCGGCGTCGCGGCCGCCATCGTGGCCGCCCGCGGACGCGGCGTGCGCAAGCCGGTGATCGCCTGTTGGCTGGGCGACGCCAATCAGGCTGCGGC
>NZ_JBAPVS010000355.1:0-22714 GCF_049283275.1 Caulobacter sp. | reverse complement strand
GCCGCCACCCGGGCCGCGGCGGCCCGTTCGGCGTAGCGGGCGGCCTGGATCTGCGGATTGTTCTTGTCGACCAGGTCGAAGGCCTGCTCGACGCTGCTGGGCAGCAGGGCGGCCAGCGACGGCTCGGGCGCCAGGTCGGTGGGGTTCTGGCCGACCACGGCGGCGTAGGCCGCGCGGCTGGCGGCCAGGATGGCCTGGGCCGAGGACTGGTTGGCCTGGGCGGCGGCCAGGCGGGCCTGGGATTGGGCCACGTCGGTGCGGGTGATCTCGCCGACCTCGAAGCGCGCCTTGGACTCTTCCAGCTGGCGGTTCAGGACGCTGACGTTCTCCTGGGCGATGCGCAGGCGTTCCTGGTCGCGCCGCACGTCGACATAGGACTGGATGACGTTGCCCAGCACCGATTGCTCGACGCTGCGCAGATCTTCGCGGCCGGCCAGCACGTCGGCCTGGGCGGCGGTCAGGTTGGCGTTGGCGCGGCCGCCCGTATAGAGCGGCTGCTGCAGGGTCAGGCCGGCGCCGCTGCCGCTGGCGGTCGTGTGGTCCCGCGTGGCGACCTGGTTGCTGCCGTTGATGTAGGTCTGATCGTTGGCGAAGTCCGTGCGCTGGACCGAGGCGTCGGCCGAGGCGTTGAGCGTCGGGCGAAAGGCGGTCTTGGCCTGGACCACGCCCTCATCGGTGACGCGCTGGTTGGCGCGCTGTCCCTGAAGGGTGGGGTTGGTCTGATAGGCCAGGGCCAAGGCGTCCGCCAGGGTCTCGGCGTGGGCGGCCGAAGACAGGCCCGCCATCAGACCCATGCTGCAAGCGGCGGCCAGCAAAGCGGCCCGACGACTATTCGACATCAAGTTCATTCCCCACGAAACCTTGGCCAGATCGGCGCGACGCCCGCACCTGTATGATCGGCTGTAAGGCGAGAGACCACAGGCGGCTAGTTAAGCTTTTTTCACGCAGACGTTGCGTGTTTGTTTCTGGACTGAAGTCGTCAGAACGCAAAGCCCCGTTCGATGGGGAAACCGGCCAGCATCGGCGGAGTGGCGTCGAAAACGGCGCGACGGCCCACGCCGTCCTCGGCCTTGACATAAATCACGGCGCGGCCGACCGGGCCGTCGCGTTCGATCACCCCCAGGCGGCCGCCCTGGGCCAGGGCCTTGGTCCAGCTGGCCGGGGCCCGCGGCACGGCGCCTTCGCAGATGATCACGTCATAGTTCGCGCCCGACACGGCGGCCAGGTCGTCGCCGTCCAGGCGGGTGACCTGCAGGCCCATCTTCTCCAGCACGGCGGCGGCATAGGGGGCGGCGATGGCCAGGGCCTTGTCGCCCTCGCGCGGACGCAGGTGCTGCAGAAGCTTGCCAACCTCGCGCGGACGCAGCAGCCAGCGGCCGGGGGCGTATTCGACGTCGGCGTCGGCATAGGCCAGATAGCCCTTGCCGGCCGGCACGAGGGCCTCCCGCGCCACGACGCGCAGGGCGTCCTGCAGGGGCAGATCGGTGACGTCGGCCGTGCGGATCTGGCTTTCGACCATGTTCAAGCGCGCGGCCGTGAAATCGGAACTCATGGAATCCCTCGAAGGGCTGGAATTTTCAGCCCGCTTATAGGTCCGCCGCTCCCCTATAGGCAATCGGGGCTTTTGGCGTCCGCGTCCATTCTGGAGGCGGACCTACCATCGCCGATAGCCCGCCACCCGCGACGCGAAAGTCTCCGCGTCCTCGTGGCCCTGCCAGTCGGCGATGGCGGGAGCCAAGGAAGCGGCTTCCAGCAACTGCTGCTGGGCGTCCTTGTAGCGAGGCGTGCGGGCGTAGCGGGCGGTGTCCAGGATCATCGCCCGCAGCAGCAGGGTGGCGGCCAGCGGATGACGGCCTTCGATGGCCCGGGCGGCGGGCTCCAGCAGTTCGGGACGGTCGCCGTCCAGATCGCCGGACCAGCGCAGCACCAGGCGCGCGGCGCGGTCCCAGGCCGGCCAGCGGATCAGGAAATCGAGGGCGGCATGCGGGTCGTGGAAGTCCTCGGCGTGGGCCAGGGCCTTGTCCTCGGCCTCGACGTCGTCGAAATCGGGCAGGCGTTTGAGGAACTCGCGCAGCCGCTCGACCGACAGACCGCGCTCGAAACTGGCCCAGCGCATGTCCTGGGCCAGATCGCCCTGCCCGCGCGCCTCCAGCACCTCGATATAGGCGTCCTCCCAGTCCAGGGCGCCGGGTCCCGGCAGGGAGGGCCGGCCCAACACCGCGCCGACCAGTTGGGCGAACGAACCCGGGGTCGAGCGATCCAGCGCCGCCACGGCCTCGTCCAGCCGGCCCGCCGCGGTCAGCCGCCGGGCGATCTGCGCCCCGATCGGCGGCAGCACGGCCTGAGAGTCGGTGAACTGGGCGATGTAGCCGTCGACGTCGCCCTGGGCGTCGGCGAGCACCTGGACGGCGGCCTTCAGCGCGCCGCTGACCCGCTTTTGCGAGGCCATGGTCGTCTCGACCTGGCCCCGCAGCGTGGCGACACCCTGGACGCCGAGCGCCGGCAGCGCGTTCTTCAAGACGCGCGGACCCAGGCCCGCCCGGCCGTGCAGCAACAGCTCCAGGAGTTGGTCCCCGAGCGCTCGCGGGTCGGGCAAGGCCAGGGGCGCGATCGCGGCTACGTCGTCGACGGCCGCGTCGAACACCGCCTCGACCTCGCCCTTGGCGTCCGCGGTGCGGTGGAAGACCCCTTCGGCCAGGCCCAGGAACCGCAGCAGGGTCGGCAGGGCCAGGGTGGGGTCCAGCTCAGCCAGCCGCCCGGCGATCAGGGCGCGTTGCATGTCGAGCTCGCGCACGAACTCCTTGTGCTTGCGCCAATGGATGCGCGCGCGGCTGTCGGCGACGGTGTCGATGCGCTTGGCCAGCTCGGCGGCTAGGTCCTCGGGACCGATCTCGCCGGCCAGCTCCAGGCGCAACCGCCGCTTTATCTGGGCGTGGCCCTCGGCGACGTCGATCAGCAGTTCGGCCAATCGCTCCGCGCCCAGGGCCGCCAGATTGGCCGTCGTCAGGGTCTTTCGCGATCCCGTGCGCTTCACCGTCGCCAGCGGAGTTCTCCCGTTCGTGCCCGTTCGGCGCGGGCCGAGTCGCCGGGTCCGCCGGCCTCCTTTAGCACGACAGTCCAGGCGGGACCCACGGGTCCGCCCCTGTGGACACCTCTGTGGACGCCTTGTGCGTGTCGTCTCGGCAACAGGCCGCAAACATCTATGGTTTCAAGGGATTCGGCTTGGAACGTGACGTCGTCGGCCGGGTTGAGTCTCCGTTCACGGGATGCATCGACATGGCCAGGGGTTGGGCAAGATCGGGTGCGGCGGCCATTGCCTTGGCCGCCCTGGCTGTTGGCGCGCCCGCCCTGGCCCAAACTTGCCGCGCCGCCGCGCCCACCGTCGGCCAGACCGTCAGCGGCCCGGTGTTGCACGTCATCGACGGCCGCACCCTCTGCATCGCCCGAGGCCCAACGCCCGAACAGTGGATTCCGCTGCGGATCTCGCCGGCCGCGCCGGTCCTGCCCGTCGATCGCGAACGCCTGATGGCGGCCGCCTTCTCTCAATCCCTCACCTGCAGGATCACCCGCGGCGGCCTGGTGAAGACCGCGACCTGCACCCTGGCCGGGCGCCCGCTGGAGACCCTGCTGACCGAACCCGCCACGGTCACCCAGGCCAAGACCTGGCGCTGAGGTCGAGATCGCGGCGGTCGCCAAGTCCCCGCCCCCGTCGGCTGAATGAAGTCCCGAACAACCCACTTGGAAGCCATTTGGCCGCAGCCGAAATTAAGGCCCGATTAACCATAAAGACCCAGTTTCGCCTGGTCTTTCTTGAAGACACCCACCATCACTGACTTTCCACAGCCCGGTCGTCGACCGGGCTGTTTTTTTGTCCGAATGCGCTTGCACCGAGTCAAATCGGCGGCTATCACCCGGCCTCTTCCTGAGGCCACCTGTTCCGCGGTAGCTCAGTGGTAGAGCAGCCGGCTGTTAACCGGCTGGTCGTAGGTTCGAATCCTACCCGCGGAGCCACCTCCGGCTTTGAGACGAAATCCGGCCTAACGGCCGGATTTTTCGTATCCGGACAGAGGTCCGTTTTCTTCAACAGATCAAATCGTTGTCGGAAATCCGCGGAGAGCTCGCGGTCGGCCCACGGTCCGTCTTCTTCAGGGGTGCGACGCGGCCGACGGCCGCGAACACCAATCAGGTGGCCCTGCCCTCAGACACGGCGCCGCCTTCGCGATCCAACAGCGCCCGGAAGCGATCAAGCGAGGCCAGGTGAAAATTGACCAGGGCCAGCCACCCCTTGGCGTGCCAGTCGACGATCGTGTCGGAATCCAGGGCTTGGAACGCCGCCAGGTCGACGATCTGGAAACCTTCCAGTCCCAGCTTGCGGCCGTCGGGGAGCGTGGCGTCCGCGCGGCGATCGATCAGCAGGTTCTTGTCCAGCAGGGCTTGGCAGAAGGCGGCGGTGGCGGCGGCCTCGCTCTTGAAGGCGTCGCAGAAGGCCAGGGCCCGCAGCGTCAGCGCGCTGGGCTTCCCGTCCTCGAACAGCGGCTCGCCCTCATCGCCCGCCTGCACGACACGGTCGGATCCCGCGTCGATCGCCAGCACGAAATCATCCGGATCGCGGGTGGCGATGAAGCCGAAGGGATAACGCCGCACATAGGCGGGCACGTGCACGAACGGACTCCACTGACCGTCGGCGACGAACAGGTTGCGCTGCTCCAGCCCCAGGATGGCGACCGGCGCGGCCTGGGCTCCCGCGAAGACCACGGGATAATTGGCCGAGGCGGCGGCCAGTTCGCCAAGCACCAGCGGCGCAAAGGCCGTGTCCTGGGCGAAGGTCAGGTCGCCGTCCTTCAGCCGCCAGGCCGCGTGGGCCGAGGCCGATAGCGGAAGCGGTTCGCGATAGAACAGCGGCAACGGGGGTGTCGGCTTGGTGCGCGGCTTGGACGCCATGGCGGAAAACTCCGGAAACGGGGAAAGGAAACGACGCCGCGCGTTCGTGCCTATCGCACTCAGCGCGGTGGGCGTTGCAGGCCCTGGGCAGTCGAAAACCCGATCCTGCGCCTGTCGAAGGACGGGTTTCGTTTCCCAAGGCCGAATGTCGATCGGTCTAGCGCGCGGGCGCGCCGGACGCCTGGGGCGGCAGGGTTTCGCGCTCGAACGGGATCGTCGAGATCTTCGCGTCCAGCCCCTGGACGACGGCGGGGGTCAGGTCGTTGGTCATGTTGCCGGCCAGCACCGTGTTGCGATCCAGGAGCAGGCCGCAGGCGCGCTGCTTGAAGACCTGGGCGATCACCGGCTGGGCGGCATCGGCGATGCGCCCCATGACCTTGGTCCGGGTGGCCTCGATCTCGCGGCCGCGCAGAGCGGCCTTGGCCTGCACAGGCTGGAGCTTGGCGCTCAGGGCCAGTTCGCGCGCGCGGCGCTGGGCCTCCGGCAGCTTGGGCGCCTCGGCCTGGAAGGCCTTGATCTCGGCGTCCAGCGGCTTGCGATCGCTCTCGACCTCGGTTTCGGCTGCGTCCGCCAATTGCTTCAGTCGCGCCGAGGCCGACTGGCCGACCTTGGCGTTGGCGAAAATCGCCTCGCGCGAGATCATGCAAACGCCGGGGACCACCGGCCCTTCGCTCAGCGCCGGGGCCGCCACCGTCCCGGCGGCGGGCGTCACTTGGGCCTGGGCATGGCTCGGCGCGACGAAGGCGGAAATCACGGCCGTGGCCAGGGCCGCGGCAAGTTGGGTGTTCATGGGATCGTCCTTGATGACGGCCGCCCAGGCGTCGACGCCCGGTGCAAGCCTGGTTCAGGAAAGGTGCTCCGCCCTCGCCGATGGGAGGGCGGAGTGTTTTTGCGGTCAGCCCGCCATGCCGGGACGGGCGCGGCGCAGCACAATGGTTCCCGCGCCGATCCGCGCCGCGGTGACGTGCTGGTCCATCAACAGCTGCTCAAGCGCCTGCTCCGGAGTCATTCGACCGCGCACCGGCGAGGAGCGACGCTGGGTGAAGGTGTCGGCGTCGTAGAGGATGTTGACGCCGGAAGCCCTGCCCACCGCCCTCACCGCATCCGCCAGGGGCTGGGGCGCGATGTCGAAGTCCTGGGGCCGGGGTTTGGTCGAGCGGTCGTCGAAGGCCACCCGCAACGGCGTCGCGAAACGGCCCGTGACGGTCTCTTGCGAAACTTGGCCCGGCTTGGCCTCTGCGCCGCAGGCCATGTCCCGGCTCTGGCAATCGCCGAACCCGGTCACCTGCACTTCGATGATCGAGGGCGACAGGATCGCGGCGTTCTGGCGGATGCCGTTCACCGCCATCTCGATGGCCTTCTCCACATCGTTGGACTTGGACGACAGGTTGTCCAAGGAGATGGGCGCTCCGGCAGGCGGCGTGGGGAGCCCCGTGGCTATCCCCGACACGTCGATGTTGTCGCCGCCCAGGATCTCGATGGCGAACACATTGAAGTTGCCGCTGACCGCGATTCCAGCGTCGCCGGCGTCAACCACCCCGTTGGGCGCGATCAGGTCAACATCGGCCACGGGCGAACCGGCGACACTGGCGACCGTCTGAATGCCGGCGCCGGTGGGCAGACCGGCCTGGACCCGTGTCATGCCGTCCCAGGCGTCCATGTTGTAGTCATAGAACGGCGCGCTGATCGAGGTCTTGGCGCCCTTGCCCGCCGCGATGTCGCCGTAGGACGACCAGATCAGGATGTTGCCGCCCTTGGTGGTCATCACCCGCGACTGGTTCAGGGTGACGCTCTGGCGCGCCAGGATGTTGATCCCGCCGCCGTCGGTGGTGACCACGCCGGCCCGCAGGGCGTTGCCGCGATCGCCCTCGAAGGCGGGCTGGCCGGTTTCGCCCTGGGTCGCCGCCGCATTGGCCAGCTTGAAGCCGCCGCCGGGGGAGACGAACTCGATCTTGCCGCCGCCGGAGGAAATCACCCGGCTGGCATAGGTCTCGAAATCGCCCGCCCATCGCGATTCGCCGCTTCCCAGGGCCGTGCCGTCCGGCTTCTCGGCGCCGGGGAACAGCGCCTTGATGGCGTCGTAGCCGCGGAAGCTGGAGCCGGTGCGGGGGTTGTCCTTGGCGTTGGCCTCACGGCCGGTCATCCGCAATTCGAGGAACAGCACGTCGCGATAGAACGGCGTCTTGCGATCCGAAGGCAGCGCCGACCAGTAGGACCAGGCGGTGTCGAGATAGGCCAGCTGCTCGACTTGGCTATCCAGGGACTCCAGTCCTTGCAGGCGGCGGACATAGTTGACCAGGCCCTCGCGCGCCTCGGGCAGATAGTTCTCGGCGCGCAGGCTCTTCACGCCGGGTCCGCGCGGCAGGAAGGCGTCGAACGGGGTCTTGAGGTCCTGCGGCAAGTCCGCCCAGAAGCTCCAGGCCGCGGCCACATAGGCCGTCTGCTCGACCTGGCTGTCCAAGGGCTTCAGGCCTTGCAGGCCGCGCACGTAGTTGACGAAGCCGGCGCGCAGCTCGGGCGTCATCGGCTGGCTCTTGGGATCGGCCCCGCGATTATAGTCCCGGTCGAACAGGTAGGTGGACAGCTTGCGGCCGTCGCCCGCGTCGTCCAGCAGGAAGTCGGCCATGGCGCCCGCCTTCCCGGGATTGAGGTAGGCGTCCTCGAAGGCCTGGTAGGACGGCGTTTGGTTGAAGCCAGTGCTGATCGCAATGTCGGCGGCCGTGGCGTTCGGATCCAGGGGTGTCGGCGGCGGCGGCGGGACGTTGCTGGGCTGGCCGTCGGCGTAGATCAAGACCCGGCCGCTGGTGATCCCCTTGGCGTTGCTGGGAATATAGAAGTCGTGACCGGTCTCGACCTCCAGGCGGCCCGGACCGGCGATCGCGATCTGGCCGTTGCTGGAGAAATAGAGGCCGTTGCCGGCCCGAACCAGGCTGTAGTCGCTGGCGTTGTTGTGCTGCAGCTTGATGTCCGGGAAGTAGACGTTGTCGCCGGCCTGGACCAGCAGAGCCTTGGGCAGGTTTATCGGGGCGGTGGTCACCACGTCGCCCACCGCCGCGTAGATCTTGGCCGGGTTGGTGTCGCCCGCGTGCAGGTCGGGCTGGTAGGTCAGCGTGAACAGCTGGGTCTGGAAGGTGGCCCCCGGCTTGAAGCCGGCCCCTTCCAGCACGCTCTGCGGCGCGGCCGAGCCGTACAGCACGCGTCCGTTGGTCGCGCTGGGCATCAGATCCAGCCGCGACTGGCTCATGAAGATGCCGTCATAGCCGGGGTAGAAGTTCAGGGCGTCGCGATTGAGCTCGGCGAAGGGATCGTCGGCCCGCGTCCCCTGCCCCAGTCGCACGTCGTTGTGGGCCAGAAGCTCCAGGTTCCCGGTCGGGGCCGGCGCCATGTAAAGGCCGCCCTTGATGACAACGTCGCCGGCCGCCGCCACCGCGCTGAGCGTGCCCGGCCAGACCGCCGGAACCTGCGCGGCGATCGTGTAGCCATAGGGCGTGACGAAATGATGCTGCGGCTTCAGGAAGCCGCCCTTCCAGGCGACGATGCCGATATTGCCGTAGTTGTTCCACAGGTTGACGTCGCCGCCCGCAGAGAACAGCGAGATCCGGGCGTCCGGCGTGTAGCTGAAGAAGGCCGCGCCGTAGAGCTCGCGAAGCTGGTCGTTGCCGGTGTACTGCTGGTAGTCGTCGACGCCGAACACCCCGCCGCCGCCCAGCTGGTTGTTCATTACCGGCGCCAGCGCCAAGGGATCCATGACCGCGTCGATGTTGAGGTCGCCGCCGCTCTGCAAGCGGAAGTCGCCCGACGAGGTGAACAGCATCGTATAGAGATCGTAGTCGCGGCTGCGGTAGCCTGGATTAAACTCCAGCGCACGAACGGCGTCGATCTGCCGGGTGCTCGTGAACGCCCCGCCCGCGGTGATCTGGGCCTGGCCGTCGGCCACGTAGAAGTTGCCGGTGCCGATGTTGCCGCCCGCGAAGATGGAAAGGTTGCCGCCGCCGTCGGTGTGCAGCGCCTGGACCAGGCCGTCATGCCCGCCGCTGACCCGGCCCGTATTGGGCAGGTTGACGGTCAGGTTGGTGATATCGCCGGCCGCGCTGATCTCGACATTGCCGCCGCCCAGCGCGCCGATCCCGGCCTGGTAGCGATCGAAGCGCACGAACCAGGTGGCCTGGTCGTAAGCGCGTCCCAGATCCTTGCCCCCCATCTCGCTGGGCGTCCTGAAGCTTCCCTGGCTATTGATGTTGCCGTAGCGCCAGAGCCAGGTGTTCGGCAGCTGGTCGCTGCCGGCCCCGACGATGTCACCGCCGGCCTTCATCAGGATGTCGCCGCCGCCTTGCAGGTAGTAGCCGCTCATCGCCCCCCAGAGGCCGGACGATGAGTCGAGCGGCAGGCGGGTGGGCGCGGCGAAATCGGCGACGGGGGCCGCGAAATCGCCCGCCGTGTAGATGACCGACGGCTTGTACTGCAGGACGATGTCCCGGCCGCTGCCGATGTTGATCCCGGCCGTGCCGGTGCGCACGATGTAGCCCGTCGAGTTGTCCCACTGCACGCCGCGGCTCTGGCCGTACTGGCTGATCTGCGAGCGCTCGTTGTTGCCGTATTGGTCCTTGCTGACCGCGTTGCCGCCCTGCGGATCGACGGAGAAATATTCAGGCAAGGCCACGCGGGCGTAGCGCAGGGTGTCGGCATAGTCCTGGGTGACAGGGTCGAACGCGATCAGCGCGCCGCTGTCGGGATCGACATACTGGCCGGTGGCCGCGTCGCGGTTCAGTTCTGCCCCCACCGTGCCGTCGCCGTTGCGGACGTACAGGCGGTTCTCGGTCGTGCCGGCCCGCGGGCCGGTGGTGATCGCCACGCGATAGTATTCCAGGGTGTCGGGCGTGCCGCCGACGATCACCGATCCCTTGCCGGCGGCCAGTTGGCCGATGGGCAGAACCGCCAGGGAGTCCGGGCTGGTGATATTGGCGCCGGCCGCCAGGTTCAGCGTCCACGACGCGCCGCCCAGCAGGGCGGCATTGGCCTTCGCGCCGTCGAAGCCGTCGCTGAGATTGGCGTTCAGCAACAGGTCGCCCGCCGCCCGCAGGGTCAGCACGCCGGCCGCGCCGTTAAAGCGCAAAGTGTGCAGGTCCCAGTCGGTGGCCAGCGTCATGTCGCCGGCGCTGCGCAGCTCGATGCCGGGCTGGACGGTGACGCCCGAACCCAGGCGCGCCTGAATGACCGCCGCGCCCGCCATGAAGCTGCTGGCGTCGGCCGAAATCGTGTTGATCACCGACTGGTCGATGGTCGAGACGTTGTCATAAACCTTGAAGCCCTCCGCGATCACCTGCCGCGCCCCGAGGATCGAGCCCTGGACCGGCGCGATGGCGACGTCGCCGCCGGCCAATTGCGGTGCCCGCAGGCGCACCATACGGCCGCCCTCGCCCGTGCCGGTGACATCGATCAGCGACCCGGCGGCGACCGAGATCTGACCGCCGTTACGACCGGCGGTCTCCAGGAACACCGTGCCGCCCGAGCCGTCCGCCGCGTTGGCCCTGGCCAGCAGTTGCGCGCCCGCGAGGAGGTTGAGGTTGTCGGCCGCCGAGATCTGGATGCGACCGCCGGCATCGCCCGTGGTGCGCACCACGCCGGTGACGTTGATGGAGCCCTGGTTGGCGATGGCCGAGAAGTTCTGAACCCGGATGCTCCCGGTGACATCCAGGTCGCCCTGGTTCACCTCGAACCGGCGAGACTGTAGGAAGCCGCCACTGTCCAGCGCGGCGTTGAAGGCGCTGAAGTCAGTGATCTGGCGGGTCACCAGCGAGAACGAGCCGCTGTGCGCGCCGCCGTGGGACGCACCCTTCATCTGGCCGCGCATGTCGGCCTGCCCTTGGCCGGCCGCGATGTTGAGCCGCCCCGCGTCGCCGCCCGCCGTCGTTCCGGAAACGTCGATCACCGCGCCCGAGGCCATGCGGACGTCGCCGCGGTCGGACGTGAGGTTGACCGTGCCGGCCCCGACGCCGACCTTGGTGTCGAAGATCTGGCTGACGCTGCTGGTCACGTCGATGGTCGAGCCGTCGGCCAGGACCACGTCGCCGCCACGGGCCCGCAGATTGACCGTGCCGCCCGTCAGCAGGATGCGACCGTTGTTGGTCACCGTGTCGCCGGTGAAGCCCAGGGTGGCGCCGAAGGTGGTGAGAAGCGGCAGGTCGGTACGGCCGTTGTTGGCGAGGGTCACCGCGCCGGCGGCGTCCAGGAAGGTCTGCCCGCCGCTTTCGACGGTGAAGTTGGCCGCCTCCACGGCCAGGTCGCCCGGCAGATAGAGCGTTCCGGCGCCGCGTCCGATCACGCGTTGGCCAGCCCTCAGGGTCACCAGGTCAACGCCCGAGATCCGCTTGTCGCCGTCCTCCAGATAGATGTTGGCGGCGTCAATCAGCAGCTTGGCCGCGCCCGCCGTCGGCGGGGCCGTGCCAGCCCCGCTGGTGTTGGCCAGGGTGACCGACTGACCGCCGATGACGGCCGTCGCGCCATTGGCGTTCAGCAGCCGGATCTCCCGGCTGTCCAGCCGCAGGCCGTCGGCGGCTTTCAGGGTCGCGCCACCGTAGATGTCGATGGTCGAGTAGCTCTTGAGCGTCAGGTCCGCGGCCGAGGCCAGGGTCTCGGCCGAGCCGCCGGCGAACACCAGGCCAGTCGTACCGACTGGCGCCGCGCCGATGCTGATCCGCGAGGCTGCGGCGCTGATCTGCGCTGCGGCCAGGGTCGCTTGCCGCGACAGCTGGGTGTCCATCGTGGCGTCCAGCGCGATCGAACGGCTGCTGCGCAACACCGCGTCGCCCGCGATCACCAGATTGCCGGCCGGAACGATCGGCGGCAGGCCCAGGACGGCGCGGTAGGCGTTGGCGGCGGCCAGGGCCGCGGGGTCGGCGCGCAGGGTCGCCATCGCATCGACCGCGGCGGTGTTGCGCAGGATCGAGACCTGCTCGCCGCTGGACAGCCGCAGCACCGCGCCCTGGTCAAGGACCGCGTGCACGGTGACGTCGTCGGCCGGATCCCAGGGCTGGACCGGGTCGACCACTTTGTCGAAGGCCGGCAGAATGCGCAGGTCGCTGGGGCTGCCGCTGATCTTGCCGCTGGTTTCGATCACGCTGCCGCCTTCGACCGTGACCTTGTCGCGCGCGGCGAACAGCAGTTCCGGCCCCTTGAGCACCGAGCCGGTGTTGTCGATCACCACGTCCAAGCCGGAAATCGACAGTTCCAGGTTCTGCTGGCCCTGGCGGCGCGTACCGCCCAGCAGCAGGCTTTCGGCGCCGAACGCGTTCAGGCGATCGCTATCAAGGGCTAGATAGCCCGCATATTTTGTCAGGTCGGTGTTGGCGCCCACGACGACGATGCGGCCGGCGTCGATGTCGGCGAACCCGCCGCGTCCGCCCTTGGCCGCTGCCGACTTCAAGGTGGCGTCCAGGTTCAGGGTGCGCGCGGCCTTCAGCACCACGCTGCCGCCGTCCAGCGGAATCCGAGGCACGTCGCCGACCGGTCTGTTGCTGCGCAGCGCCTTCTTGAGGAAGGCCTCGGAGGTGAAGAAGCTGTTGGCCGTCACCTCGTTGTACTGCGAGCGCTGGCGCAGGGTGTCGCCGTCCATCACCATGAACCCATGGTTCAGGGTGTCGCGATAGGGCGTGCCTTCGGTGTAGCGGTAGCCCGACTGGATGGATGAGCCGTCGGCCAGATCCACGTGCTGGCCGGGCATCATGACGTTCAGATCGGCGTGGCCGTGGTTGGCCGTCACGCGGAAGCCGCCCGGCAGCAGTGCGAATTCGGCCGGCAGGAGGGTGTAGTAGCCCGCCTTCAGGCCACTGCCGCCCGCCAGGTAGATCTTGTCGCCGACGCCCAGGCCGCCGCCGCCGCTCAAGCCGTAGGGCGCGACGTCGCCCTCGAACGACGGCAGCACGGCGAAGACCTGGTCTGGGCTGGAAACCCAGTTGTAGTTGGCGTCGCGATAGCCCGTCAGCCAGTCGGTGGTGCCGCCGATACCGGCGACGAACTCGCGGGCATAGAGATCGCCGCCGCCCGAGACGTCGATCAGCGCCCCTTCCTGCAGGTCGACGGACGCGCCCGAGATATTGACCGACTTGGCCGGCAGGACCGTCAGCTCCAGCCGGGTATAGGGATCGATCCAGGTGTCGCCGTTGCTGACGAAGCCATAGGGGATGACGTGACCGTCGCCCGAGGTGGAGGTGATGCTGCCCGGCGCCAGGACGACGCTGCCGCTGCCGGAGACGCCGTCGACGGCCACCAGGTTGATGGTCCCGAGCGGCGAACGGACGATGCCCGCCTGGACGACGGTGGGCGCCTTGAGCGTGAGCTGGGCCGCGGCCTCGTAGGGCGAGCCGTTCAGCGGCGTGCCGGCGTCCTGCGGCAGGACCTGGATCATGGTCTCAGACGTCACGTCCACCTTGTGGCCGGTGGCGGCGTACAGCTGGTCGGCCTTGAAGGTGATCTTGCCGGGGCTGGAGACCAAGGCGGTCGGCGGCGCGTATACGCCGACGGTCGGTTCGATCGGCAGGCCCAGCAGACGGATATCGCCCTGGCTGCTCAGCCGCGTGTCGGAGAAGCCATAGAACTCAGCGCCCTGGATCTGCAACAGGGTGTCGGCGGTGATCGACAGCCGCGTGTTGGCGTTCAGCCGCTGAACGTCCATGCCCGCCAAGGCGGTGTCGTAAGCGCCCATGTCGCTGACATTGCCATTGGGGAGATCCACCTGTGAAAGGCGGACGACGCCGGCCTCCAAACGCACGTCGGCGTTCTTCTGACCCATGATCCGCAGCGCGTCGATCGAGATCGAGTCGAAGACGTTGCTGCCGTCGGCCTTCTTGCCACCCAGCGTCACGTCGCCCACGAACAGCACGCCGGGCATGGCCGCGACCTTGAACGACGAGAAGCCGCCGTCCGCGATGCGGGCGGTGGACAGCCGCACGCTGGACGCGGGCTCGGTGACCGGACTGGGCAGCACGTAGCCGAGCGCCGAGAACAGCGCCCCTAGATTGGGATCGATCGTCGGCGTCGGCCGCGGCGCGGTGGACGGCGGCGGCAGGTTGTCGCCGATCACGAACACCGGCGGCGGACCATAGGCCGCGACCGTATAGGCGTCGAAGACGCTCAGCAGTTCGGCGCGATTGGAAACGGTGTAGCCGGCCGGGAACGGGATGGAGAAACCGAGCGCCCAATCCCATAGGATCGTTGAAAAATCGACGCCATACGGGCTGGTGACGATGTTGAAGTCGACGTCGTAGAAGAAGCCCTGCTGGAAGTAGGACTCGAGAAGCTCAGCCGTCTGGCCCGCCGTTTGACCGGGTGCGCCGGCCGGCCCATAGCGTCCGCCCCAGTTGACCGAGAAGGCCCCGCCCCGCGCGCCCTGCCCGCCTGCGAAGGCGCGATAGGTGGCCGAGTTTATGTCCATCGAGTCGCCGGTGATCGAGATCGAGCCGGCGTCCGAAGACACGGTTTGCGGCTGCAGCACGACCGCGCCCCGCGCGTCGGTCGCGAAGTCGAACACCGCCGAGGCGCCCGACACGTCCAGGACCGCGCCCTCCTCGAACAGGATCGTCTCGACGTCGATGTCGATCTGGCCGCCGGGCAGGACTTCGCCCCCCACGGTGGCGCGACCGTCCTTGGTCATACCGCGCTTGGTGATCTGCGCCACGCCGGGCGCCAGAAGCCGGGCGTTTTCGCCCAGAACCACTGAACTGCGCTCGCTGCCTCGGATGGTGATTTGGCCCGCCGGCGCGCTAAGCACGCCCTGGATATTGGCCGAGCCGATGATGCCCAGCCGCCCGCCGACCTCGGTGCCCACGAAGGCGCCGTCGAGCACGGCCGTCGACCCGGTGAAGGTGAGGTCCATGCCGCGACGCAGGGCTGACGAGCGCAGCTCCGGCGCCAGATAGACCGGTTCGGCGATATCGAAGACGTCCGTCCCCGACGGCGCCCAGAAGGCCGGCGGGGCGGGATCCAGCAGCGTGCCTTCCTTCAGACGCAGGCTGGCCGTGGTCGCCTCGACCCGAACGTTCTCGCCCACCGTGATCGAAGGCGCGGTCAGGGCGATCGACGAGAAACCGCTGCGGCTGAAGAACGAGGGCGACAGCAGGCGGATGTTCGGCGGCGTCGCGGTCGGGACTTCCGGCGCGGGCAAGGCGTCGCCGATATGGATCGGCGTCGCCAGCTCCAGGCTGAAGCCGCCGTTGCCGCCCAGGCCGTAGGCGCGGGCGTGGTCCAGGCCCGACAGATCCAGGTCCTTGGCGTCCAGCAAGCCGGCCGCGACGCTTAGATCGCCGCCCTTGCCGAGGGTCAGCTTGCCCTGACGGTTCACCCAGGCGCCGGCCGAGCTGTCGATCACCATAGAGGCAGGGAGGATCATCCGGACGTCGTCGATCGGGTCCAGCAGAGTATTGCCTGTGGCCCGGAGCGTGATCTTGCCGCCGTTGATCCTGGGCAGGGTGGCCAGGGTGACCGGCTCAAGGACCTCGTAGTCGCTGTACCAGGAGCCGCGGGTGTCCAGGCGCGTGTCCTTGGCGAATTCCAGCGACAGACCGGCCAGGTCGATCGCACCGCCCTCGGTTCGGATCGAGCCGAAGAACTGCAGGCGCTGACCCGCGCCCAGCGCGAACGACGCGCCGTTGGCCAGATTCAGGTTCACGGCGTGTTCGACCACCACCGCGGGGCCATCCAGCGGCGGGAAGGGATTGATGGAGCCGTCGACCCGGCCGCTCTGCGAAAGCGAATAGCTGCCCATGGTCGAACGGTTGAAGAAGTCGGCCGAGGTCAGGGTGGCGTTGTCGAGGGTCCGCAGGCCGCGGTTCGGCTTGTCCTTGTCGCGATCGAACTCTTCGCCGAACTGGTCGCCATAGACGTCGCTCAGCTTGTCGAACAGGCCAAAGCTGTCGGGAAGCGCCGTCTCGATGGCCGCGATCAGGATGTTGTTGCTGACATATTCGCCTTCGTCGGCGCCGGCCCGGTTTAGGATGAAGCTGCCGCCCTTGGGCAGGTTGGCCCGCTGGTAGCGACCGGCCGTGACCGCGCCCTTCAGCGTGCCCTGCAGCACCACGTCGGGCGCCAGAATCTCGATCTTGCCGCCCGCGCCGCCCTGGACGTAGCTGGTCTCGTACTTGCCTTGCAGGCTGGAAATCAGCGGGATGTAGTAGGTCTGGGACTTGCCCCACTTGGTGTCGTACTGGACCCACTCGTTGGCCTTGCCCATGTAGAGCTCGTCCGGATCGGCCTCGCGAATGTCGATGATCGAGCCGTCCAGCCGGCGCAGCAGCGTGGTGTAGACATAGCCGCTCTCGTAGGTGGTCAGACCGCCCGAGACGTCGATCACCGAGCCCGGCTTCATGATGAAGTCGTCGCCGGCGTCGAGGGTGAACGAGCCCCCGTCGGTCAGGAACTGGGCCAGCGTGCCCTGACTGAGATTGTCGAAGCCGGCCCAGTTGGCCAGGTTGGTGCCGTAGCGGCGATCGACCGAGATTTCCTGGCGATACAGCGGCCCGTCGCGTTGCAACGGCGAGTCCGACAGCTGGGCGGCGAACAGCTTTCCGGTGACCTGATTAGAGCCCATGGCAAGCACTGTGTTGCGCCAGCCCGACAGGTCGATGGTCGCGCCGCGCTCCATCATGAAGCGCGTGCCGTCCTCGTTGTCCTGGTTGTTCCCGTTGCCGCGGTTGTTGTCGTAGAGGTGGCCGGCGGCGTCGAGCAGGATGCTGACCTTGCCGCTGGGCATGTAGACCAGCGCGTTTTCCTGCAGGTGCACCTGGCCGGCGTTGATCTTCAACGTCCCCACCGACTGGCTGCCCGAGCCCACGGGAATCTGGTCTCTGGAGTCGAGGTCCGGCGTGATCTGGGTCAGGCTGCCTCGGCCGAACAGGACCGTGCCGTGGCCCGGCACGTCCGGACCGTCCTGGTCGTTGTTGGGCACTTCCTGGTAGTCGCGGACGATGGTCGCGAAGTTGATCTGCCCACGGAACAAAGCCGTGGACGTCATCTCGATGGCGCCCATCTGTTCCAGGTTCAGTCCCCGGAAATCGACCGAGCCGCCGCGCAGCGAGGTAATGACGCCTTCGTTGCGCGCCACATAGCCGACGTCGCGCGCCCGATTGAATTGCAGATTGGTGACGTAGTTTCCGATGTCGGTGGACATCAGTCGACTGATCACCGCGTTGGGCACCGAGGCGCCGATCGCGTACTGGACCCCCGTGAACTTCAGATAGAAAGCCTGCCAGTCGGCGTCGGGGACCACGCTGGGCAGATACCGATAGGGGATGGAGCCACGCCCGAAGGACAGCGGACTATAGGCGCCGACCTCCACCTTCACCCGCCCGCCCGGCGCGGTGTTGAGGTAGATGTTCTCGCCGGCCGCCAGGATGACCTGGCCTTCGTCGACGACCTTGATCCGCCCCTGGTTGGTCACGCGCGGACCAAACAGCATCACCTTTCCGAACTCGCCGGTCTCGATCGAGCCGCCCCGTCCGACGGTGACATTGTAGCGCTGCGGATCGTTGGGATCGACCACGACCGGCAGAGCCTTGGTCAGGGTGATGTATGAATCGCTGCTGTAGTCGACCGTATAGTCCCAGCTGTTGCTGAAGCTGGGGTCCAGGCGGCTGTTGTCGGCGCCAAAGGAGTTGATGCCCCTGGCGAACTGCACGTCCCGGATATTGAGGGACGAAGCGATGACCTGCTGGGCCTTGACCGATCCGTTGATCGCCACACCCTGCGGCGCCACCAGATAGAGGTGGCCCGGGGCCTCGATCGTGCCGTTCAGGGTGGTGACGCCCGGCGCCATGGAACGATTGAGGGCGATCCAGTCCTTCTTCTCCTGCTGGAACTTGAGCACTTGGCCGGCGGCCATGCTCATGTCGGTCCAGTTCAGGGTCGCCTTCTCGCGGCTCTGGACGATGGTGGTCGTCGCGCCGTCCACCAACACGTCCGACACGCCCTGGCCGGTGACCAGCTGGCGGGTGTTGATCTTGGCGTTGGGGCCGATCAGCACGCCGTTGTCGTTGAAGATGAAGACACGTCCCTTGGCCCGGATCTCGCCGTTGACCTCGGCCGCCGCCGCGCCGTGCACACGGTTGACCGCGATCCAGTCGGCCGACTGTTGCTGGAATTCCAGCACCTCGTTGGTCTGCAGCCTGAACTGCTCCCAGTCCAACAACGCCTTCTGCTGGGTCTGCTCGATGGTCATCAGCGGGCGACCGTCGGCGGCCGTGCCGACTGTCGGGCGGTTGGCTCCGGTCCATTGCGAGACAGCGCCGCCGGGCAGGATCACCTTGCCCGCCTGCATTCCGACCATCGACCCGAACGGAGTCGACTGGGCGCCCGCGGGGCTGACATTGGTCGCCACCGCCATCGCGACGAGGCTGGCTCCGGCGAGCCAACGGGAGGCGCCACGCAGACGGCGAGAGGCGACGAGCAGAGGGCGGGTCATGGGCGTACTCCAGGAACGGATCTGGAAGAAAATCAGTGTTGGGCGGGTGAGGTCGGGGCCACGGCCGGGGCGGGGTCGGGCGCCGCGGAGGCCTTGGCGCTCAGCTCCTGCTGCATGCGCAGCTGGACGCTAGGCGGTAGGGTCGTGTCGTAGACGCGGGCCGCCCGGAGGCGATCCTCATAGTCCTGCACCTTGTTTTCCATTGAGACGCGATGAGCCTGAACGAAGGGCTCCAGGCTTTTGCGGCGGGCCAGGCGATCCAGGATTTCGGATGAAATCTTGTAGAGCTCGGCGTTGCGCTCCCGGCCCAGGACCAGCAGTTCATCTTTCAGCTTGAGCTCGGCGCGCAGGCCGTCGGTCTCCTGTCGGGCGTTGTCGGCGACGATCTGCTGACGCTGATAGCGATCGCGCAGGTCGGCCAACTCGGCCTGAAGGGCCGCGACCTGGTCGGCGGTCGGGGCGGCTGCGGCGGGCGCGGGCTTGGCTGGGGCCGCCTGAGCGACCGGGCCGTAGAGGGTGCCGCAGAGGACGCCGGCGATGATGACGTGACGCATGTCAGCCTCCTCAGAACCGGGTGTTGAGGTTGAGCTGCAGGACGTCGACCGAGAACGGCGGGCGGCTGATGGCGTTGGTGCTGAGCCAGCTCAGCCCGACCGAGGTGTTGTCGTAGATGCCGACGTTGGTTTCGATCACGTAGCCCTTCACGTCGGTGCCGCCGAGGCCGAAGTCGCTGTCGGTGAAGATGTCGAGCACCGCATCGCTCTCGATGCGCTTGTAGGCGGCGGCCAGCTGCCAATCGCCGCGCTTCTTGATGCTCTCCCGTCCGGCGTCGAGCCGCAGCTGCCAGCCGGAGTCGCCCGGCGCCACGCCATCCTCGCCGCGCAGCCTGGCGATCTCTCCGGCGTCGAACGATTGGTTGACCACGTAGTCGGCGGTGAGCCTGACCTTGTTCGCGCCGAAGCCGTTGTAGGTCAGGCTGCCCGTGACGTTGAGCAGGTTGAAGTCCGACGCCAGGCCGGCCAGGGTGGTCAGGCCGTCGGTGCGGATGTTGAACACCGAGTTGCCCTGCGACAGCGACGGCGGGGCCGTGAAGTCGTTGAGGCGCGAGCCGTCGGGAGCGTTCTTCTCGCTCTGCACGCGGTCGTAGGCGTAGTAGGCCACCGCGCCCTTGACCGTCAGGTCTTCGACCGGCGCAATCTCGAACCCGACCTGGGCGCCGTACATCCAGCGATCCTTGTGATCCTTGCCGCGCTCCTGCAGCGGGAAGGCGCCGGCGACGCCGAACAGCTTGAGGCCGGCCAGTTGGTCGTCGAAGTCATGACGGGCCGTGATGGCCGCGCCCTCAGGATTGATGTCCGCGTCCCAGACCATGTCGGTCGACCAGAACGGGTTGGGCATCCGTCCGCCAATGAAGCTGAGCCCCGCGATCGGCGTGACCTCGACATAGGCGCGGTCGATCCAGATCGGATCCTTGTTGAAGTAATCGCCCAGGGTCTTGTTGGTGGAAATGGCGCCGGCGTCGTCGCCCGAGGCCAGGCGCAGGCCGATCTTCACCGCCGAATTGATCTTGGCGTCGACGCCCAGTCGCCCGCGATAGCGGGCGCGGTGGCGATTGACGGTCGAGTTCAGCAGCGGGAAGCCGGTGGCGTCAGTCACCCCGCCGGCCTGGTTGATGGCGTTGACGTCCGGAAAGTAGGGGAAGTTCCCGTCGTCGAAGAACTCGCCCTGGTAGCGCATGCGGAAGTCGCCGGAGAGGGTGACCTGGTTGAGCCAGGCGGGGATGGTGTTGGGCGCGACCCAACCTTCGGTCTTGGCCTGGGCCATCACGTCCTGCCGTACTTCGTCGCGGATCTGGTTGCGCACCAGTTCAGGCACGTAGGGCACGTCGATGACGCCAGGCGCAGCCGGCGCTTCGCGTTGAAGGCGCAGTTCGGCCGCGTGCTTGGCGCGGGCCATCAGCTCCTGCGCCTTTTCGCGGGGCAGCAGGCCCTCGTCGACGAGCAATTGCAGGATCTCGACACCGATGTCGTCGGTCGATTGCGCGTGGGCCGGGGCGGCGGCGAGGCTGGTGGCCAGCGTCGCGGCGGCGCAGAGGAGAGCGGTCTGGATACGCATGATGGTTCCTGGATCGTCGCGTCGGCTCAGCCGACGGGGCGCTTCATGTTGATGGTGGCGAAGGTCACGCCTTCGATCTTCGGCGGCCGGCCGCGGCTGAGCGGCGGCAGGCCCGCCAGGACGTCGCGGATAGCCTTGTCCAGCTTGTCGTCGCCGGTGCTGGACCGCAGCGTCGCGCCGGTGATGCGGCCGTTCGGGTCGATCTCGACGGCGACCCTCACATAGCCCTGGGCGCTGCGGGTTCGCGGATCGCGCTGCAGGGCTCGGCGGATGTGGGTCTCGACGAAGCCCCCCCATCCCCCATCACCGCCACTGCCGCCACCGCGCCCGAAGAGGCCGCCGCCGCCGCCCGAGGCCAGGTGGAAGCTGTCGGAGCCGGCGTCGGCCGCCTTGTCCAGCCCCCCGGCTTCCGCCGTTTCCGACGGCTGGTCGTCGGGCTGGTCGGACGGCGTATCGACGTCCTTCTGAATCTGCGGATCGTCGGTCGGCTGGATAACCTCTTCCTGCTCCATGATCTTCTCCTCCGGTTCGGGCGGAGGGGGCGGAGGCGGCGTGACCAGGGTGATCTCCTGGATCACCCGGCGCGGCGCTTCGTAGGTCGTCGAATGCGGCCATAGCAGCATGGCCACCGTGATCAGGCCGACTAGGCCCGCCGCCACCAGGGTCGGCGCGAGCCAGCGACGTCGGCGCGAAGGGAGATGCGAGGGCATGATCGACCTCACCCCTTGGCGCGTTCGCTGACGAGGCCGAGCTGGGTGATGCCGACCCGCCCGCAGGCGTCCAGCACTTCCATGATCCGGCCATACTGTGAGACGCGATCGCCCTTGATCACCACCGGGAAGTCGGGCGTCACCGCCTTGAACGAGCGCAGCTGCGACTCCAGCTCGTCGATCGTCACCGGATAGGTGTCCAGGTAGACCTGCCCGGCGCTATCGACGGTGATCGCCTTGGTCGTCGGCTTGGCCAGGCTGACCGACGAGCTGGCCTTGGGCACATTGACCTTGATGCCCTGGACCGCCGCGGTGGTCATGATGATGAAGATGATGAGCAGGACGTAGGCGAGGTCCAACATCGGGGTGATGTTGATCTCGTCGTAGGGTTTGCGTCGGGACTGCGCTTGCATCGGCCCTCCCCCTATTCAGCGGCCAGGGGGAGCGGCGCGCCGCGATAGGTCTCGGCGATGCGCTTTTCGAGTTCGTCGACGAAGATCTGCTGCTCAACGCCAATCTCGTCGGAGCGCGACAGCAGGTAGTTGTAACCAAACAGGGCCGGGATCGCGACGGTCAGGCCCGCCACCGTGGCCAGCAGAGCCGCGGCGATGCCGGGGGCGATGGCGTTGATGTTGACGTCGCCCGCGGCGGCCACCGCCGCGAAGGTGATCATCACGCCCAGCACCGTGCCCAGCAAGCCGATGAACGGACCGCCCGAGATGGCGATGGTCAGCAGCACCATGGAGCTGTTGAGCTTTTGGCTCTCGCGCGCCTGGCCGGCGTCCAGCGCCGAACGGATGGCGGCGATGGATTGCGGCGCCAGGGCGAAGCTGGTGGCGCCGCGACCGGCTGCGCCGTTCTCGGTCAAGCGGACCTGCAGCTCGCGGCGGCCGATGTGGAACAACCGGGCCAGCGACGAGGTGTCGGCATGGCGGTCGATGTCCAGGCGGGCCAGGCCGTCATGGGCGCCTTGGCGGGCCATGGCCTCGCTGAAGTCGTCCAGGAAATCGCGGTTGGCCGAGGCGGTGCGGACAAGGAACAGGCCCTTGCCGATCATCACCACCCACGACAAAGCCGCCATCACGCACAGGATGATGATCACCGCCCAGGCGTCGGGCGTCAGGGCCTTGAGCAGGATGCCGAAGTAACCGCCCTCCCCGCCCTTGGTGCTCTCGGCTTCCGGCGAGAAGGCGGTGAACACCGCCGAGCGGCCCTGCGATTGGGCGGCCAGGGCGATGGCCGAGGCCGAGCGGGCGGTGTTGGCGCGCCCAACCTCGTCCAGGTCGCCGATGAAGGACGGCAGGCCGCCTGCCGCGCCGATCGCGTCCTCGCCGCCCAGGGCGGGCAGCTTGGCGTCGATGGAACCGGCGGCGACGCCATTGACGTAGAGGGTGATCTTGTCGCCGGCTGTCACCGCCAGGTGGGTCCAGCTGCCGGGCGACACCGCCGCGGCGGCGATCGCCTCGCCGGTCGCGCCGCCGGCCACGCGGACATAGGG
>NZ_JBAPVS010000354.1:0-3799 GCF_049283275.1 Caulobacter sp. | reverse complement strand
GCCCTGGCCGCCAGCCTGGTGGTCGCCGTCGCCGGCGGCCTGGCCTGGCGGGCCAGTCTGCCCGACGTCTATCGCACCACCGAGGGCGAGCGGCGGATCGTCGAGCTGGCCGACGGCTCGCGCGCCTCGCTCGACAGCGCCACCGTGCTGAAGGTCAAGTACGAGCGCGGCCGCCGCCGGCTGTGGCTGGACAGCGGCCGGGCCAAGTTCTCGGTCGCCAAGGACCCGCTGCGCCCGTTCTCGGTGGCGGCCGGCGACAAGCTGGTGGTGGCCACCGGCACCGTGTTCAGCGTCGAGCGCCTGACCGGCCAGATGCGCGTGGTGCTTTACGAGGGCCACGTGGCGGTGCTGGACGACAAGACCGGCCGCGCCGACACCGCCGCACCGGTCAGGATCGGCGGCGCGCCCGCCGACCGGCTGCTGACGCCCGACCATGAACTGGTGACCTCGACCGAGACCAACGCCACAGTCGTCAGCCAGCTGGACCCTGTCCGCGCCAAGGCCTGGGAGAACGGCCAGCTGGTGTTCCAGGACGAACCGATGGACCTGGCCGTCGAGCGGGTGAACCGCTACGCCCGCGACAAGCTGAAGATCGGCGATCCCGGCGTCGCCCAGCTGCGGATCAGCGGCGTGTTCACCTCAGGCGACACCGGCGCCTTCGTCGACGGAGTGACGGCCGTGCTGCCGGTCCACGCGGTTGCGGCCAATGGCGTGACCGTGCTGAAAATCGACCGCGGCCAAAAAAATTCCGCGCCGGCCGGTGTGTCTTCGACGAGCTGAGGCGTCTCACCTTCCAAAGCGCCGCAATCAACGTCGGCGCATAAGGGAGGGAAGACACATGCGCAGATCCTTCAACCGTCGGCTGGCTTGGGGCTCCACGGCCGCCGCGACCCTGATGCTGCTGACCGCCCCCGCGGCCGTCCACGCCCAGCAGACGCAAGCCACCTACAGCTTCGACATTCCCGCCCAGGACCTGAGCAGCGCCCTGCGCGCCTTCGGCCAGGCCTCCGGCCAGCAGCTGGCCTTCGACGAGGCCAGCGTGCGCGGCAAACGCGCCCCGGCCCTGTCCGGCGCCTACACCGCCGAGGCCGGCCTCAAGCGCCTGCTGAACGGCACGGGCCTCAGCGCCCAGCCCACCGCCAGCGGCGTCTACGCCATCCGCGCCAAGACGCTGCTGGTCGCCACCAGCGCCCAAAGCCAAGCCGCGCCCGCCACGGCCGTGGAGCCGGAACCCGAGACCCCGGCCCAGGTCGAGGAAGTGATCGTGGTCGGCACCCCCGGCGGCAAGGGCATCGACAAGCTGGCCGCCAGCTTCGCCGTCACCACCGTCAACGCCGACGACATCACCAAGGCCTCGCCCAAGAGCACCGCCGAACTGCTGACCCTGGTGCCCGGCGTCTGGGTCGAGACCTCGGGCGGGGTGGCCGGCGCCAATGTCTTCGTGCGCGGCTTCCCCGCCACCGGCGACGCCGAGTTCCTGACCATCCAGTTGCAGGGCTCGCCGATCTATCCGCCCTCGACCCTGTCGTTCCTGGAGAACAGCTCGATCTTCCGGGTCGACGAGACGATCTCGCGGATGGAAGCCCTGCGCGGCGGCCCCAACCCGATCTTCTCCAACGGCCAGCCGGGCCTGACCACCAACTTCCAGCTCAAGGAAGGCGGCGAGGAGACACACGGCCTGGTCAAGCTGTCGGCCTCCGACTACGACCTGCGTCGCGTCGACGGCCTGCTGAGCGGCAAGCTGGCCGACGACCTGTATTTCATGGTCGGCGGTTATGCGACCACCTCGCCGGGCGTGCGCGACACCCAGTTCGACAGCGAGGTCGGCCAGCAGTTCACGGTCAACATCACCAAGCGGATGGAGCACGGCAAGCTCAACCTCTACGCCCGCTACACCGACGACCACGGCGCCTGGTACCTGCCGTTCGCGATCAACGTGCCCGGCGTCGACAAGGGAACCTACACCCAGATCGGCGAGGCCAGCCGCTTCCACACCCTGCAGATCAACGCCGCCGGAACGACCCGCAATTTCGACCTGGCCGACGGCCGGGGCTTCAAGGGCTTCGTGGCCGGCGGCGGGTTCGAGCACGAGTTCGGCGACGGCTGGAGCCTGCGCGACCGCTTCAGCGTCACGGACGGCGACGCCAACACCTACGGCCTGGTGCCGGACGGCGCGGCGATCACGGTCGCCTCGCTGAACACCGTGGTCCCGGGCGCCATCAACACCCGTGGCGGCGCCGCCCTGGGCGCCAACGACTACGTGCAGAACTGGGGCGCCTGGATCGTCGAGAAGAAGATCAAGGCCGTGACCAACGACCTGTCGATCGGCAAGACCATCGGCACGCACCAGCTGTCGGCCGGCTACTACGCCTCCAGCTTCAAGTCCGACGACTTCTGGACGATCGGCAATGTCGAGCCGATGCAGGTCAAGGCCAACGGCGACTACCTGGCCGCCCCGGTCACCTGCGCCGACCTGGCCACGGCCGGCAGCACCTCCAGCTGCTTCAAGTTCGGCCTGACCTCGGCCGGCGACGGGCGGGTGGACGCCTTCTACCTGGCCGACTCCTGGCAGGTGATCGACCCGCTGCGCATCGATCTGGGCGTGCGCCGCGAGCGCTTTCAGACCGACTACGTGGTCGACGACGGCCCCGGCTTCCCCGACGGCCTGGCCTTGCGCACCACCGACTACAGCCACAGCAAGACCAGCTACACGGTCGGGGTGAACTACGACCTCAACAGCGTGTCGGGCGTATTCGGCCGCTATTCGCGCGGCTACAAGTTCCCCAGCTTCGACAACTTCCGCGAAGGCCTGACCGACACCCTGTCGGTCGACCAGTACGAGCTGGGCTACAAGCTGCGCAGCGGGCCCTTCGAGCTCTATGCGACCGGCTTCGCCAACGAGTTCAAGGGCGCCAAGTTCGCCGACGTCGGCGGCATCCAGGAGAGCAACAGCAACAAGGCCCACGGCGTCGAGCTGGACGGCCGCTGGCGCTCGGATTTCGGCCTGTCCCTGGCCGTGAACGGCACCTGGCAGAAGACCGAGATCACCAAGTCGTCGATCCCGGCCAACAAGGGCAACAGCGCCCAGCGGCAGCCCGACTGGATGATCCGCTTCACCCCCAGCTACGACGTGACCCTGGGCTCGGTGGAGTCGACCTTCTACGGCACGGTCAGCGCGGTGGACGACCGCTTCGCCGACAACGCCAACACCCAGGTGCTGAAGGGCTACACCAAGATCGACCTGGGCGCGATCTTCGACGTCGCCGACTTCACCGTCCAGGTCTCGGCCGACAACCTCACCGACAGCCACGGCCTGACCGAGGGCGATCCGCGCTCAACCAGCGGGGCCAACGCGCGGCCGATCCTGGGTCGGTCGTTCAAGGTCAGCGTCGGCTACAACTTCTGACCGGTTCTCCCGATCAGGATCCGCCGGACCGCCCCCAGCGGTCCGGCGGACGGGTTGCTCTCCCCGCAACTCTCCTACCGCCGATCGGGTCTCCCTCGGACCCGATCCGCGTTTTTCCCGTTTGAAGCTTGAGCTGTCTGCCTCCCGGAGGAACGCCGTGAACTCCCGCCACGTCCTGATCGTCTCCGCCGCCTGGTTCACCCTCGCCGCGCCGGCGCTCGCTCAAGCGCCCCTGACCGCGGCTCCCCAGGCCGCCACGCTCAGACCCAGCGAGATCGCCTCCCCCGCCGACACCTATGCCGAGCTGTTCCACCAGGTGCAGATGCGCAAGCTGTTCCCGGACGGTAAGACCTTCGTCGACGCCAAGCCCAGGCGCCCGCCCGCCCAGATCCT
>NZ_JBAPVS010000353.1:0-1711 GCF_049283275.1 Caulobacter sp. | reverse complement strand
AGGATCTGGGCGGGCGGGCGCCTGGGCTTGGCGTCGACGAAGGTCTTACCGTCCGGGAACAGCTTGCGCATCTGCACCTGGTGGAACAGCTCGGCATAGGTGTCGGCGGGGGAGGCGATCTCGCTGGTCTTGGGCGCCTGAGCCAGAACCGGTCCCGCGCTCAGCCAGCCGAGCAGGACGGCGGCGATGGCGAACTTTTTGGACACTGTTGAACCTCGCAGGTGAAAAGGAGGGGGCATCCAATGCTATTTCGATAGATAGGGCCCAAATCGCGTCACGACCTCGCGTCGCGCGTCGGCGTCGTTGAGGACATAGACCTCGTACCGGTCACCGCCGGGCGCGACGCGAATGACGACGTGGCCGTTATAGCTCTTGTAGAGGCTGTCCATGATCGGACCGATCGCTGCTCGGGTCTCAGGGGCCATCCCGACGGCAAAGACGTCGCGGGGGCCGGGGTAGAGACCCCTCGAAGCCATCCGGGTCACGACCTCTTCGCCCGGCTGCGGCGACAGCCAGTTCTCCTGCACCATGACGCGCGGGGCCAGGTTGCGCAGGATGTTCTCGTTGACTGTATCGCGGTTGCCATGGTGGTCGAGCATCATGACGTCGACCGGTCCGACGACCGCCGACACGGGCGTTTCGACATCACGCCACCAGGGCTGGGTGTAGTTGGGCACGCCGGGGATGTCGCCGCCCGAGTAGTATTTGAACCTGCCGTAGGCGAGCGTCAGAACGTTGCTGAACGGGTTCTCGTCGAAGCCGCAATCGGTGACCGCGCCCTTGGGGATGTAGTCCTGCGTCTCGTCGCGCGCGCCGGTCCAGATGACGCCGCTGGAGGCGATGTTGCGGATATGGAAGGTCGGGAAGGCGGCGGCCTGTCCAAGCTTGATCTGATCAAGCGCGCCCGGTTTCAGTCCGACCACGGCCTGACCGTGCTTCATCCGATATACGGCGAAGCTGAGATAGTTGGCCAGGGACAGGCCGTTGGAGCCGGGGAGGCCGCCCGGGCCCGCGCATTTGCGCAGGTCGACAGGGTAGTCGTAGGACGGCGCGGCGCGATCGATGAGCGTGTCGATGGGTATGAGATCGGCAAGCTCGGTGATCCCGGCCAGGCGGTAGGCGCCGGTCTTGGACATGGGCTTGTCGGGGGTGATCGTGCCCATGTGATCGGTGTGGAAATGGGTGATCAGGGCGTAGTTGAGTTTCACCGGCCGGCCGGCCGGTGCGAACTGACGGATATAGTCGGCGATCCACCAGCCCGCCGAATGCGCGCCATCGGGGCGGGGCGGGAAGGCCTTCAGCGGCTTTACGAGCTCGGCGAATTCCGGGTCGGCCTCGCCTGCGTCGATCAGCAGGGTCGTGCCGTCGGGAAGCACGAAATAGGTCGCGTTGCCCCGTCCCGTGCTGATGTGATGGATGTAGAGATAACCTTGCGACCACGCGGGAAAGGGGCCGGGACCGTCCGTTGCGGCCGGGGCGGATGAGGCCGACGCACAGACCACGGCCAGGGCCGCAAGCACGGAGCGCCCGCCGATGCGGGTCGATCGTCTCCGAGGTGCTCGCCTTCTCAGTTGGTTCAGCAGACTGCGCAGGACGGCGCCGGGCTTCTTCATGATGGCATCCTTGGATCGGGCGACAGGCGGTCGTCTCGGAGTTTGGGGGCGGCCGGTCGAGCAGTGCCCTAGCTGGGGCGTTCATTGAGAGCGGTCGC
>NZ_JBAPVS010000352.1:0-30221 GCF_049283275.1 Caulobacter sp. | reverse complement strand
GCGCAGGGCCGGTCCCGCCGCCGCTGGAGATCCGGCGCTAGGCCGCGATCTGCATCAGCTTGATGGCCGCGAAGTCCTGCACGCCACCGCCGACGCGCTTGGTGGTGTAGAACTCGACGAACGGCTTGGACGAATAGGGGTCGCGCAGCACGCGGATGCCCATGCGGTCGACGATCAGGTAGCCGCGGCGGAAGTCGCCGAACGCCACCGGATACGCGCCGGCGCCGACATCGGGCATGTTGTCATCTTCGGCGACGGTATAGCCCGACAGGGTGGCGGGCTGGCCGGCCTGGGCCGACGGCTGCCACAGGTAGTTGCCCTGGCCGTCCTTCAGCAGGCGGGCGGCGCCCACCGTCTTGCGGTTCATCAGGAACCGGGCGTTCGGCCGGTAGCCGGTCTTGGGCGCATAGACCAGGTTGATCAGCGCATCGCCGGTCAGCAGCGTGGCGTGGCCCGACTTGACGTAACCCAGTTTGCCCCACTCGTACGCGGCGTCGGCCACCTTGTCGTAGTCGAGGATGCCGCGGGGCTTCTTGATGCCGTTGCCGGTGATGAAGGCCGCGCCCTCCTTTTCGGAGAACTCGATATCCACCTCGCCGGCCAACCAGGCCGCCAGGTCGACGCGGCTGTCGTCCAGCAGGGTCTGGCTGGCCTTCGGCTTGGCGTAGATCTCGCCCGGCGTGAAGGTCAGCTCGCCCAAGACCGGCGTACCGGTTTCGGGACGGGCGTCGGTCTCGCCCACCCAGCCGGAACCGGCGCCGCCCAGGCTCACCTGCTTCTTGTACTCGCTGGAGCCGATCGGCTGAATCTGCGCCAGGGTGCGCATGATCGAGGTCGTGCCCAGCACCCGGTCGATGGCCTGTTCCATTTCGGTCGGAACCAGGAAGCCGCCGTCCGGATCGGATTGCGAAGTCATCGCCGCCTTCACCGCCAGGTCGTGCAAGGCGCTGGTCGCGCCCTCGTCGCCGCGTCGGAAGAACTTGGCGAACGTCTCGCTGTAAGTCCGCTGCTCGCGGGTTTGACCGGGCGCACCGCCCCCCGAAAGCTGCAGGGCGGCCATACGCGTGTTGATTTCGTCGAGCGCACCTTGGAACGCGCCAACGGCTTCGTTGATCTTCTCGACCTTTTGGTCGACCAGGACGTCGGCCTTGCCGCTCAGCTTTTGCTCGTTGGCCGCCTTGAACTCTTCGAAGGCGGTTTGCAGCGACGCGAACATCGCCTTGGGGTCGGAGACGTCGGCGCGAACGCCTTGGCCGACGATGGCGCGCGGCAGGCCGCGAGTGCTCGGCTGAAGCACGGCAGCGGGACGCACGTTGGCGTTGGCGGCCACGCACGACAGAGCGCTGGCCGCCAGGGCCAGTTTCAGGGACTTGGTCATGAAATGCCCTTTCAGGCTTTGAGGGATGCAATCAGCGCGGCGACAGAGCCGTGCCAGTCGGGTTCCCCAGCGCCGGGCGTGGGGGTCTCATCGTGGGCAGCGCCTGGCGTGCCCTTGATTCTGTTGATGCGGTCGCGCGCCTGGGTGCGCGTCAGGCCGGCCGAGACCAGCTGCAGCTCCATGGCGCGCAGGTCGTTGATCTTCTGATCGGCGGCCTTGGTCTCGGGTTCGGTCGTCAGCTTGTCGGCCGCCAGCAGCGAGTCGGCGAAACCGCGCTCAATCGCCTGCGAACCCGACATATAGGTTTCGGCGTCCATCCACTTGACGCAGTCGGCGACTTTCTGGCCGGTGCGCGCGGCGTAGACGTCGGCCATGGCCGCGTCGAACGGGGCCAGGAACTCGGCCGTTTCCTGCATGTCGTGGCGGTTGCCCATCGCCAGGACCCAGCAGTTGTGGATCATGATGAACGACGCGGCGCCGATCTCGATCGTGTCGCCGGCCATGGCGATCACCGACGCGGCGCTGGCCGCCATGCCCATGACCTTGATCGTGATCGGCTGCGAATGCTCGCGCAGCACATTGTAGATCGCGATGCCCTCGAACATGTCGCCGCCGGGCGAATTGATCTGCACCTCGACCGGACGGTCGCCGATCGCCCGCAGCTGCGCCGCCACGCCCTTGGCGGTGATGCCGCCGCCCGACCACCAATCCTCGCCGATGATGTCGAACATGGTGATGACGTTGTCGCCGCGCTCCAGCGACCGGATGCCAGCCGCGTCCTCGCTCCAGCGGTCCAACACGCCGCCTGGCGTGAACGCCTGGACGTCATGCTTGGCCGGCACCGGCAGCGCGCCGGGGCGCGCCTTGGCGAACACGCGAGGCTTAGGCTTCGTCATCGTCGGGTTCCTTCGGCTCGGCCGGGGTCTTGCCTGGGCTGGGCGCCGCGCCCATGCGGGCCGGCAGCACGTTGCCGCCCTCGATCGGCGGCAGATCTTCCAGGGCCCGCACCTCGTTGACGGTCATCCAGGGCTGACCACCACCCGAACCCAGGGCGCGCGAATAGTTCTCGGTGCGGGTTTTGGAGTCGCCGCGCAGCAGCACGCGGCTATCGATCTTGATATAGATGCCAGCCTTGCGATCAGCGTCGGTCAGCAGGTCGCGCTCGCACGCCTGTTCCCACATCACATGCAGGTCCAGGCCGGTGTACTGGATGAACCCGGTGTTCTGTTGCTCTAGCCCCGTGCCCCAGCTTGTCGCCTTTTCGGTGTCGCCCAGCAGGAACGGCGGCACGCCGTAGAACATCGCGATGTCGGTCCGCGAGAACTTGCGGCCCTCCAGGAACTGCATGTCGACCGCCGACATCAGACCGGACGCATAGTCCAGGCCGTCTTCCAGGATCATCAGCTTACCGGCGTTCTCGGCGCCGACATTGTTGGTGTCCAGGTCCGCCTTCAGGCGGTCATAGGCCTCGTCGCTCAGCGTGCCCGCGGTCTTGAGGGCTCCGCCGCCCAGGACGCCGTTCTTGAACATCCGGCCGCCGGCCGTCTGCTGGGTCATGGACAGGCCCATCGCCTCGCGGGCGGACCGCAGCACGCCGATGCCGCGAACGCCGTCGACGCTGAACCCGCGCAGGTGCAGCAGATCTTCCTGCCGAAGCGGCACCTTGCGACCCTTGCGGGTGGTGAAGGTGTAGCTCAGCGACATGTCGTCGTTCTGCGCGACCTCCATGCGGTCCGGATCGTCCAGAGGCCACAGGGCGATCACGCGGCCCATGGACGTGATCTTCAGCGCGAACCCGTCGCCCTTGTTGACCGCGTGGGCGGTCAGCATCTTGCGAAACTCAGCCGGCGTCTGCCAGCCATTCGGCCGCTCGGTCATCACCTTGCGCAGGGGATGATTGACCGCCGGGCGGCGCGTGGTCTCGTCGACCCGCTCCATGACCTCGGCCGGGAAGTTACCGCAGATGCCCGCCAGCAGCAGGGTGCAGCGCCAGGCGGTCGAGATCCCCAGGGCCGATCCCATGTTGACCACGGCGCCCGACGAGGAAACCTGGCCGCCGCGCAGGTACTCGGCCACCGCGGGGTCGTCGAGGTCGCGAAACACGACCGTCTCACCCTGCGAACGCGGGCGAACCGGGTTCGCCTGTTCGACCGCCCGGCCACGGCCGAACGTAAAGAGGTCGCGCAGCGCCACGATCAGAGCCGACGAATGCCGCGCGACTCGTACACCGAGACCTTGGGCCTGGTGTCCTTGGCCGCCGCGCCGCGCGCCATGACCAGGCCGACAATGCCGTCAATTCTCATGGTCGACTTGTCCTTAGACGGCTTGATGTTGCCGGCCGCGTCGGTCTCGATCGCGACGGCCTGGGCGTGCCGGCGCAGCAGAGGCTGGCCGCCATGGTGGAAGGCGTTGCCCAGCACGAACCGTTCGATGTCCTTGGCCGGGGCGCTCATGCTGACAAAGCCCTGGCCGAACAGTCCGACCGGCAGGCCCTCGCCATGCAGCTTCACGTAGGTTTCGCTGGCGTCGAACCGGTCGATGGCGATCCCGAACTGCTGTTCGGTGCGCTTCTCGCCTCGGAACGCTACCTTGAATTTCTGGGCGTCCAGCATCAGCCGGGCGCGGATGGCTTCGTGATCGATCACATTGCCGGGTGTGGTCAGCAGCGACCCCGCCAGCAGCGGGTCTTTGCTGCCGGCCAGCATCTTGTCGTACGGCACGCGGTCGCGCTTGGTGTGTTCCTTGATCAGGTCGGCCGGCTTCCAGAACCGCGCCAGCACCGCCGGGACGTCCAGGCCTTCCTGTTCCGGGAACCACCAGACCAGCGCCGACAAGTCCTGCACCGCCGACAGGTCCAGCCCGCCGAAACAGCGCTTGCCGGCCAGCTTGTCCTCGAGAGCCCGCCAGTCGACCGGGCCGACGCAGTGATCCCAGCCGAAGCGGTTGCCGTCGTCGTCGACGCCGTCGATCGGCAGCCAGCGCACGGCCTGTTCGGTCCAGATGTTCAGCTTGTAGCGCTTGAAATCGTTCTCAAGGCGCGGCGAGCGTTTGGCCTCGGCGGCGGCCTCGGCCATCGCCTCGACCTTCACTGAAACGCCCAGGTTTGGATTGGCCTGCGCCCAGACCTCCGGCTTGGTCCAGTCGGCCTCCGGGTCGGCGGCATAGACCACCACCAGGGTGTGAGGCGCCTCGACCTCGCCTTTCAAGATCGCCTGGCATTCGGACCAGACCGTTTCACCGTGCGAGCCCGACACCCCGGCGGTGCTGATCAGGAATTCCAGCGGCTGGCGCCGCGCCACACCGCTGTCGTGAATGAACGTGTACAGGTCGCCGTTGCGCCACTCGTGGATCTCATCGCCGATGAGTCCCGACATGTTCAGCCCATGCTTGCCGCCGGGCTTGCCCGACAGAGGCCGAAAGCTGGCGTTCAACTGCGGGCAGTAGATCGCCGGTTTCATGCACTCCAGCTTCTGCGAGAGGCTGGGGCTGTAGGCGACCATGCTGGTGGCCTTGTCGAAGACGATCGCGGCCTGGTCCTTTTCCGACGCGATCGAGAACACCTGGCCGGCGGGTTCGGCGTCGCCCAGCAGCATCAGCAGGGCGATGCCCGCGGCCAGCTCGGTCTTGCCGTTCTTGCGCGGCACCCAGACGTAGCAGACGCGATAACGCCGCGTGCCGTCCGGACGCTTCCAGCCGAACAGCGGCCGGATGATGTCGTGTTCTTGCCATTCCTGCAGGACGAAAGGCCTGCCGGCCCACTCGCCCGTGGTCAGGCGCAGATAGTTCGGGAAGAAGGCGGCGGCCTTGTCGGCCGTGCCCTCGTCGTACCAGTATTCGCCGTCGCGCCAGACGCCCGTGTCGGCGTCCCACCAGGCGTCTTTGTACCGCGCCAGCGCCTTCGGCTTGGCGGGCTCAGCCCACTTGCGCTTAGCCGCCACTTGCCTAGTTCAGCATCCCGACCGGGCCGCTGTCGACCACAGGCTTGGCGGCCGGCGTCGGCTTGGCGGCAGGGTCTTCCTTGGGCGGGGCCGCTGCGAACAGATCGCCCGACACGCCCGACTGCGAGCGCGCGGCCATGATCCGCTGGCGCTCGGCCGGGTTCAGCCCGAACCGGTCTTCAGCCGCTAGCAACTGCCGCTCGATCCGGTCGGCGATCAGGAACACCGGGTTGGCCCGCTTCAACTTGCCATGCGCCGACTCCGACAGGTACGTCTCGCCGTCTTTGTCCAGTTCATTCGACAACTTCACCCACCGGGCGAAGTTGCGGCAGTACCGGGCGAACGCCCCGACGTCGGCCTCGGTCAGCAGCTTCGCAGCCGCCAGCAGCGGCGCCCGCAGGTTCCAAATCTCCAGCCCCTCGCCCGCCAGCCAGGCCGGCGGCTTGACGCCATTGACTGCCACGGCCTCGACAGGCGCCGCCTCGACGGGCTTGCGCTTCGAACGAACCGGGTTCGTCTGGGCCCGCACGGCGGCAGGCTTCGGCTTGGGGCCGCGCGCCATGGGGTCGCTCCAAAAAAAGTTCTCGGAAATACGCGAAAAGATGCGCGTTGCTAGGACGCCGGTCCCGGCCGAGAAGGCTGTAGACTTTTACCCCCCCCTCCCCCTTGCGCTTCGGCGAGGGTCGGGAGGCCGAGCTGGCGGGCGAGGTCGTCGAGGGCGATCAGGCCGCGCCGTTCGAGGCGTTGCTTGAAGCCTTTGTGGCAATCGTCACAGGTGCTGACCCACAAGGCCTTGAGCCAGAACACGCCCTTGAAGGTGCGATGCGGGTAAAGGTGGTCGACCGCTTCGGCGGCCTTCACCTCGCCAATCAGGGCGCAGTAGCGGCAGAGTGGATCATGGTCGAGGTGGCCCTTGGCCGCCTTGTCCCACTTGGTGGTGTAGCCGCGCTCGCGGGCTGAGCCTCGGCGGGCGTCATTGTCGCGCTCCCGCTCGGCCCTAGGCCGGCCGGTTCGAAAGGTCGGAGGCATGAACGGCAAGCGCGCACGCCTCCGATAAGTCGATTGGGAGGAACGCACCACCAACGAGCCGGACAAGCAAAACCCGCCGCGACGGGGTCGGGGCGGGTTTCGATTCGGTTTGCGGGCAGTGACGAATAAGTGCCCTTAGCGTTCACCTGGAGTCAATACACCCAGACCCAACAATCGGTGGATCAGGTCCAGCACCTTGCGCAGGCGACCCAGGCCGACGGCCCAGTACTTACCCGCGCCCACCACATGACGCAGGTGCTCGCCGTGATGCACCACCCCATACAGCAGGTCAGCATGGGGCGTCGTGTCGCCCGTATCGAGGCCAGCGACGGCCGCGCGGATGATCGCCAGCTTGCGGGCGTCCATGAAGGGACGCGCCAGGGCGGCGACCGCGCCCGCCCCCGGAAGCCCACCGCCACCGGTGCGCTCGTCGGTCGACAAGCGGATGCCGCTGCTCCCGACGCAATGGAACAGCTCGCGATAGGCCACCGCCGCCTGCACCTGGGGACGGGTCAGGCGCTCCAGTTGGAACAGGCGCAGCACGCCATCGCCCTTGGGCAGGCGGACGTAACCGCCGGCCCTCACCAGGGCGAGGCCCTGACGACCCGCCACGTCGGCCGACTCGACCAGGCCCGCATCCACGCTGCGCTGTTCACGCTGCCGGGCGATCGATTTGGCCACCGTCTGGCGCAGCCGCCGGGCCCGGATCAGGTCTCGCCCCGGAACCCTCTTGCCGTCCTCGACCGCGACCAGGGCCTGGGCCTGGGCCAGGGTGTAACGCTCGATGTCGGTCAGTTCGATTTCATCCTCGGTCCGGGTCGGGATGCTGCCCAGATCCAGGGTCGTCTTCTTCGCCGCCGCCGCCATGTCCGTCACTCCCCGATCACTACGCGTTCGCTCGCCAGCAGTCCGCTCACCTTGCGCAGCTCTGCCGCGCGCAGCCCAAGACCGGGGATGATCACCCGGTCGCTCTCACGCCAGCCACACGGGTCCAGCCACGACGCCGCCCACGCCTCGCCCTTGGCCCGCACCACGGCGGCCCGAACCTCTGCGTTGGCGAACCCGGTTCGCGTCGGCGCCTCTGGGGCGACCCCGGCGGCCAGCACCACGGCGGCGATGGTCTCCCACCGGCCCTCGGTGATGAACTTCTGCGGCGACACCGGCTTGCCCGACGCCCCCCACATCGACTTGCGGGCCGCGTAGTGCAGGCAGGCCGCCTCGACCTGGGCCAGGTCAGCGCCGCCGAGCGATTCGGCCCGCAACGCCTTGGCGATCACCCGGACGCTGGACAGGTGCTGATGCTCGCCCCAGGCCGACAGGATGCGGGCCCCTGCTTCCTCGAAATCCGCGTCGCTGGGTCGCGCGCGCTCTGAGGGTTTATCTGAGGGTTCTACTGAGGGTTCTCTTACATGCTGCAATTTGAGGCATGGCTGGCCCTCAATTTGAGGCATGGCTGGGTCGCAATTTGACGCATGGTCGCCGCCCTCGACCATGCTGCAATTTGACGTATGGTCGGCCGGGTTCTCCACAGGCGAATTGACCTTGTCATCCTGTTTCTGGGTGCGATGCAGGACGTAGTCGTAGATGCCTAGACGACCGTTGGCGGCCTTCCGACGCTTGCGGCTGACCCAGCCCTCGGCCACCAACGTGGCGAGGTGACGCTCGACCGTGGCCCGGCTCTGATTGGTCATTTTCATGATGCGCTCGACCGACGGGAAACACGTCCAATCCTCGCCGGAATGGTCGCCGCCACGGTCGGCCAGGGCCACCAGCACGAACTTGGCGCCCGACGGCAGGTCGGGGTTGCTGAAGGCCCAGGTGAGGGCTTCGTTACTCATGCCGCCCTCGCGTGGGCGAAAAGCCGATCAGGGTCCGACCACTGCTGCGCCATAGCATTGGCGACACCCTGGAAAGTCCGTGACCGCGCCCGGCCTCGATCCGGATTGTTCCACCCCGACGCCCGATGAATGCCCGACCAGGCCTTGTGCTCATCGGAGCCCGGCTGGGGCCGCGCAAGCTTGTCAGTCGCTATCAGCGGCGGAAGGCCCCGCAGATACAGCCCTGTGGCCTTGAAGGCCGGCTCACCGAACCACCATGGCTGGACGATCTGCGCGGGCGGTTCGTAGCCCTCGATCCGCGCCTTGGCGTGACGATGCATGATCGGGTTCTCGATACATACTCGCTCGATCGGCGCATTCCAGCAGGCGCTGAACAGATCGGCCGCCGCCTGGAGCTGCCCCCACATTTCGTCACGCGTCTTGCCCGGCGGCGGCGTCGACAGCCACCGAACGCCCGAGTTGCAGAGGCGTGTGCAGGGCGGATGCATCACGGCCAGCAGATCCCAGCCATCGCTCAGGAAGTCACGGACGTCACCAACGAAGTGACGGTTAGAGCCATCCTCCGCCGGCAGGTGATCGCAGGACCAGGCGCTGTGGCCCGCAGCGTCAAAAGCCCGCCGGACTACGCCACTGGTCTCGCAGCCCACAAGAACCCTCACGCCGCACCTCTAAGCGCCGCGCGTTCCAGGTTCAGGCGGCGCTCGATGTCGGCGACGAACTTGGGCTGTTGCTCGATCAGGATCGCGCCGAAGCCCTCGCGCAAGGCCGCTGCGCCGGTCGTGCCGCTACCGGCGAACGGGTCCAGCACCACGCCGCCCGGCGGGGTGGCCAGGCGGCAGAGCCATTGCATCAGGGCCACCGGCTTGACCGTCGGATGGCGCGAGCCCGCGCGGTCGGCCTTGGTGGCCTTGGCGCTGTAGAAGAACCTGGCGGCCGACCCTTCGTCGTGCCGCCGCTGGACAGGCAGCGCCGCGAAGTTGGTAGAGCCGGAGTCGGTGTAACGCCGCGCGGCCGACGCCTCGCCCTCTCGGCTCATCTTTCCATAGATGCCGCTGGTCTTCTGACCAGGCTTGATCGATGTCGGCGCCAGCTGACCCGGCGCCAGCTGACCCGGCGCCAGCGGAAAGGCAGCGATCACTTCGTCGCTGCCGTCATGAGCGACATTCGCCGGCCACCGTCCGACGTATTCCTGGGCCTCGCCCTGCGTCCCGCGCCGCGCCGTCGCCGTCGCCGTCGCCGTCGCCGTCCCGGGTTCGCCGAGCCGGTTTCCGGCGCAAGGGGCAAATGAAGTGAAGGCCGCTTTTCGCACCTCATCCCCAACCCGCGCGCCATCGATGTTCAGCGCGCCGGTTCCCCAAATGCGGACGTTGTCAGCAACCGAGCCCTGCAGCGGCTTCCTCGCCAACACCCACGGCTCGCAGGCCGGCTTCAACGCCGTGCCGTGCTTCACGCCAGACCGCTGGTGATTGTGTGACTTCGGAAACCCCGTCCCGTAGAGCCACGAGATCATGTCGCGGATCTCGAACCCGGCGTCTTCGATCGCGCAGGCCAGGCGGTGATAGGTGGTCGTGTGGCTGGCCACCAGCAGGTGCCCCCCCGGCTTCACCACGCGCCAGACCTCGACCCAGAACGACGGATCGAACGCGGTGTCGCCAACATCCCAGGTCTCGCCCATGAACCCGTCGGACGCGCGCCGATAGACGCCGCTGGCCCCCTCACTTCTAGCCGGAGCCGCGCCCTGCCCACCGAACCGCCGGACGATCGAGCCCAGCGCATACGGTGCGTCCGACACCACGCTATCGACCGAGTTGGACGGGATATGCGCCAACACCTTCCGACTGTCGCCGCAATGCACGATGACGCTCATGCCGCAAGCCCCTCCGGCCACTCGCGCGCCATCCGTTCGGCGTGGCGGCGCTGGCCGTGCAGCACCGTGGTGTGGTCGCGGTTCAGGAACTTGCCGATCCGGGGCAGGCTCAGGTGCGGCTCGCGGCCCATGGCCCACATGCAGTGATGGCGCGCGACACAGATTTCCTGGTCCCGATCCGGCCCCTTGATCTGGTCGACCGTATAGCCGTACAGCCCGGCCACCTCGGCGCAGATGTCGTCCATGCGCCGGCGCCCGGCATGCGCCTTGACCCAGCCGCGCCAGAGCGACAACACCAGGACCGGGCGGGCGGGAAAGCTGCGCACCGCCTTGGGCGCCGCCAGCCCCATGCGGTCGCGATAGGCCTTGGCTCCCTTGGTGATGGTCCACTTGCTGCGCCCCATCCAGGCGGCGATCGCTCGCGCGGTATGCTGCCGCAGCAGCCGGGCGTACACCTCGCCTCGCGCCGCCGTCGCCGCCACGCCCTGGTCGGGCGAAAGCAGAGCCTCGGTCAGCAACCCGCGCCGCCGCGCGACCTCGGCGATGACCTTGAGCACGCCTTCCGGGATTGGCGCGCCGATCACAACACACCCCGCAGGCTCAGCCGCGACTGCAGTTTGACCACGTCACGCCCCAAGGCCTCGGCTCGGGTCGCCAGGTCCAAGCCCACCTTTTCCAGCTCGGCCGCCGTCGTCAGCAGAGCCTCGACCTGGCGCAGATCCTCGCCGTCGGCCTCGCACCGATCCGGCCCATAGGCCCGCTCGCGCTCCTCGCTGACCCAGGCGCGCGGCACGTTCAACCGCTCGGCCAGCAGGCGGTCGCTGCCGTTCTTGGCGTAGCAGTCGCGGTCGCTCAGATAGGCCCCGTCCAGCGCCTCGCGGATGCGGCGCCAATCGTCGCGGCCAGGCGTGCGCGGCGGCTCGGCGCCCGGCGCCGGTGGGCGCGGCGACGCGGGTATCGGGATCGATGCGGCGGGCGGTGCGTTCGGGGGCATCCTGGCCTCTTTCGGCTCTTGTGGGGTGACGGGTTTCGGAGCGGCGGGCTTGACGCCCGCGATGCGGCAGAAGGCGGCGCGCTTCTGCTGCGGAGTCAGTGGCCCGCCCACCTTGGGGGCCTTGCGGGGCTTGCCGGCCGCGCACGCCGGGCACTGGTCGCCGCTACGCCGCGGGGCGATGCGCCAGCCCTTCAGGCGGAACTTCGCCGCCATGGCTTCCGGCGGTTTGGCGCGGGCGCCGCTGTCGTGGACGGTCTCGGTGCGGCCGCAACCGCACACGGCGACCTGCACCCGCTCATAGCCGCCGCTGCGTTCGCTCCAGACGCTGGTGATCTTGAATTGGTCGTGCCCCCCAGCCATGGGTCAGTCCCCCGCGCCCAGGCGCTTGCGCCAGACTTCCGTGGTGATGCTGACCTCGTCGGCGAACACGTCGTCGACCGCTTGGGCGCAGGCCAGCACTAGGGTGGCCATGATCACCTTGCGCTGCGGCCGGCCCGCCAGGCGCAGCGCCCGGAACGCCGACAGGAACGTGTCGCAGGCCAGGCGAGTGGTGGCCTCTTCGGTCGGCGCGCCCGCCTCACCCAGCATCTTGGCCGGGCCAAACAGGTCCAGTCGGTCGATCACCATGTCGCCGCCCTGGTCGATCACCTGCCGCGCCAGGTCGGCCGCCCCGACCAGCAGGTCGGCCCAGGCCTGGCGATGGGCGCGACGGCGCATCACCGGGCTTTGCGGGTGCGGCTCCGATCCGCCAGCGAACTCGCCCGCGCCCATCATCGCGCCGCCTCGCCGGTTTCCAGCACGCTGGCGGCCAGGGCGCGCAGGGCCATCATCGCCCGCAACGCCTCGTCGATCTCCTTCAACGCCGCCTTGGCGTCCGGCACGTCGAACACGCCATCGGCCACGCGCGAGATCATCAGGCTGATCGCCTCGCCGCTCTCATGGGCGTACTGGGCCAAAGCCATGTGGATGGCGGCCGGGGCGGTGGCCGGCACCGGTGGCAGGAACACCCCGCCGGCCAGCAGGGCCAGATCCTCGGCCAGGGCCGTGGCCCCGTGGCGGCTCAGAGTGCGGGCCTCGGCATAGCTCAGATTGGCCTGCTTGCCCTTCTCGCGGTCCGGGTCGGCGGCCGAATACAGCCAGTCACGCCCCCGGTCGATCAGCTCTGCCGCGTGGTCCAGGCCATGAAGCTGGTCGATGGCCCGCGTCAGGGCCGCCTGCAGCGTGCCGGGGACGCGCGGCTTGGTCGGGCGAAAGCCGCTCACGCCGCACCTCCGGTCACCGCCAGGGCGCGGCGAATGTTCTCGGGCTGGCGAACGGCCGCGTCGGGCTCGCGCGAGGGCAGAGCCACCCCGAAACCGACGCCGACGTTCGGGATGACGGCCGCGACGTTGCGCCGCACCTTGCGGCTATGTTCAGTCCCGCCTTGATCCTGCGTTCCACACCGCTCGCCGCCCGCGAGACTCGCGCTGTTAATGAATACTTGCGCGACCATGCGGCGGGTTGTCGCACCGCGAACCGGGTTCGCGTCGCGCGACCAACCTCGGCTAAGACCCTGGCCCGTCGCGTACCCGACACAGTTGGAGACCCCGCCCATGACCTCGAACCTGGGTGCGCCGCCGCCCATGCCCCTGCCGTCCACCGAACTTATTGCGTTGGCGATCGGCATACAGGGATGGCTTTTGACGCTGACGCCGGCCAACCGAACGCACGCCGTCGGCACCCTGCGGCAACTGGTCGACGAGACGGTAGCCCAGACCTCCGACGGCGCCCCGCTGGGCCCGCCGGAACTGCGCGCGGCCCTCAACCGCCGCGCCCTGGAGGCCTCCGCCTGGTGGACGCAGATCCTGGACGAAGCCGAATCGTAAGCGGCGCCGTCTTGACGCCCGCCACCCGTATGACGCGAATGCGTCACGGGGAGGTACAGGATGGGTTTACCGTTCGACGTGAGGATGATCTGGGCGGAACGCCCGGCGGCGGAACACCGCGAGGCCACGCCGGTCGTGGCGTTCGCGACCTTCAGTCGCATCGCCGAAAGGGTACGACCGATACCGGCGCGGCAAGCGGTGCTACTGGCGCCGCAACCGATGAACGCCCCCATGAACCCGCTCAAGTGCCGCGAGAAAACCTCCCTGCTACTGAGCAGGACAACCGGCGAGCTGCCAACGGCCGACGGCTCGTTGCTCAGCAAAGGGGCCTTCGCCAGGGCCTGGGCGCTGGAAACGTGCCGGCGTTGCCGGGCCTGTCCGCTCGCCGCGGCCATCACGCCGCCGCCCGCTCTGTCGAACGCCTGACCCTGCGGAACTCGGCCGCGTTCGCCAGTTCCAGCAAGGTGCCGACGCCATGACGGGCCAATTCGCTCCAGTACGGCCCGGGGATGGAATCGGACCGCTTCCACTGTTTGACGACGCCGGGGTCAATCCCCAGCAAGCGCGCGACGGCCGGGGTTCCAGCGGCTTCGAGAATGGCTTGATGGGTTCGCATGACCCAAATCGGTATATTACTTACCGTTCCAACGTCAAGCCATTCAGCAGGTTTTCTACCGTTGGGCGCGGTAGATTTCCTGTCATGGAAGAACGTCACGATCGCCTTCGAAAAGCCCGGATCGCCGCCGGCTTCGAGCGCCCGGCCGAAGCCTCCCGCCGTTTCGGATTCAACGAGAACAGCTACCGCGCCCACGAAAACGGCAACGCCCCGTTTTCGTACAAGGCGGCCAAGGACTACGCGTCCGCCTTTCGCGTGCGCGTCGAATGGCTCATGGACGCCAAAGGCTCAATGCGCGACGAAACGCCCCTGGTCCGCATCGTCGGCCGGGTGGGCGCCAATCCGGACGGCTCGGTCATCTATGTCACCGGCCAGGAAACCTACGACCAGGTGCCCCCGCCGCCGGGCGCCAGCCCCGATTGTGTCGCACTGGAAGTCGTCGGCGACAGTCAGCTGCCGATCATCGAGAACGGCTCGATCCTGTTCGTCGACCGCCAACACCCCGAACCGACCATCGACATGATCGGCGGATTCCCCGCCGTCGTCGAAACCGCCGGCGGCCAGGTGTTGCTGAAAACCATCCAGCGCGGTGCTGCGCCAGGATCGTGGGATCTCATATCCATGAACGCCGCGCCCATCCGAGACGTCGCGATCGTCTGGGCGGCCGAGGTCACTGCCTCCTATTCCCCCGCTCTGGCGCGGCAGGTGGTCCTGCGTTCTGCCGAGGCCGCTTAAGGCTTCCACGCCTCCCCACCCACGCCGTCACCCAGCCCCTTCACCGCGAAAGTGGAGACTTGCGAACCTGCCTGGTAATAGGTGGCCTCGATCCGCAAGACTTCACCGCGACGGATGCGGGCCAGCAGTCCCGCGCCATCATTCACGATGACGACGTCGTGCGAGTAGTCCGCGGGCACCGATGCGCCGACACTGACCGCCTTGCCCTCGTCGATCCGCAGCCCCAGCCCACAACCGGTTCCAGCACTGCAGGTGAACTGCCCGCCCCCTAACAGGGCGAAGTTGGCGACCACCTCGCCGCGCTGCCTATACAGGCAAAGTGACGTCGCTGTGTCTGCGTAAGGCGGCTCAAGGTCGACAGTCTCGTCGGACCGGATGCAGGCCGACAACACCTTGCCGCCCGACATCAGGTCGTCCCGCGTCGAGTAAATCCACCTGGAGACCGGTGCGCTAGCCGCAGGCTGAAAAGCAGCCGCACGGGCTCGCCAGTCCTCGTCGGCCACTTTCGCCGGTTCGGGCGGCGATGGTCCGCCACACCCCGCCAAAGCTGCGAACACCACCATGAGGGCCCAAGGCCTTTCTGTTCGCATGGCCACCCCGTCGCGCAAGCCTGAGATCGAGAGCATCACACCTGATGGTAACTTTCCTACCTTTTCATTTGACATGGTCCGGTATCTTTCTTACCGATTGACCGTCACCACGACGGAGCCGGTCATGCGACCCCAGCAGCCTACCCCCCCCCCCTGCCCAGGCGAACCCGGTTCGCCACCCCCGTTTCGAACCGGGCTGGATCATCGTTCTGGTCGGCTGCGCCGTGGTGACGCTCGCCCAGCGGGTGCTCGGGCTGTGAGCGCGCCCACCATCAAGATCCGCAATCCCGACCTGATGGCACTGGCCACGACGCTCGCCGCTGGGCTGGCCATGGCCGAGCAGTCCGCCAGGGGTACGGGCCGCACGACGCGGATGCTGGCCCAGGTTCAGCCTGGCGACCGCATCGTGGCGCCCACCGACAACATCGCACACTTCCTGCGCCGCGAAGTGGAGCGCCGCCTGCCCGGCGGCCAAGTGCGGATCGATATCGCCGATCCGCGCCACTCCGTGTTCGCGGTGGGGCAGCGCACCATGGGCTGCGGATCTCGGCCGACTCTTCCAGATCACACCTGGGTCGAGATGCGCCTGAAGGCGCTGATCGAAGATGCCGTGAGAACGGTCCAGTTCGAACTGGACCAGATCGACGAGCCTCGCCTCGACGCGACCGTCAGGCCCCACCCCAGCAGCCAGTGGCGCCCGGAGGGCTATCGCTGATGGCCCGCCAAGCCTCCCTCTTCGCCCAGCCATCGGCCCGCGACCGCGCGCCGCTGATGGCTCCGCACGCCACGGCGGAAGACATGGCCCGCAAGCGCGAGGTCACCCTCACCCTGGTGCCGCCCTACGCCGCCCATGTCGGCTGGGCCAGCCGACCCAGCACCACCCCCGCCGACGCCCTGGTGTCGTTCCTGCCGCGCATCGGCCGCTGGGCCGCCTCGCTGCAGGCCGTGCAAGGCGCGACGCCGGAAGACATCGAGATCCGCCTGACCAAGGAAGCCGCCGAGAAAGGTCCGCTGCACCTGCTGGCCATCCTGGAAGGCCTCACCCTCGACGAGGCCCGCAAGGCGCTGGTCGCGGCCAAGGCGTGCGGGCTGTGAGCGCCGCTCGCGCCATAGCGCTGGGCATCGGGGCCGCAGTGCTGGGCGGCCTTGTCGGGGCGGCGTTTACCAGCGTGCTGGCCATGGCCCAGGCGCAGCTGGCCGGGTCGCTGGCCTTTATCGGCCTGTTCGCCTTCGGCTTCGCCGTGGCCGGGGGAACCCGGTCATGACCCGCCGCCTGCGCCGCCACGGCCCGCTGCTGACCGACCTCGCTCGCGAGGTTCTGCAGGTCGCCGCGCTGTCGATCCTCTGTGGCCTCGCCCTGGTCGCCCTCTTCTTCTTCACCTGAAAGGACCACCCGCCCATGGCCGTCATGTTTTTGGATCTCGTGCGGCAGACCCGCAAAGGCGCGATCAGCGAGGCGCTGAACGAAGCCCTGGCCAAGGTCAATGAGGCGGTCAACGTCACCGGCAAGCCCGGCTCTGTGACCCTGACCCTGACGGTAGCCCCGCAAAAGGGCCAACGGGTCGACGCGACCAACCCGGCCGTCGACCTGAAATTCGCGATCAAGTCCAAGCTGCCGATCGAGGAACTGCCCCAGGGCATCGCTTTCCTGACCGGCGACAACGACCTGGTCCGTAACGACCCCGACCAGCAGCAGATGTTCCGCGACGCCAGCGACAAGCCCGGCGACCGCCGCGACGACAACGTCGCCTACACCCCGCCCGCTCGCGGCGCAGGCTAGGCGCGGCCAGAGCCGCTTCATCCCTTCAACCCCAGCAGAAAGACCCAGACCGTGGATATCAACACCAACACCGAGGCCGGCCAGATCGCTGGCCTTACCAAGGCGGCCCTTCAGAATGTTTCCGCCACCGTTGTCGCCACCCCGGAAGGCCAGCAGTTCCTGGTCGTGCCGAAGGACCACAACCACTTCGACATCACGCCGGAGAACGGGCGCAAGACCCTGGCGCCCGACCACACCCGCCAGGCCGTCACCCTGCAGACCCTTGCGTCGCTCACCGCCTACGGCATCAAGTTCAAGACGCCCACCACGACGCTGTTCGCCGACGTCGACAGCAACACGATCGTCGCCGCCCTCGACTATCACGGCCCCGACAAGGCCCAACTGGTCGCCCATGTCGCCGAGGTCGTCCTGCCCTTCTCGATGGAGTGGGTGCTCTGGAACGACATCGACAACAAGATGATGGACCAGCTGACGTTCGCCCGGTTCATCGAAGAAAACGCCTATGACATCATCAGCCCCATCGGCGCCGACCTGCTGGAAGCGGTCAAGGACATGCAGTCGATCCAGGGCGCCGAGTTCAAGGGTCGGGTCAAGACCGAGAGCGACAACGTCAATTTCGATTACAGCGAGAACACCCAGACCGGCTCCGCTCGCGGCGATCTGTCCGTGCCCAAGCAGTTCATCCTGAACATTCCGGTCTATTTCGGCGATAGCCCGACGCCCCTGACCGCCAACCTTCGCCACCGGGTCGAGAACGGTAAGCTGCTGCTGGGCATCGCGCTGCACCGCAAGGAACACGTCCGCCAGGACCAGTTCCAGCAGCACCTCCTGACCGCCCAGGCGGCCATCGACTGCCTGGCCGTCTTCGGCCGGTTCGAGCCGTCGCGCTAAGCCCCAGCCCCGGCTTGGCACGACCGACCCCCGGCGGCGGTTCTCCACCCTCCCGCCGCCGGGGGTCACCCCTTACCCGACAATCTGGACACCCCAACCAATGACCGCCCTGACTCCGCCCAAGCTGACGCCGCTGGTCACCCAGAACGCCGACGTGCTTCGCCTGATCAAGGCGGGCGGTCACACCACGAAGACCGCCATGGCCCGCGACCTGGGCCGCGACCAGTCGGCCTTCGGCAAGACCATTGCCCTGCTGACCGGCGAGGGCTGGGTCGCCTGGCCCGCCCTGACCGAGGCCGGCGAAACCGCCCTGGCCACCATGGACGGCGCGCCCCCCGCCAACGACGGCGCGAACCCGGTTCGCCCGGCCGTCGGACTGACCCACGCCGATATCGTGCCCAACCCCAACCAGCCGCGAAAGAAGTTCACCGACGAAGACATCGCCGAGCTGGCGGTCAGCATCCGCGAGCAAGGGCTGGTGCAGCCGCTGCTGGTTCGCCCCTTCGCCGGCGAACCGGACGCCGCCCTCTCAGTTGAAGGCCTGGCCGCCCAGGCGCACCAGCTGGTGGCAGGCGAGCGCCGCTGGCGAGCGATCGGCAAGCTGATCGAGGCGGGCGAATGGGCCGACGACCAGCCCGTGCCCGTCGTCATCCGCGACATGACCGACGCCGAGGTCGCCGTGATTTCCCTGGTCGAGAACCTGCAACGCCAGGACATGACCTATCTGGAAGAGGCCGTGGCCTTCGAACGCCTTCGCGTCGAACTGGACATGCCCACCCAGGAAATCGCCGACAAGGTCGGAAAGACCCAGCGCTTCGTGCAGCAGCGCCTGCAGCTTCTCGAGTTGTCGGCCGCCGAAAAGGCGCAGCTCGACGAGGGAACGCTGTCGATCCGCGACGCGCGCCAGCGCCTGGCCAACCGTCCGGAACCGCTGAACCTGAATCCGGCCGAGCTGATGATCGTGGCCGAGCTGATCGCCGCGGCGACCCCGGATGGCGGCAAGCCCACCTATTGGAACAAGGTCGAATGCAGCCCGCAGGCGGTCGAATGGATTCCCGATGGTCTGAAGGCGCTGATCACGGTCGACGGCCCGGCCTATCTGGACGGGCGGTTCTACGTCAGGTTGGCCAACCACACCGCCTTCGATCGGATCACCGCCGCGCACCCGGAACTGCTGGCCGACCCTGCCGCCGCCGCCCTGGCCATCCGCGCCCGCGCCTTCGGCGCCGACAAGGCCGAACAGGCCGCCGCGGACGGCCGGCACATCACCTCGTGGCTCAACGGCCCATTCGCCCTCTCGGCCGAAGGCCAGGCCATCCTGGATCAGCGCGAGGAAGAGGCTCGACAGCGGGCGATCACCGAGGCGGAGCACGCCGCCGCCGCCCAGGTGCACGCCGCGCGCCTGGCCAAGGCCAACGCCGCCACCGCCTCCCCCACCGACCTGTCGGGCCTGGTCTTCAGCCGGGGCCACAAGGCCGAGGCGGTCAAGGAACTGCTTGACGTCGCCGGCGCCGCCCTGCCCTGGCGCTTCGTCGAACCCGAACCCGGCCGTGGTCCGGGCCGCCTGCTGGACGCCGACGGCAATCAGGTCGACCTCGAACAGGCCTGGGGCGGCGCCGACAAGAGCCTGCGGCTCAAGCTGGTCATGGCCGCCGTCAACGCCGCCGCCGAACTGGAACCCGAGGTCGAGGCCGCAGCCATCGACCCGGCCACGACCGTCGCCTTCGAGTGCAAGACCTGCGGCGACACCTTCGACGCCGCGCCTGACGACCCGGACTGCGCCACCTGCGGCACGTCCGCCATGCGCGTCGACCTGGCCGACCAGCACCCTCGCGCCGAAGACGTCGAGTACGACGCTGAGAGCGAAGCCGAAGACGTGAACGCCTGACCATGGACACGCTGCTGACCGTCGCCGGGATCATCCTCGCCATCGTCTGGGCCGCCTCGTCGGCCTGGGGCTACGAGATCGCCCGCGAATCCGCCCTCGAACGCCACACCGGCCTGGACGCTTACGACTGGCTTCAGATCGCCCTGGGCCCGTTCACCGTCCTGCCGATCCTGTGGGACGGCGACCGGAAGGAACGCTGACATGGCCGCCCCCGACCGCCTGCACGCCGACCTGCTGGCCATGCCGGTCAGCGCCGCGCTGATGAAGATCAGCCACTGGTTCGAGGACTGCCAGCAGCACCTCGACCTGGGTCGGGAGGGCGGCCTGCCCACCATGCCGTTCACCCATGAGGCGGCCTGGATCGTCACCCGGCTCGCCGCCGCCAGGGGCGCCAACCTCAAGGCCGTCACCCCCGCACCGGAGCAATCATCATGACGCCGGTCCCCTGCACGATCGCCGCCACCCTGCTGCGCCAGGCCTCACCCGAGGATCGCCCCGGCCAGATGCTGGTGCGCCTGCCCAACGGCGAAACCACCTTCCTCGACGCCGCCGACGTCACCGTCGCGGTCAAGCCGGACTACGCACCGGGCGACGAGATCGTGATGCACGGCCGCGAAGTCGACGCCATGGGCGCCCTGATCACCCAGGAATGGTTCGAGCACGCACGGGCTCTTGAGGGCGACCACGAGGTCGGCGCCGGGTTCGAGCTGATGGACCTGCTTTGCGGCCCAGGCATCGCCCGGCCGACCGGGATCATTTCGGAGTCTGGAAAATGACCGACGCATCCATGACCATGGATATCGAAGAGTACCAGGATATCGCCAACAGCGCCGCTAGCGCGGTGTTTGGCCTGATCTCCAGCATGCACGCCATCACCTACGGCCCCTCGGGCGGCAACGGCGGCCCGCTGATCTCCGGCACGGGCGGCGGTCTGCTGCAGTACATGACCGACTCCGACATCACCGACGACCAGATCAAGTCGGTGCTTGGCACGGTCATCGAACAAGCCCTCCCGCAGATCCGCATGGCCCAGGCCTCACGCGGAATAGTCGAGGGTCACGCCTAGTGACCGGCCACCCCCTCACCGTCGCCGAGCATCACTTCCTCGCCGACCGCGTCCGCGACAAGGTCCACACGATCCTCGCGACCGTCCATGACCACGTTCACGACGGCCCCGGCAACGGAGCGCCGTTCATCCAAGGGGCGATCACGGCCGTGCTGGAGTACGGCGCCGTCGGCGGGCTGACCGACGAAGCCCTGCGCAAGGCCGTGATCGACACGATCGATGAAATGCTGCCACAGATCCGCATGGCCCAGGCCTCGCGCGGCAAGGTCAAGAGTCACACCTGATGACCAAGGCCGACTACGTCCGCAGCCAGCCCCAGAACCGCGACCACCACTGCCATTGGCCGGGCTGCACCAAGCAGGTGCCGCCGGCCATGTGGGGCTGCAAGCCGCACTGGTTTCAACTGCCGCCCCAGCTGCAACGCCGCATCTGGCGCTGCTACGTGCCCGGCCAGGAAATCACCGGCCGACCCAGCGCAGAGTACGTCGCGGTCGCCCGCGAGGCCCAGGCCTGGATATTGGCCAACCATCCGCCGGCGGCGCCGACCGGTGATCTGTTTGGGGAACGCCACTGATGGCCGCCGCCCTCCCGCTACCTGCCGACTGCCAGGGAATTTGGGCGATCTCGCTCTGGCAGCCCTGGGCCTCAGCGCTGATGTTCCCGCACCTCAAGGTCCATGAAACCCGCCATTGGCCAGCACCCGCCCGGCTGATCGGCCAGCGCGTGGCGATCCACGCCGCACAGCGCCGCTGCCCGCTGAATGAGACCAGCCTGTTGAACGACGAGGCCGCCAACGCGACCTTCGGTCTGCCGTGGCGGCAGAACGTCCCTTACGGCGCCTTGATCGGCACAGCGATCCTGGCCGCTTGTCAGCCCATGTCCGGCCAGTACGCCGCGCGGCCCGCTCACGCGAACGACGAGGCGTTCGGCTACTGGAGCGCTGAGCGGTTCGCCTGGCGCATGGCCGATCCGATCCCGTTCGAGACCCCGCTCCCCATGAAGGGCCAGCAAGGCTGGTGGCGGTTGCTGGACAGCGCGCCGTCAGGCGACCTGTTCGGGGTCGCCTGACATGCCCATCCGCCCCGAGAACCGCGCCCGCTACCCGGCCGACTGGAAGGCCATCAGCCTGGAGGTCCGCGCCCGCGCCGGCAACCGTTGCGAGGGCTCGCCTGCCTATCCGGACTGCCGCGAGATCAACGGCGAGGAACACACCGACACCGGGTCGAAGGTCGTGCTGACCGTCGCCCATCTCGACCACGTCCCGGAGAACGTCGGCACGCCCGGCGACCGCCCCAACCTCAAGGCGTGGTGTCAGCGCTGCCACCTCACCTACGACGCCCCGCACCACGCCGCGACCACCCGCGAGACGCGCCGCCGCGCCATGGCGGGCCCCACTCCCGACCTCTTCCAAGGCCCCCAGACGAACCTGGTTCGCTCCTAACCCAAGGAAACTGAACATGGCCCAACAGACACTCAACATCAGGGATGTCGTCATCCCCCTGGAATTCGAGGTGCGCAGCGGCGCGCTATCGCTTGGAACGGCCTCGATCGAAGGGCTGACCCTGCGCGACGCCACCGGCCTGGCCGCCGCCGTTGTGGCCGGGCTGACCGAACGGGTCCGCCAGATGACGGTCAAGGGCATGACTGCCAATGCTGACGACGAGTACACCCACGGCCAACTGGCGGAGGGCGCCCAGGCCTATCTCGCCGCAGCCCTAATCCTCAACGCTCCAGCAACAGCGGGCGGCGTGATGGGCGCCATCAGCGGATGGCCGAACGAATGGCACCCTGACGCCTTCAGGCCTTTCGACAGCGACGGTGGCGGCAGGGTAGCCGATCAGTTGCGATGCCTCGACAAGGCAGTGGCCATGATCCTGGCCGAGCGTCAGCGCGTCGTGCGTGACGCCCAGGCCGAGCAAGCACTCGCCGCCCAGGAACGCCGGGACTCGGGCCGATGAGCGCCACCGAGCGCGAAGAGAGCGCGCGGCGCCACCCGGAACTTTGCCCGGCCAGTGGGATGACTGACGGCTGCACCGCCGCGGAATGCACTCAAGCCGCCGCCTATTGGCACATCGCGCTGGGCGCTGGAGAAGACCCCGGCTTCAGGATCTATCAGCCCCCAAAGCCCGCTGGCCATTGGACGCTCGGCCCGCTCGGCTTGCCAGGCGGCGGCCAGACCCGCTTCCACATCGGACACCGCCCCAGCCTTCTTGTTCGATTCCTGGCGCGCGTGGCCCTCGACTGCGTCTGGACCCCCGCCGAAGACGGGGAGCCCTAAATCCATGGGCGCCGCGCGCAACTTCCGCCAGCAGGACGTGACCCGGGCCATCCGCGCGGCGAAGGCCGCTGGTCTGCGCCCGCACGTCTGGATCGGCCGCGACGGCGTCATTCACATCACCGAGGCTGACGACCAGGGCTTGACGGCGCCCCCGGCCGACGCGCTACCTGACGACTCCGCTGAACAGCTCTGTGACGACGCCTTCTGATGACCAGCCTGACGCTGCTTTACGTCCAGCGTTTCAAGGACCGGCACGGCCGCGTGCGGCACTACTACCGCCGCCCAGGCCACGCTCGCGTCGCCCTGCCGGGAGATCCCGGCTCCGAAGAGTTCATGATCGCCTACCAGGCCGCGCACGAGACCAAGGTCACGGCCGGCGAGGGCCGCGCCAAGCCCGGATCGATCGACGCCCTGGTCACCGCCTATTACCAGTCCAGCGACTGGAAAGAGCTTAACCCGCTGACCCACCGAACCTATCGGCCGATGCTCGATCGTTTCCGCGACACCAAGGGCAAGAACGGCGCGCGCTATGGCGACCTGCCGGCCCGCGGCATCCGCACCCGCCACGCCTTCGCGATCATCGACGCCGGCAAGGACACCCCCGGCGCGACCCGCAACCTGATCAAGCGCCTGCGCACCCTCTGGGCCTTCGGCAAGGCCCGCCAGCTGGTCACTGAAAACCCGTTCCTCGACGTCAAGCTGCCCAAGGAAGGCAAGGGCTTCCGCGCCTGGACCGACGCCGACATCGCCAAGTTCGAAGACCATTGGAAGCCGGGCAGCAAGGAACGCCTGGCCCTGGCCCTGCTGCTCTACACCCTGGTGCGCCGGTCAGACGTCGTCACCCTGGGCCGCCAGCACCGCCGCCAGATGCCGGTCGCCCGCGCCGGCGCCGAGGTCGCGATCGACGCCCTGCACTTCGTTCAGAAGAAGGGCAACAGCACCGTCGAACTGATCATCCCGCTGCACCCGGACCTGAAGGCCGTCCTGGACCAGCAGCCCAAGGACAACCTGACCTATCTGGTCACCGAGTACGGCCGCCCCTTCACCGAGGCGGGCTTCACCAAGTGGTTCGGCGAACGCGCCCAGCTGGCGGGCCTGCCCGAAGGCAGCACTCCGCACGGCCTGCGCAAGGCCGGCTCGCGCCGCCTGGCCGAAGCCGGCTGCACCCCGCACGAACTGCAGTCGGTGTCGGGCCACCGCACGCTCAAGGAAGTGGAACGGTACACCAAGACCGTCGGTCAGGCGAAGCTGGCGCGTGCGGCGATCGGGAAGCTGGAGGGACACTGACACATGACAACATACCTGTTCATTGGCGGCCCGTGGGCTGGCCAGACCAAGGAAATCCTGCACGGGAGCTATGTCCGCGCTCCGAACAACGCGCCCTATATCGGAACCAGCCTCATGGCCACGCGCGGCCAAGATGTCGTCTATGAGGCCCGCGAGATCCATGACGGCGAGAAGGTCCGGCCGATCATGGTGCCTACTGGCTGGAGTGGTCCCCAGACATTCGACGCCTTGTTCGCCGCTTACGCCGCCATGCCACACTCACAACGCCGCGAATCCGCATGACCGAGATTATCGAAAGCCTTCGCGCCGTGACCACGACCGACATTGCCTGGGTCCTTATCGGGATCGTCATCGTCAGCGGCATCACCAGCTACCTACGCGGGTTCTTTGGCGAGATGCTGAAAGACTGGCGGAACCGAAAGGGACGGCCGAAGGACTGAACAGCGAACATCCGCTGTCAAACCTGACTGTCAAACCTTCGCCAGCACCTTGAATTCACTAGCGAAATTCCGGGTAGTGGTAGGCCTGGAGGGACTCGAACCCCCAACCAGACCGTTATGAGCGGTCGGCTCTAACCATTGAGCTACAGGCCCCCAAGACGAGGGAAAGCGCGCGGCGCGACCCCTTCGGGAGGACGGGTCGATTAGCATGGGCTGCACGCGGCTTAAAGGTCCGGTTCAGGTTGGAGCTGTCAGGAGTGGAACCGTCCGCCGCCGGTAACGCTTGTTGGGATCGGCGGATGGGACGATCAAGGTCGCGGCGCCCATCCTAGCCGCATGGAGAATAATGACTATGACCGCCCTGATGAGCCGCCCTTCCTTTCCCAAGGCCGCCTCGATCGCCCTGGTCGGCGCCCTGCTGACCTCCGCCGCTACGGCCCTGCCCGCGCACGCCGACACCGCCGACGCGGCCTTCCGCGCCACGACGCTGAACCTGTCGGCCTCCGGCGAGAGCAAGGTGACCCCCGACCTGGCGACCATCACCCTGGGCGTCCAGACCGACGGCGCGACCGCCGCCGGGGCCATGAGCGCCAACGCCGTCCAGATGAACAAGGTGATCGCCGCCCTGAAGAAGGCCGGAATCGCCGAGCGCGACATCCAGACCTCCAACCTCAGCGTCAATCCGCAGTACGTCTATGTGGAGAACAATCCGCCGAAGCTGAGCGGCTACCAGGCCAACAACCAGGTGACCATCCAGGTGCGCGACCTGACCAGGCTGGGCCAGACGGTCGACGCCACGGTCGGCGCCGGGGCCACCAATGTGGGCGGCGTCAGCTTCGGCCTGCAGGATCCCAAGGCCGCCGAGGACGCCGCGCGGATGGACGCGGTCAAGGCCCTGCAGGCCAAGGCCGATCTCTACGCCCGGGCCACCGGCTACAAGATCGTCCGGCTGGTCAGCCTGGGCGAAGGCGGCGGCTACACCCCCTCGCCGCCCCCGATGCCGATGTACGCCATGGCCAAGCGCGAAATGGCCGACAGCTCCAGCCCGGTCTCGGCCGGCGAGCTGAAGGTGCGGATCGACGTCTCGGCGACTTACGAGCTGGCGAAATAGGATCTGGTCCCTCTCCCCTCGCGGGAGAGGGCAAGGCCTAGTCCATCGCGCCGATGTACGGCAGGCCGCGGCTCTTGCCCTCGTCGTCCAGGCCGTAACCGACCAGATAGCGGGCCGGGGCTTCCCAGGCGATGAAGTCGGGCTCGATGCGCGGCTTGTCCCAGGGCTTGCGGGCGAAGACGGCCGTCAGCACTTCGCTGGCGCCGGCGTCCTTGACCAGCTTGGCGGCCTCGCCCAGCGACAGGCCGGTGTCGAGCACGTCGTCCACCACCAGGGCGCGGCGGCCGACCAGCGGGCGCTGCAGGTCGGCGCGGACCTCGCAGCGGCCCGAGCTCTTGCGCTCGTCATGGTAGGAGGCCAGCCACAGGGCGTCGAAGCGCACGTCGCGGCCGGCGCGCCACAGGGCCCGGGTCAGGTCGGCGGCGAACCACAGGCCGCCGGTCAGCAGGCAGACGACGACGGTGTCGTTGTCGATGCGTGGGGCGATGGCCTTGGCCAGCGCCTCCACCCGCTCGGCGATTTCTTCCTGGGAAATCAGGACTTCGGGGGCGAGGCGCTCGGTCATATCAGGATTTCTTGGTCAGTGATGGTCGGCGGGGGCCGTTTCGACCGCTCCGGTCTCATGACCGGGGGGCTCGTGTCCAGCCCCTTGCGCCGCTGGGGGGGTGCCCGGCGGATGGTTCTGGGCGCCGCGCAGCGAAGGCGGCTGGGGATTGGCGGCCTTTTCGACATGACCAGGCTTGCCGGCCGCCTTGGCGGCGCCGGGCTCCAGGGCGAAGCCGATCTCCAGGGTGTTGGCCGTGCGGGGCGGATCCAGCAGGGTCACCGAGAAGTGCCGGGTCTGGCTGGGCGGGATCACCGGATCGGCGGCGGCGGCCAGCTTTCCGGCCACCCGCTTCTCGTTCTTGTTCAGCAGGGCCACGCGCAGCGGCGGGGTGGTCACCGCATGATCGGTGATGTTGCGCAGCACGCCGGTGATGGTGATGGCGGCATGGCCGTTCTGCATCGTCGGCACGGCCTTCAGGCCCTCGACCACCAGGCCGACATTGTTCACGGGCATGCGGGCGAAGGCGTAGGCGCCGGCCGTTCTGGGCCACATATGGGCGATGTTCATGCGGAAGACGCCGGCGGCGACCAGCAGCACGACCATCACCGCGACCAGGCCGCCCCAGATGACGCCGGTGGTCTTGGCTTCCTTCAGGCGGCGCTCGGCGTCGGCGCGGGCCCGGAACACCTTGGGCAGTTCTTCGCCCGGCAGTTCATTGACCGGGGTCTCGGGATCGTCGGCGGGATTGGACGCGCCGTTCAGCGCGGTCAGGTTCGGGTCGGACGCCAGGTCGGCGGCCGAAGGCTCTTCGAACAGATCCAGAGCTTCTTCGTTACGGGCCGTCCAACGCGCGCCGCAGGAGGCGCAACGCACGACACGACCAGCCGCGCCGACCTTGGAGTCATCGACGAAATAGCGACTGGCGCACTCGGGACAGGTCAGTATCATGGCCGCGAATCGGACGCTCCCCGCTCCTACATACGAGGTCGCCGATTTTGCCAACCATGTCCACAAGACCCCGCGACACACACTTGCGCATCGATGACGTCCAGGATGGCGACACCGCCCCTGTCGTCCGCTTCGAGGGTGTTTCGATGCGGTATGGACGCGGGCCGGAAACGCTCAGCGATCTCACCTTCACCCTATACCCAGGGTCTTTCCATTTCCTCACCGGTCCGTCGGGCGCGGGAAAAAGTTCGCTGCTGAAGCTGATCTACCTGGCTCACCGCGCGTCACGGGGCCGTGTCGAGCTGTTCGGGCGCGACATCAGCCTGACCCGGACCGAGGACCTGCCCTTCGTCCGCCGCCGGATCGGGGTGGTGTTCCAGGACTTCCGCCTGCTGGACCACCTGTCGGTGTTCGACAACGCCGCCCTGCCGCTGCGCATCGCCGGCCGCAAACCCAAGACCTATCGCGAGGATGTCGCCGAGCTGCTGCAGTGGGTGGGTCTGGGCGACCGCATGCACGCCCTGCCCGCCACCCTGTCGGGCGGTGAGAAGCAGCGCCTGGCCATCGCCCGCGCCGTGGTCGATCGTCCCGACGTGCTGCTGGCCGACGAGCCGACCGGCAATGTCGATCCGGCCATGTCGCTGCGCCTGCTGCGGCTGTTCGTCGAGCTGAACCGCCTGGGCACCACGGTGCTGATCGCCACCCACGACGAGGATCTGGTCGCTCGCGCCAACCGGCCGACCCTGCACCTGGAGCATGGTCGGCTGGTCGACTTCGCCGAGGAAGACCGCGGCGAGGCCTACGGCTACGAAGACGACGACAACTACGAAGACGAGGAGGACGACGCGTGAGCGAGTTCTCCATCGCCCGCTGGAAGCCCGGCCAGTTGCTGCCGCCGCGCGACGCGCGGGACGGTTCGCTGGTGTTCGTGGTCGCCGTGCTGTGCTTCCTGGCCTGCCTGACGGCCCTGGCCGCGATCGCCTCGACGCGCGCCGCCTCGGGCTGGACCGCCCAGCTGACGGGCTCGGCCACCGTGGTGGTCCGTCCCCGGTCCAGCGAAACCCCCGACAGCGCCGCCGCGCGCGCCGCCGAGACCCTGTCGGGGGTCAAGGGCGTCAGCGAGGCTCGCGCCCTGCCCCGGGAAAAGGCCGAGGCCCTGCTGGAGCCGTGGATCGGCCGCGAGGCCCTGATCGCCGACCTGCCCGTGCCGCGCCTGGTGACCCTGGACCTCGATCCGAAAGCCCCCGCCACCACCGCCACGCTGAACAAGGCGCTCAAGGAGGCCAATGTCGACGCGGTGGTCGATGACCACAGCCGCTGGATCGCCGACATCGAGCATGCCGCGCGCCTGGCCGGCTGGGCCGCCATCGGCGTCTTCGGCCTGATCGCCACGGCGGCCGCCGCCGTGATCGTTTTCGCCACTCGCGCCGCCCTGACCGCTCGCCACGACATCGTCGAGGTGCTGCACCTGTCGGGGGCCGAGGACGGCTTCATCGCCAACCTGTTCCAGAACCGCTTCGCGGGCATGGCCTTCATCGCCGGCTTGCTGGGCGGAGCCGGCGCGGCCATGATCGGGGCGGCGGCGCGGCTCGTGGGGGGCGGCCAGGGACTGACGCCGGTCCTGCCGCTGGCCTGGATCGATCTTCTGGCGCCCCTGCCCTGCCCGCTGGTGGCGGCGCTGGTGGCCGGGATCACGGCCCGCGCGGCCTCCCTGCGCCTATTGAGAGGCATGCCGTGAAGAGCATCGCAGCGCTGCTGATCATGGTGATGGTCTGGTTCGTGGGTCTGCTGGCCTTCACCAGCCGCGTCGATCAGTCCACGCCGCCCGCGGAACCGCCGGTGTCGGACGGGGTGGTGGTGCTGACCGGCGCCTCCAACGTGCGGCTGGAGGCGGCGACCAAGCTCCTGGAGGCCGGCAAGGGCAAGCGCCTGCTGATCTCGGGCGTCAACCGCGAAGCCTCCCGCGAGGATGTGCTGGGCGTCACCAAGGCCGTGCGGCCGATCTATGAATGCTGCATCGACCTGGGCTACGCGGCCGCCGACACCGTCGGCAACGCCAGCGAGACCGCCGAGTGGGCCAAGGCCAAGGGCTATGAGAGCCTGATCGTGGTCACGGCCGACTACCACATGCCGCGCTCGATGCTGGAGCTGCGCGCCACCATGCCGGACGTGGCCCTGCACCCCTATCCCGTGGTCACCGAGAGCCTGAACGCCCACCGCTGGTGGAAAGGCGGCACGGGCGCGCGGCGCATGATCGTGGAATACTGCAAGTATCTGGCGATCCTGGGCCGTGAGGCGTTCCTCAGCCTGGGCCCCAAGGAAAAGGCCGACGAGAAAGCCGGACAAGAAGCCGGCCCAAGAGCCGGTGAACCGGCGAAGGAAGCGTCTTGATCTATCTGCGTTCGTTCCTGTTCCAGCTGTTCTTCTGGATCTGGTCGGTGTTCACCGCCCTGGCCATGCTGCTGACCCTGCCGCTGCCGCGCCGGGTGAACACCTGGGCGCTGTCGACATGGTCCAGGGGCCTGATCTGGGGCCTGCGCTGGCTAGCGGGAATCAGGGTCGAGGTGCGCGGCGCGGAATTCAAACCGACCGGGCCGGCCCTGGTCGCGGCCAAGCACCAGTCGATGTTCGATGTCTTCAGCCAGTTCGCCCTGCTGCCCGACGCCTGCTTCGTGATGAAGAAGGAACTGCTGAACGTGCCGCTGTTCGGCTGGCATGGCCTCAAGGCCGGCATGGTCGTTGTCGATCGCGAGGGTCACTCGACGGCCTTGAAAAAGCTGGTCCGCGACTCCGTCGACCGCATGAAGGACGATCGCCAGGTGGTGATCTTCCCCGAAGGCACGCGTGGCAAGGTCGGTCAGCCCGGCGACTACAAGCCCGGAATCGCGGCGCTTTATCGCGAAATGAACCTTCCGGTCACGCCCTTGGCCCTGAACTGCGGCGTCCACTGGCCCCGGGGCAAATTCCTGATGCCGCCCGGCGTGATCGTCTTCGAATACCTGCCGCCCATCCCCGCCGGCCTGAAGCGCGGCGAGTTCATGCGCGAGCTGCAGACCCGGATCGACACGGCGACCAAGGCCCTGGAGGACGAGGGGCTCTAGAGTCGGGGACATGCCCTTGCGGCGTGTCCCCAAC
>NZ_JBAPVS010000351.1:0-6864 GCF_049283275.1 Caulobacter sp. | reverse complement strand
CCGCAGATCAGCGCGCCGGCCCCGACCGTCTCGGCGCCCAAGCCGGCCGCCAAGGCTCCGGTCCCCAAGAGCCAGGTCGGGACGCCCGCCGCCGCGCCGGTCCCAGTGATCGCCGCCCCGGCTCCGGCTGACCAAAAGCCGGCCCAGTAAGGGCCGACGACATCCTACTGTTGATGCCCGAGCCGACCCCTCCGGGAGGGGTCGGCGCATTCTTTTGTGAATGAACCTCGGTCTTTTCCCCGGCGGCATCGAATCACGGCTAATCTGATCGCCCATGACCCGGTACATCTTCATCACCGGAGGCGTGGTTTCCTCATTGGGAAAAGGCCTCGCCTCCGCAGCGCTCGGAGCGCTCCTTCAGGCCCGCGGCTACAAGGTTCGCCTTCGTAAGCTCGACCCCTATCTCAACGTCGATCCGGGCACGATGAGCCCGTATCAGCACGGCGAGGTCTTCGTGACCGACGACGGGGCCGAGACCGACCTCGATCTGGGCCACTACGAGCGCTTCACCGGCGTGTCGGCCACCAAGGCCGACAACATCACCACCGGCCAGATCTACAAGACGATCATCGAGAAGGAGCGTCGCGGCGACTATCTGGGCGCGACCGTCCAGGTGATTCCGCACGTCACCAACGAGATCAAGGACTTCGTCCTGTCGCCGGCGCTTGACGAGTCAGGCGAGAAGCCGGTCGACTTCGTGCTGGTCGAGATCGGCGGCACAGTGGGCGACATCGAGGGCCTGCCGTTCTTCGAGGCCATCCGCCAACTGCGCCAGGACCTGCCGCGCGGCCAGAGCTGCTACGTGCACCTGACCCTGCTGCCGTTCATCAAGACGGCCGGCGAGATGAAGACCAAGCCGACCCAGCACTCGGTCAAGGAACTGCGCTCGATCGGCATCCAGCCCGACATCCTGCTGTGCCGCTGCGAGCAGGAGATCCCGGTCGAGGAAAAGCGCAAGATCGCCCAGTTCTGCAACGTGCGTCCCAGCGCCGTGATCCAGGCGATGGACAGCGCTTCGATCTACGCGGTGCCGATCGACTACCACAAGGAAGGCCTGGACGCCGAGGTGCTGGACGTGTTCGGCATGAGCGACGCGCCCAAGCCGGACCTGTCGCGTTGGGAAGCCATTGACCAGACGGTCCAGCATCCCGACGGCGAGGTGACCATCGCGGTGGTCGGCAAGTACACGGTCCTGAAGGACGCCTATAAGTCTTTGATCGAGGCCCTGCACCACGGCGGTCTGGCCAACAAGGTCAAGGTCAACCTGGACTGGGTCGAGAGCGAGACCTTCGAGGGCGATCCCGGCGCGGCCGCCGCCCGCCTGGAAAACGCCCACGCCATCATGGTCCCCGGCGGTTTCGGCGAGCGGGGGGCGGAAGGCAAGATCCGCGCCGCCCAGTTCGCCCGCGAACGCAAGGTGCCGTATTTCGGCATCTGCTTCGGCATGCAGATGGCGGTCATCGAGGTGTTGAGAAACGTGGCGGGCGTCAAGGACGCCTCGTCCAGCGAGTTCGGGCCCACGGAGCGTCCGGTGGTCGGCATCATGACCGAGTGGATCAAGGGCAACGAGACCGTCCAGCGGCGCAGCAACGACGACCTGGGCGGCACCATGCGCCTGGGGGCCTACGAGGCCGTCCTGACCCCGGGTTCGAAGGTCGCCGAGATCTACGGCGGGACCGAGATCAGCGAGCGCCACCGCCACCGCTACGAGGTCAATATCGGCTACGCCCACCTGATGGAGGACGCCGGCCTGAAACTGACCGGCCGTTCGCCCAACGGCGTGCTGCCCGAAATCGTCGAGCGCGAGGACCATCCGTGGTTCATCGGCGTGCAATATCACCCCGAACTGAAGAGCCGTCCGTTCGCCCCGCACCCCTTGTTCGCCAGCTTTATCGCCGCGGCGAAAGAGCAGGGACGATTGGTCTAACAAGCCCGGTTGCATACTCGGGGAGTTTCAGGCATAAGCGCGCCCTCACACGGCGGCCTGGGTCTTCCCCGAGTCGCCGTCTCTAATTTTCAAGCTCAGCGAGCAGAGTCACTTCGATGGCCGTTCCCAAAAGAAAAACTTCGCCTTCTCGCCGGAACATGCGCCGGTCGCACCACGCCCTGGGCGCCAATTCCTTCGTGGAAGACAAGGACTCGGGCGAACTGCGCCGCCCGCACCACGTCGACCTGAAGACCGGTCTGTACAACGGCAAGCAGATCCTGACGCCGAAGGAAGACTAGCCTTCAGCGCGCTCCGTTTCGGCGGAGCGACAAGACGAAGCTCGAAAGGCGGCGGTCCCCGGACCGCCGCTTTTTCGCTTTCAGCGCAGCTTTCCCCAAGCGGACGCTTCCGCGTCCGTGCTTGCTTGACCATGGATTTCGACAACGTCGTCGAAATAACCGTGGTATCTTGACGGCAGGGAGATCCGCCCATGCTCACACGCCGAAACATCGCGGCGGGACTGGGATTGTCGCTGATGGCCGATGCGGCCTGGGCTCGATCCGCGACGCCCGAGCCGCTGCTGCGGAAGACTTCGCTGCAAATTTCGCCAACGCCCGCGCCGTCAGCGCCGGCCGTGCTTCCACCGGCCGAGCCTCCGCCGATCTTCCTCGACACGGCGCTGGATTCAATCGACCGCATGACGGTCGAGGTGTTCATCAACGGGCAGGGGCCGTTCGCCTTCGTGGTCGACACCGGCGCCGACCGCAGCGCGTTGTCGACGACGTTGGCGGCGCGACTGGGCTTGGAGGCTGGCCGCACGGTGATGCTGCACGGCGTAGGCGGCTCGGCCCTGACGCCCACGGCCAAGGTGCCGCTGATGGTGGCCGGCGATGCGCACATGAAGGACTCCGAATTGCCGGTGCTTCCGCCCGAGCGTCTGGGCGTGGATGGTCTGCTGGGCGTCGACATGCTGGACGACCGCAACGTCATCATGGATTTCCGCCGCAAGCGGTTGGAGGTCCGTCGCAGCACCCCTCTGTCGTCCGTCCATTCCAGCGCGCGCGAGGTCTCGGTGCTCGCGGACGCCCGTTTCGGTCGGCTGGCGGTCGCCAACGCCCGGGTCGGCGGCGCGCGCTGCACCGCCTTCATCGACTCCGGTTCGGGCGCCAGCATCGGCAACATGGCTCTGGCCCAGGCGATCAAGTTGCGGGTGCGCCGCAAACCCGACCCCGCCATCGCCATCCGGCTGGTCGGCGCGGCGGGCGAGGCGACCTTGGGCGAACTGCGGATCGTCCGTTCGATCGAATTGGGGGCCCTGCGGATGACCAACCTGCCTCTTGTGCTGGCCGACCTGCACATCTTCGACGTCTGGAACCTCAACAGCCGGCCTGCCGTGCTGTTGGGCGTCGACGTGCTGAAGCTGTTCTCCCGGGTCGAGCTCGACTTCGGTTCGGACCGGGTGAAGTTCCGTCTCGGCAAGGGGTGGGCGCCGCCGGTCCTGCAGGCCTGAGAAAAGGCGCGCGCCGTACGCTCGTTCCGATGATCCGGCGAGCGCCGGTTGCGGTCCGAGGCCCACGCCGCTAAGGGGAGGCGCCTTTTGAAAGGGGAGCTCCCATGACCGAGATCGTCGACATCATCGCCCGCGAAATTCTGGACAGCCGCGGCAATCCGACGGTCGAGGTCGACGTCGTCCTGGAAGACGGCGCCTTCGGTCGTGCCGCCGTGCCCTCGGGCGCCTCGACTGGCGCTCACGAAGCGGTCGAAAAGCGCGACGGCGACAAGTCCCGCTACGGCGGTAAAGGCGTCAAGGCAGCGGTGGACGCGGTCAATGGCGAGCTGTTCGACGCGCTGTCGGGCGTCGATGCCGAAGACCAGCGCCGCATCGACAACCTGATGATCGAGCTGGACGGCACGCCCAACAAGAGCCGCCTGGGCGCCAACGCCATCCTCGGCGTCTCGCTGGCCACCGCCAAGGCCGCCGCCGAGTCGGCTGGTCTGCCGCTCTACAAATATGTCGGCGGCGTCTCGGCCCGTGTGTTGCCGGTGCCGATGATGAACATCATCAACGGCGGCGCCCACGCTGACAACCCGATCGACATCCAGGAGTTCATGATCCTGCCGACGGGCGCGCCGACCTTCGCCGAAGCCTTGCGGATGGGCGCGGAGATCTTCCATGGCCTGAAGAAGGCCCTGAAGGACGCCGGCCACAACACCAACGTCGGCGACGAGGGCGGCTTTGCCCCGAACCTCGGCTCGGCCGAGGACGCCCTGGCCTTCATCGTCAAGGCGGGCGAGGCCGCCGGTTACAAGTCGGGCCAGGATTTCGTCCTGGGCCTGGACGTGGCGGCCACCGAGTTCTTCAAGAACGGCAAGTACGAGCTGGAAGGCGAGGGCAAGAGCCTGGATCCGGGCCAGATGGTCGACTACCTGGCCAACCTGGCCGACAAGTTCCCGATCCTGTCGATCGAGGACGGCATGTCGGAAGACGACTTCGAGGGCTGGAAGCTGCTGACCGAAAAGTTGGGCAAGAAGGTCCAACTGGTCGGCGATGACCTGTTCGTCACCAACCCCAAGCGTCTGCAACTGGGTCTCGACAAGGGTCTGGCCAACTCGATCCTGGTCAAGGTCAACCAGATCGGATCGCTGTCGGAAACCATCGACGCCGTCGATCTAGCCCACCGTAACGCCTACACCAGCGTGATGAGCCACCGTTCGGGCGAAACCGAGGACAGCACGATCGCCGATCTGGCCGTCGCCCTGAACTGCGGTCAGATCAAGACCGGCTCGTTGGCCCGTTCGGACCGGTTGGCCAAATACAACCAACTGCTGCGTATCGAGGAAGCCCTTGACGACCAGGCCGTCTATGCCGGTCGCGCGGTGCTCAAGGGGCGTTAGATCCGACGACAACGACGACGAAAGGCGGCGCTTTCAGCGCCGCCTTTTTCGTTTCAAATGCTACGATTCTCAGGGTGGAGATGTTGATCGCCCGCTTTGGAGGCGCCGGGCGCCAAAATTCACCAACAATTTTTCTAAAAGCGAAAATGGACTTCCGCCGCACTGCCGCAGAAAACGCCACGAAACGGCCGTTCAGATGCTGCGGCGCGGTATCTAGATGCCCTTGAAACCATCTCAAATGAAAGCGTTAGGGCCCTGCTTTCGACATCTTGTCCTCGCTGGCCAAAACTCCCCGTTTAGTAAGGCGTTAAGCCTGATCGGGCAGGTTAAACATACCCTCCTGGGAATCGCTGATGTTCGCCCGACTGCAACCTTTTCTGCCGACCGCGGCGCTCCTCCTGTTGATCACTTACTTCGTGTTCCATGCTCTTACGGGCGAACGCGGACTGTTATCGACGTCGCAGCGCAATGCAGATCTCGCCGCCAAGACCCTGGAGTTGAAGAAGATCCGCGCCGAAAGGATGGACCTGGAGGCCCGTGCTCGTCTATTACGCAGCGGCAGTTTGTCGGCGGACCTCTTGGAAGAACGCGCGCGTTCGCTCCTCGGATATGCCGATCCCAAGGACTACGTGATCCGCACCCCGCGCTGAGCGTTTGGTGGGAGACCCTGTCCTAGGCTCTGCCGGCGGATCAGGCGAGCCTGACCCGTTTCGGGTTTGACAAAGGACCCCTATCTACGCGGAACCGAAGGTTCATTCGGTCGGTGGGCGTCCAGGAGTAGGCCGCGATGAAGATTGGCCAGGGAGAGTTGAATGGCGCGTACGCGCAAGGGTGAAGCCCCCGCGGGGAAGGCTGATGCCACCGGTGTCAACACCTTCGTCGGCAAGGACGAGCTTCTGAAATTCTACCAGGACATGCTGCTGATCCGCCGCTTCGAAGAGCGCGCCGGTCAACTGTACGGCATGGGTCTGATCGGCGGCTTTTGCCACCTCTATATCGGTCAGGAAGCCATCGCGGTCGGCATGCAGTCGATCAAGGTCAAGGGCGACCAGATCATCACCGGCTACCGCGACCACGGCCACATGCTGGCCGCCGGCATGGACCCGAACGAAGTCATGGCCGAACTGACCGGCCGCGCGGGCGGTTCGTCGCGCGGCAAGGGCGGCTCCATGCACATGTTCGACGTCGAGACCGGCTTCTACGGCGGCCATGGCATCGTCGGCGCCCAGGTGTCGCTCGGCACCGGCCTGGCGCTGAACAACCACTATCGCGGTAACGGCAATGTCTCGTTCGCCTATTTCGGCGACGGCGCGGCCAACCAGGGCCAAGTCTACGAGAGCTTCAACATGGCCCAGCTGTGGAAGCTGCCGGTCGTGTACGTGATCGAGAACAACCAGTACGCCATGGGCACCAGCGTCGAGCGTTCGGCCTCGGAGACCGCCTTCCACAAGCGCGGCACGTCGTTCCGGATTCCCGGCGAGGAAGTCGACGGCATGGACGTCACGGCCGTCGCCGAGGCCGGCGCCCGCGCCGCTGAGCACGCCCGCAGCGGCCAGGGCCCGTTCATCCTCGAGATGAAGACCTATCGCTATCGCGGCCACTCGATGTCCGACCCAGCCAAGTACCGGACCAAGGACGAGGTCGACAACGTCAAGCAGACGCGCGACCCGATCGACCACCTGAAGGAACGCCTGGCCAAGGCCGGCGTCACTGAAGACGACCTGAAGGTCGTCGATGCCGAGGTGAAGCGCATTGTGGCCGAGGCGGCTGAGTTCGCCCGCACCAGCCCCGAGCCCGATCCTTCCGAACTGTACACTGACGTATACCTGGAGGCCGCCCAGTGACGGACATCCTGATGCCCGCCCTGTCCCCGACGATGGAAGAGGGGACCCTGGCCAAGTGGCTGGTCAAGGAAGGCGACACCGTCAAGGCCGGCGACGTGATCGCCGAGATCGAGACCGACAAGGCGACGATGGAAGTCGAAGCCGTCGATGAAGGCGTGGTCGAGGCCATCCTGGTTGAGGCCGGCACAGAGAACGTCA